>JBBQRG010000053.1:0-21546 GCA_038215095.1 Solirubrobacterales bacterium | reverse complement strand
CTCGTGGCCGTAGCCGTTGTTGCGGTCCTTGATCTCGTAGTCGTTCGTGGCCTTGCGGCGCAGGCGCATGATCTGGCTCATCGGCGCCACGTCCTTGGGGCAGACCTCGATGCAGGCGAAGCAGTGGGTGCAGTCGTACATTCCGTGCGGGTCCTCGGCCAGGTCCTGCAGCCGCTCCTCGGTGGCGCCGTCGCGCGGGTCGCCCACGAAGCGGTAGGCCTTGGCCAGGGCCGCGGGGCCGATGAACTCGGGGTCGACCTCCAGCGAAAGGCAGGCCGAGACGCAGGCGCCGCAGTGGATGCAGGCCATCGACTGGGTCACGTCCATCATCGCCTCGGGCGGCACGAGGTACTCGCGCTCGGGCGGCGGGCCCTCCGGCAGCAGCCACGGCACCACGCGCTGGACCTTCTTCCAGTGGACGGCGTCCATGTCCACGATCAAGTCCTTGATGACGGGCATGTTGCCCATCGGCTCGACCACGATCGCGCCGCCGTCGGGCGCGCGGTCGGCGGCGTCGGAGATGCGGGTGTTGCAGGCCAGCGAGGACTTGCCGTTGATGCGCACGCCGCAGGAGCCGCAGATGGCGGCGCGGCAGGAGCAGCGGATGGCCAGCGAGGCGTCCTCGCGGTCCTTGACCTGCAGGATCCCGTCGAGCACCGAGCGCTCGGGGTCGAGCTCCACCTCGAAGTCGTGCCAATACGCCGGCTGGCCCGACTCGGGGTCGTAGCGGCGGACCTTCAGTGTGTAGTTCTCAGCCACGGGTCAATACTTCCGTTCTTCCGGCTCCCACCGGGTCTTCGTGACCTCGGAGTAGGAGATGTCCGGCTCGTCGCCGTTCAGCGTGAGGTTGATGTGCTTGATCCATTCGTCGTCGTTGCGGTCGGGGAAGTCCGTGCGGAACTGGGCCCCGCGGCTCTCCTTGCGCTCGATCGCGCCGATCACCGTGGCCTCCGCAGTGTCGATCATGAACTGCAGCTCGAGCGCGCCCAGCAGGTCCTGGTTGAACACGGCGCCGTGGTCGTCGATCGACGGGTTCTGGGCCTCCTCGCGCAGCCGGCGCACGATCTCGAGCGCCTCGTTCAGGCCTTCCTTGTCGCGGAACACGGCCACGTACTTGTCCATGGTGGCGCCCAGCTCGGCCTTGATCTCCGACACGCGCCGGCCGGTGCGCTCGCGGCCCATGATCTCGGCGATGCGGGCGCCCTCGTCGTTCAGGCGCGCGCGGCTGGGCTCGGTGACCGCCATGCCCTTCGCGGCCTTGGCCGCGTGCTGTCCCGAGCGGCGGCCGAACACGAGCGTGTCGAGCAGCGAGTTGGCGCCCAGGCGGTTGCCGCCGTGCACCGAGACGCAGGCCACCTCGCCGGCGGCGTAGAGCCCTGGGATGTCGGTCTGGCCGTTCACGTCGGTCTTCACGCCGCCCATCACGTAGTGGTTGCCGGGCTTGATGTGGATCGGCTCCTGAGTGATGTCCACGCCGGCGAAGTCGCGGCCCACGTTCACGATCTCCCTGAGCGCCTCGTGGATGCGCTTGCGCGGCACCTGGGTGATGTCCAGCGCGACGGTGCCGTCGTCGAAGCCGCGACCTTCGTTGATCTCGGTCTGCTCGGCGCGGGACACGACGTCGCGCGAGGCGAGCTCCATCTTGTTGGGCGCGTACTTCTCCATGAAGCGCTCGCCCTCGGCGTTGTAGAGGTGGGCGCCCTCGCCGCGGGCTCCCTCCGTGATGAGCAGGCCGAGGCCAGCGAGCGTGGTGGGGTGGTACTGGACCATCTCCATGTCCATCAGCGGGGCGCCGATCCGGTAGGCCATGGCGATCCCGTCCCCGGTGCAGGCGAGCGCGTTCGTGGTGGGGTTGTAGACCTGCCCGTTGCCGCCGGAGGCGAGGATCACGGTCTTCGCCGAGAACAGCTCCATAGATCCGTCGCGGATGTTGCGCGTTACCGCGCCGGCGATGCGGCCGTCGTCGTCCTGGGCGAGCGCGGTGGTGAACCACTCCTCGTAGCGGTAGACCTCCTCGTGCTTCATCAGCTGCTCGTAGAGCACGTGCAGGATCGCCTGGCCGGTGATGTCGGCGATGTAGTAGGTGCGGGCCGCCGAGGCGCCGCCGAAGGCGCGCTTGCCGAGGTGGCCGGTCTCGTCGCGGTGGAACGTCACGCCGAGGTGCTCGAGCGTGAGCACCTCGTCCGGCGCCTCGCGGCACATGATCTCGATGGCGTCCTGGTCGCCGAGGTAGTCCGAGCCCTTGACCGTGTCGAAGGCGTGCGACTCCCAGGAGTCCTCGGGGTCGAGCGCCGCGTTGATGCCTCCCTGGGCCGCGTTCGAGTGCGAGCGAACGGGGTGGACCTTGGAGATGACGCCCACGTTGGCGCCCTCCTCAGCCGCGGCGAGGGCTGCGCGCTGGCCGGCGAGGCCGGCTCCTATGACGAGGACATCGTGTTGGGGCATGCGGGTGGCGGGCGGCGATTCTATGCAACGGGCGCGGCGGGGCGGAGGGCCCGTCGCAGCTGGTCGACCGTCACGATGCCGCGCAGCCTGCCATCGGCGTCCACCGCCATGAGCGCGCCGAGCCGCGACAGGGCCTCCCGGCCGAGCAGCGTCTCGAGCGGCTCCTCGACCTGTACACGCAGGCCGCTGTCGGGCTCGGTGCGGGCCATCACCGAGCCCACCGTGCGGCCGGAGCGGACGGCCTCCGGCAGGCTCGTCACGGCCTCGTGGCTGAGCAGCCCTACCAGCCGGCCGCGGGCGTCCACGACGGGGAACCAGGGCCAGCCGTAGCGCAGGAAGAACTCGTTTTCGGCCCGGTCGAGCGGCAGGTCCTCGGGCACCGCGACCGGCTCGGCGTCCATCACGTCGGCCACCTTGAGCCCGTCGATGCGGCTCCCGATCGCGCTCTCCACCTCCGCACCGCGGGCCGCCTGGGAGAGGAAGAGCCCGATGAAGGCAAGCCAGATGCCGAACACGGCGTCGCCGCCCCTGAGCAGGATGTAGCCACCGCCCGCGATCATCAGATAGGCGAAGCCGCGGCCAAGGCGTGCCGCGAAGAGCGTCGCGCGGTTGCGGTCCCCCGTCCGCCACCAGACGATCGCCCGGGCGATGCGGCCGCCGTCGAGGGGGAAGCCGGGGATCAGGTTGAACACCAGGACCAGCGCGTTGATGGACGCCAGGTAGCCCAGCACCGCCGTCGCGCCCCTGGCCGTGCCCTCGAAGCGGGTCGCCTGCAGGGCGTCGTGGCCGCCGGCGACGAGCGCGCCGAGCCCGAGGCACACCCCCACGATCAGGAGCGTGACGAGCGGCCCGGCGGCGGCCACCCGGAACTCGACGCCGGGCGACTGGGTGTCGCCGCTCATCTTCGCCATGCCGCCGAACATCCAGAGGTCGATGCCGAGGATCGGGATGCCGTTTCGCATGGCCACGACTGCGTGGCCCAGCTCGTGCAGCACGATCGACAGGAAGAAGAGCAGCGCGCTGATCACCGCGAGGGCGAAGTTGTCGTAGTAGCCCGACAGCGACCAGATGATCAGGAACAGGACGAAGAACCAGCTCGGGTCCACGCCGATGCGGATGCCGAACACCCGCGCCAGCTGGATCGATCCTCCGCCGAACACCGTGCCGGGGAATGTTGGCAGACTGCCCGCGTCACCCCGGACCACAGAAAGGACCGATTTGGCTCACAGCGTCACCCTCATCCCCGGAGACGGCACCGGACCCGAGATCGCCGAGGCGACCCGGCGCGTGCTCGAGGCCACCGGTGTCGAGTTCGAATGGGACGAACAGGACGCCGGCGAGGACGTCTACGAGGAGGAGGGCAACCCGCTGCCCGACCGCACGCTGGACTCGGTCCGCGAGCGCGGGATCGCCATCAAGGGCCCCACCACCACGCCAGTGGGCTCGGGCTTTCGCTCGATCAACGTGGCGCTGCGCAAGGAGTTCGACCTCTACTCGTGCATCCGGCCCTGCAAGGCCTACGAGGGAGTACGCACGAAGTTCCCGGATACCGACATCGTGATCGTGCGCGAGAACACCGAGGACCTCTACGCGGGGATCGAATTCGAGCAGGGCTCGGAGGAGGTGGCGAAGCTCGCCAAGTTTCTGGCCGACGAGCTGGACAGCCCGATCCGCGACGACTCGGGCATCTCGATCAAGCCGATCTCGATCTTCGGCTCAGAGCGGATCGTGGAGTCGGCCTTCGACTACGCCAAGGAGTACGGGCGCAAGAAGATCACCGCCGCTCACAAGGCGAACATCATGAAGCACACCGACGGCCTCTTTCTCGACACCGCCCGCAAGGTCGCGGAGAAGCACCCGGAGATCGAGTTCGAGGACCGCATCATCGACAACCTCTGCAACCAGCTCGTGTCGCGGCCCGAGGAGTACGACGTGATCGTGCTGCCAAACCTCTACGGCGACATCGTCTCCGACCTGGGCGCCGGCCTGATCGGCGGCCTGGGCCTGGCGCCGGGCGCGAACATCGGCAACGAGGCGGCGATCTTCGAGGCCACCCACGGCTCGGCCCCCAAGTACAAGGGCCAGAACAAGGTGAACCCGACCGCATTGATGCTGTCGGGCGTGCTGATGCTGCACCACCTCGGCGAGGACGAGTCCGCCGACCGCATGGAGGCGGCGATCGCCGAGGTGATCAAGAAGGGTGAGGACGTGACCTACGACCTGAAGGACGACCGCGACGACCCGAGTGCCGTCGGCACCTCCGAGTACGCCGACGCGGTGATCAAGGAGATGGAGAACGCATCGTGAGTGACCCAGTGAAGGTGACAGTCACCGGCGCGGCCGGCGCGATCAGCTACAGCCTGCTGTTCCGGATCGCCGCTGGCGAGATGCTCGGCAAGGACCAGCCGGTCGAGCTGCGAATGCTCGAGATAACGGCCGCGATGGAGGCGCTCGAGGGCGTTGCGATGGAGCTCGAGGACTCCGCCTTCCCGCTACTGCGCCGGATGCAGCTCACCGACGACGCCAAGGAGGCCTTCGACGGCGCGAACGTGGCCCTGCTGGTGGGCGCGAAGCCGCGCGGCAAGGGCATGGAGCGCTCCGACCTCCTGCAGGAGAACGGCAAGATCTTCGGGCCGCAGGGCGAGGCGATCAACGACGGCGCGGCCGACGACATCCGCGTGCTGGTGGTGGGCAACCCTGCCAACACCAACGCCCTGATCGCGATGAGCCACGCCCCCGACGTGCCGAACGAGCGCTTCACGGCGATGACCCGGCTCGACCACAACCGGGCGCTCGCCCAGCTCGCCGACAAGCTCAGCTGCCCGCTCGCCGACATCACCAACATGAGCGTCTGGGGCAACCACTCGCCCACGATGTACGCCGACCTGTTCAACGCGAAGGTGAAGGGCGAGACCGCCGCCGACGTCGTCGACGACCAGGTCTGGATCGAGGAGCAGTTCTTGCCCACGGTCGGCAAGCGCGGCGCGGCGATCATCGACGCCCGCGGCGCCTCCAGCGCCGCCTCGGCCGCCAGCGCGGCCATCGACCACGTGCACGACTGGGTGCTCGGCGCCGACGACTGGCGCTCGATGGCGATCCCCTCGACGGGCGACTACGACATCGAGGAGGGCATCATCTGCTCGTTCCCAGTCACCTGCTCGGACGGCAAGTACGAGGTCGTGCAGGGCATCGAGCTGACCGACTTCTCGAAGGAGAAGATCCAGGCCTCGGTCGACGAGCTGAAGGAAGAGCGCGAGGCCGTGAAGGACCTGGTCTAGCTCAGGCCGGGTGCCAACCCTTGTCGCGCTTCTTCACCTGTCCCTCGGACTCGAGGGTGGGCAATACCCGATACAGGTAATTGGCCTTGATGTTCATGGCCTCGGCGAGCTCCGAAATGGTGATGCCCGGCCGTGCCCTCACGAGCTCGAGCGCCTGCACTGAGCGGGTGCCGCTCCCGCGCGGGCGGCCTCGGCGGCGGCGGCCACCGCTGGAGGCGGCTGGGCCGCGGCGGCGGCGCGTCGTGGACTGTTGGCTTCCGTTGCCTACCTCCGCGAGAGCGGCCGATGCCTTCTCGAGCCGGTGGAACTCGTCCACCAGTGGCCGAAGCTCACGAAGTCGCGCATCTATCTCCTTGCGCTTCTCATCCAGAAAATTGGTCAAAACCTCTCCAGTAACTAGTAAACCGGCAATTAACCGTTAATACTAGCTATCCGGACTACTCGACGAGTTCCTTGAGCTTCTGCAGCGAGGCGTCGACCTCTTTGCCGGTGATGCGTGTGACGGTGTTGCCCGCGATGCGGCCGAGCGCGCCTCCCGGCAGGTCGTACTCGTTCGTGTAGGAGAAGGACGTGCCCTCGCCGGACGGCTTGAAGTCGTACATCACGCGGGCGTGGGAGAAGACCGGGCCCTTGCCCTCCCAGACGACGTGGTCGCACGGCTTGTTCTCCACCACCGTCCAGCGCACCTTGAACTTGCGCCCGGCGAGCTTCATGGTCTGGCTCACCTCCGATCCCTCCTTGAGCGAGCCGGGGGGCGCGTTGTCGAGCTTGTGGTGAATCGTGACCCACTCCTCGAGGCGCCGCGGGTCCATCACCACGTCGTACACCTTCTCCGGTGGCGCGTCCAGCTCCACCGTCCGCTCGACCTTCACCGGGCACCCAGCGGCTCGAGTGACTCCCACTCGGCAAGCGCATGGTCGACGGCGCGCTCGAAGCGGCGCGGCCGGAGCCCGTACATCTCGGCAGCCTCGGCGGGGTCGCGCGGCAGCAGGTCGGACTCGAGGCTGGCCATCAGCGGGCGCACCAGCTCGAGCGGTTGCTCGGTCACGGCGCTGACCACCGCGCTGGCCGGCGCGGTGAGGGAGCGGGCGATGCCGAGCGGCACCCGGCCCACGCCCATCGATTCGGCGATGGACTCGATCATCTCGCCATAGCTGACCACGTCGGGGCCCACCACGTCGAGCGACCTCCCCGCGGCCGCCGGCGTGGAGCCGGTGAGGGAGAGGTAATCGATCACGTCGCGCTCGTCGATCGGCTGCGTGCGGTTGGAGCGCCAGGCCGGCATCGGCAGCACCCGAAGGCGCTCCACCAGCCGCACGAGCACGCGGAAGGACGACGAGCCGGCGCCGATCACGATCGAGGCCCGCAGCGCGGTGGACGCGGGGATCGCCTCGAGCAGGATCGTCTCGACCTCGAGCCTCGAGCGCAGGTGTGGGGAGGGTCTGCCGGAAGGCGCGATGCCGCCCAGGTAGACGATCCGCTCCACGCCGGCCTTGCCCGCCGCGTCCGCGAAGTTGCCGGCGGCGCGGCGGTCGCGCTCGCCGAAGTCGCCGCCGCTCTCACCGGCCGCCTCCATCGAGTGCACCAGGTAGTAGGCGGTCCGGATGCCGTCGAGGGCGCGCTCGAGGCCACGGCCGCTCAGCAGGTCGCCGGCCGCAGGCTCGACGCCGTCGCCAAGCGCCTCCAGCCGCGACGCGTCGCGGGCGAGGCAGCGCACGGCCCGGCCCTCGGCGACGAGCCGCCGCGTGAGCTGGCCGCCCACGTATCCGGTCGCGCCGGTCACCAGTTCCACCGGCCCGACGATATTCGCCCCCTCCCAAAACCCGGTAGTTGCGACCCCGCCGCCGAAAAAGCTGGAGATTGCAGGGACGGGGAAAAGGCCCGTTTTGCGGAAACGCGACTGGCGAAGGCCGGGCGGGTGTTGCAGGATGGCCGCCGATGGCAAACCTGGTCAAGAGCAAGGGCAAGCGGGTCTCATGCGAGGACTGCTTCTTCCACCAGAACCACCTCTGCGCTCTCGACCTCTCGGAGCCCTGCTCGACCTTCCGCCCCGCCGAGCGCAACCTCGCCCCCGAGCGCCAGCTGGCCTTCGTGTTCCGCACGGAGCGGATCACCGCGACGTACGCCTTTCCCCAACCGAACGGGTAATCGACCGCGTCCCCGACGTGTGCGGGGAGGCGCGCGGCTCCCCCGCGTCCCACGGCGCCCCCGACCCGTAGTGGGCGTAGGGCTCCGGTTATAGGCTGCGGGGCATGAGGTTGAGGGTCCTCGGCAAGTCGCCCTCCTGGCAAGACGCCGGGGGTGCGTGCTCCGGATATCTGCTCGAAGAGGGCGACACCGCGGTCGTGATCGACATGGGCAACGGCGTCTTCTCCAAGCTGCGCCAGTTCCGCGACTACGTGGACATCGACGCGGTGGTGCTCTCGCACCTGCACGCCGACCACTTCCTCGACCTCGTGCCCTACTCCTACGCGCTGACCTACGCGCCGCGACAGCAGCCGGTCCCGGTGGGCGGCTTCCCGGGCACCGACAATCCCGCGTGCCCCAAGCTCTACGCCCCGCCCGGCTCGCGCGACACCTTTCGCCGCGTCGTCGGGGCCTGGGGCAACGACGACCTGATCGAGAACGCGTTCGACATGATCGAGTACGACGTCAACTCGACGGTCGAGATCGGGCCGTTCAAGATCCGCTTCCACGAGGTGCCGCACTTCACGGAGACGTTCGCCATGTCGATCGACTCGGAGAACGGCGGGCGCATCGTCTACGGCGCCGACAGCAGTCCGACCGACGAGCTGAAGAAGTTCGCGGCCGAGGCCGACCTGCTCGTGGTCGAGGGCACGCTGCCGCGCCCCGAGCGCACCGGTAAGCGCGGCCACCTGACCCCGCGCGAGGCCGGGGAGCACGGCCGCGAGGCAAAGGTCAAGCGCCTCGTGATCACCCACATCTCGGACGAGCTCGACGCGAGCTGGGCCCGCGACGAGGCCAGCGAGGGCTACGGCGCCCCGGTGGAGATGGCCGAGGAGGGCGCGGTGTACGACGTGCCGGGTGGCTGACGGACATGCCTCCCTCGCGCGACCTGTTCGCGAACTTCGAGCGCATGCGGCGCGAGATCGACGAGCTGTTCGGCGACGTCTTCGAGCGCTCGACCGGCCTGCGCGGCCGGGGCTTCTCGCCGCCGGTGGACGTGTTCTACGTGGATGATCCGCCGCGCGCCGTGGTCAAGGCAGACCTCGCCGGCGTGACCATCGAGAACGTCGCGCTGGAGATCCGCGGGCGCCAGCTGCTGATCGCGGGCGAGCGCCGCCCCGACCAGGCGCGCGGCCGGCTCTACCAGCAGATCGAGATCGAGCACGGCCCGTTCCGGCGCACGGTGGAGCTGGGCGCCGACGTGCTGGCCGAGCAGGCGCGCGCCAGCTACGAGGACGGCGTGCTGCAGGTGGAGGTGCCGCTGGCCGCGCGCCAGGAGCGCTCGCGGCGGGTGCCGATCGAGGAGGGCGCTGAGCCGCCGGGCGACGATGAGCGCTCCGGGGGCGCCGAGTGAGCATCCAGGTCCCTTCCGAGAACGGCGAGCCGCTCCAGGTCGCCGCCGTCTCGCTGCCGCAGTCGCTGGCGGTCCTGCCGCTGCGCGACAGCGTGGCGTTTCCCGAGACGCTGGTGCCCCTCGCGATCGGCCAGGAGCGGTCGATCGAGCTGGTCAACGACGTGCTGGCCGGCTCGCGCATGCTGACGATGGTGGCGTCGAAGGACCCCGAGCACGAGAACCCGGGGGCCGACGACCTCTACGGGGTCGGCGTGGCCGGCGTGGTGGCGCGCATGATGAAGGTGCCCGACGGCACGCTGCGGATCCTCGTACACGGCGCCCAGCGCGTGCGGATCGAGAGCTACGTGTCCAACAATCCCTACCTCGTCGCGCGCATCGAGGAGGCGCCCGACATCGTGCACCCATCGGACGAGCTGGAGGCGCTCCACCGCAACGTGCAGGCGATGTTCTCCCAGATCATCGCCGAGGTCCCGTACCTGCCCGAGGAGCTGCAGATCGCGGTGACCAACCTCCAGGACCCGGCGGAGCTGGCGCACATGATCGCCGGCTCGCTGCGGATCAAGACCGAGGAGAAGCAGAAGCTGCTCGAGGAGCGCGACGTGGCAAAGCGCCTGCGACTGCTGTCGGAGGTGTTGGCGCGCGAGCTCGAGCTGGTGGCGATCGGCTCGAAGATCCAGTCGCAGGTTCAGTCGGAGATGGAGAAGGGGCAGCGCGAGTACTTCCTGCGCCAGCAGCTCAAGGCGATCCAGGAGGAGCTCGGCGAGGTGGACGAGCAGCAGGCGGAGGCCAGCGAGCTGCGAGAGCAGCTCGACGCGGCCGGCCTGCCCGAGGTCGCCCGCAAGCAGGCCGACCGCGAGCTCGACCGCTTCGAGCGGCTGCCTCCGCAGGCCGCCGAGTACGGCGTGATCCGGACGTACCTCGAGTGGCTCGCCACGCTGCCGTGGTCGAAGGAGTCGGAGGACAGCCTCGACCTGAAGGAGGCGCGCAAGACCCTCGACGAGGACCACTACGACATCGCGCCGGTGAAGGACCGCATCCTGGAGTTCCTGGCCGTGCGAAAGCTCAAGCCCGACGCCAGCTCCTCGATCCTCTGCTTCGTCGGCCCGCCCGGCGTGGGCAAGACCTCGCTGGGGCGCTCGGTGGCGCGCGCCATGGGCCGGCAGTTCGAGCGCATCTCGGTGGGCGGCATCCGCGACGAGTCGGAGATCCGCGGCCACCGCCGCACCTACATCGGCGCGATGCCCGGCACGATCATCCGCTCGATGCGCGACGCCGGCTCGAAGAACCCGGTGCTGATGATCGACGAGATCGACAAGATGGGCGCGGACTTCCGCGGCGACCCGTCAAGCGCGATGCTCGAGGTGCTCGACCCCGAGCAGAACTCGACCTTCCGGGACCACTACCTGGACCTGCCGTTCGACCTCTCGCACGTCTTCTTCATCACCACCGCGAACCAGCTCGACCCGGTCGCGCCGCCGCTGCGCGACCGGATGGAGGTGATCGAGCTGTCGGGCTACACGCACGAGGAGAAGCGCGAGATCGCCAAGCGCTACCTCGTGCCGCGCCAGATGGAGCGCAACGGCGTGGGCCGCTCGAAGATCGAGTTCACCGACGACGCGATCGACGTGGTCATCGACGGCTATACGCGGGAGGCCGGGGTGCGCAACCTCGAGCGGGAGATCGGCTCGGTGTGCCGCAAGGTTGCGCGCGAGTTCGCCGAGGGGAGCCGCAAGTCGAAGCGCACGATTCGGGCGAAGGCCGTGGTGGAGCTGCTGGGCAAGCGCCGCTTCCAGCCCGACGTGACGCGCCGCACCGACGAGGCCGGCGTGGCCACCGGGCTGGCCTGGACGCCGGCCGGAGGCGACGTGCTGTTCGTGGAGGCCACGGCCTACCCCGGCGAGGGCAAGCTGCAGATCACGGGCCAGCTGGGCGACGTGATGAAGGAGTCGGCGGCGGCCGCGCTGTCCTACATCAAGCGCCACGCGAACACGCTCGACGGGGGCAGCGTGCCGTCGGATTGGTTCTCGAGCCACGACGTCCACGTGCACGTTCCGGCGGGCGCGATCCCCAAGGACGGCCCTAGCGCGGGCATCACCATGACCACGGCGCTGGCCTCGCTCGTGACGGGCCGGCCGGTGCGCTCGGACACCGCCATGACCGGCGAGGTCACGCTCACCGGACAGGTGCTGCCGATCGGCGGGTTGAAGGAAAAGGCGCTGGCCGCCCAGCGCGCCGAGATCGAGCGGCTGGTGATCCCGCGGCGCAACGAAGCGGACATCGATGACATCCCCGAGCACCTCCGCAAGGAGATGGAGTTCGTGCTCGTGGACAACGTCGACGAGGTGCTGGATGCGGCCCTCGAGCCGCAAGCAGGGTGAGCAGGCCTTTTTCCGGGTACTGTTCGCAAACAGCGGAAGCGGATTCGAGGAGAGCAATGGCAGCCAAGAAAAAGGCCGAGAAGGCCGGCAAGGGCGCGGTGTCCGCGGGCAAGGCGGTGCAGTCGAACGAGTACGTGCAGCGTCTCGTGGAAGACGAGGAGCTGCGTGACAACCTGCGCGCAGCCTTCGACTCCGCGAAGAAGGCGTACTCGCGCATCAACGGCAAGGGCCCGGTGAAGGCCCTGACCGAGGACAAGAAGACGCAGAAGGAGATCAAGGAGGCGGCCAGCTCGCTACGCGACGCTGCCGACGCCTTGCGCGGTGGCAAGAAGAAGAAGAAGCGGCGCGGCCTCGGCCGGCTGCTGCTTGTGGCCCTCGTGGGCGGCGGGCTCGCGCTCGCCCTCAGCGAGGACCTGCGCAAGAAGGTGCTGGACGCGCTGTTCGGCGCCGAGGAGGAGTTCGAGTACACGGCGACCACAACGCCGGACTCCTCCACCAGCTCCAGCCAGCCAGTGGGCACCACCTAGCGCCCGCGGCTACACCCAACGCCGAAGAGGGCGCCCCCAGGGGCGCCCTTTTCATATCGTCTCCCCATGGCTGAAGCCCCTGGCCGCATTATCGCCGCCATGCGGGCCAGCGTCGGCTCGCGCGGCGCGGCGGCATCCACCTTCGATCACGTGGCTCGCGAGGCCGGCGTGTCGCGCGGCCTCCTGCACTACCACTTCGGCAGCAAGGAGCGGCTGCTGGTGGAGGTCTGTCGCCACGACTGCGAGGTGCGCATCCGCGCGATGGAGCAGCTGCTGGCGGGCGCCGACTCGCCCGACGCGATCCTCGCGGCCCTGCGCCGCGAGCTCGAGGACTTCCTCGAGGACGAACCCGACAGCCAGGCGGTGATCTACGAGCTGCTCTCGGCGTCGCGCCACAGCGAGGAGGTGCGCGCCGAGCTGGCCGAGCTCTATCGGCGCTGGCGCGAGCAGCTGGCAGCCGCGCTGCGCCAGAAGCAGCTCGAGGGAGTGGTCAGCCTCGAGGCCGAGCCGGAGGTGGTGGCCTCCGTGCTGTTCGCGCTCGGCGACGGGCTGGGCATCCAGGCGCTGTCCGATCCCGGCTGGCGCAGCGAGCCGAGCTTCGAGCTGGCGGTGCAGGCGGCGCGCCGCCTGCTCGGCGCCACGTGACGTCTCTCACATAAGGGGCGGCAGGCAGCGGGTTACGATCCGCCTGTGCAGGCCGCGATGGACAGGCTCGGAGGCTTCCTCGAGCGCCGTCGCTGGCTCGTGCTCGGCACCTGGATCGTGCTGCTGCTGGCCGCGGCGCCCTTCGCCGCCAAGCAGACGGAGAACCTCACCGGCGGCGGCTTCATGGTGCCGGGCTCGGGCTCCGAGCGCGTCGATCAGGCGCTGGCGCAGTTCAAGGGCGCGCAGCGCGACTCGCTGGCGGCCGTCCTGGCGCGGCGCCCGGGCGCGACCGCCGCCGACGTGCGCGCGCAGATCGACCACGTGGACGCGGAGGCCGCGCGGCTGCCGAACGTGGAGCTCACGGACGCCGCCGAGGCGGCCGCCAAGCGCCAGGCGGGCGACGGCGTGGTGACCGTGGTCCCGCTGCGGCCCTCCGGCGAGCGCAACCAGATCGCCGGCATGGCGGTCGACCTGCGCAAGGCGATCGGCGCGGGCGGCCCGCCGCGCGACCGTGTGCAGCCCTACCTGGTGGGCCAGCAGGCGCTCTGGGCGGGCATGCAGGACCTCACCAAGGAGGACCTCGCCACAGCCGAGTCGGCGGGCTTCCCGATCGTGCTGCTGATCCTGCTTGCTGTGTTCGGCTCGCTGGCCGCGGCGGCGCTGCCGCTGGCGCTCGGCTTCGCCAGCGTCGGCATCACGGGCGCTGTCATCTACTTCCTCTCGCAGGCCACCGAGATGTCGGTGTTCGTGACGAACATCGCCTCGATGATCGGGATCGGCGTGGCCGTGGACTACTCGCTGTTCGTGCTGGCGCGCTACCGCGAGGAGATCCACTCCGGCGCGGACCCGGTCGAGGCGCGGCGCGTGGCGCTGCGCACGTCCGGCCTGGCGGTGGCCTTCTCGGGCATCACGGTGATGGTCTCGCTCGCCGGGCTCTGGCTGGTGGACTCGACCACGATCCGCTCGATGGCGATGGGCGCGATCGTGGTGGTGGCGATCTCGATCCTGGCCGCCACGACGCTGCTGCCCGTGCTGATGCGGCTGCTCGGCAAGCGGGCCTACGCGCGCGGTCGCGTGGCCGTGGTCACGGGCGTGATGCTCCGCAACTTCCGAACCCGTGGCCGCCGCGCGGGCTCGACCAACCCGGACGCACGGCGCGGCGGCTTCTGGGAGCGCTGGACCGAGCGGGTCACGCGGCGGCCCGTGCTGGCCGCGGCGCTCTCCGCCGGGGTGCTGCTGGTGATGGCGATCCCGGCGCTCTCGCTCAACTTCGGCAACGGCGCGCTGCGCCAGTTCCCGAAGCACAACGAGACCCGCGTGGGTAGCGAACTGGCGGCCAAGGAGCTGGGGCCGGCGTCCAACGGCCCCACGCAGGTCATCGCTTCCTTCCGCTCGGGCACCGCCTCGACGCCTGAGAACCGCCGCCTGCTTGCCGACTACGCGCGCGACCTGCGCAACGACCCCGAGGCGGCGCGCGTGCTGCCGCCGCGGCCCTCGCGCGACGGGCGCGCGGCGCTGATCGCCGTGCAGCCACGGCACGACTTCGAGAGCAATCAGGCCGAGCAGTTCGTGGATCGGCTGCGCAGCCAGGCCGCCTCAGGGAACGGCCTGGCGCGCGCGGCCCGAATCGACGTCGGCGGTGCAACCGCCTTCAACCAGGACTTCACCAACCTGGTCTCGGGCTCGATGTGGAAGATCCTCGTGTTCGTGCTCGCCTTCAGCTACCTCGTGCTGCTGGTGCTGCTGCGCTCGCTGTTCCTGCCGCTCAAGGCCGTGTTGATGAACCTGCTCTCGGTGGCCGCCGCCTACGGCGTCCTGGTGGCCATCTTCCAGTGGGGCTGGGCGGACGGCTTCCTCGGCTTCCAGTCGCTCGGCTACATCCAGGCGATGACGCCGCCGTTCCTCCTGGCGATCGTGTTCGGCCTGTCGATGGACTACGAGGTGTTCCTGCTGTCGCGCATCCGCGAGCGCTACGACGCCACCGGCGACACCACGCTCGCCGTGGCCCAGGGGCTGAGGGCCAGCGCCAAGACGATCTCGAGCGCCGCGCTGATCATGGTGGCGGTGTTCGCCGTCTTCGCGGGCACGGGCGTGCCGTCGATCAAGGAGATCGGCCTCGGCCTGTCCGTGGCGATCGCGCTGGACGCCACGCTGGTGCGGCTGATCCTCGTGCCGGCCACGATGGAGATCATGGGCCGCTGGAACTGGTGGCTGCCGCGCCCGCTCCACCGCGTGCTGCCCAAGGCGGCCTTCGAGTCCTCGGAGCACGCCCCCGCGCAGGCGTAAGCTCGGCCGGTGTCGCTGCCGAGCTGGGAGCCGGGAACGCCCGGCGTGCTGTGCGTGAGCGGACCCCACGCGATACCCGTGTCGACCGCGGTGCGGGCGGGTGCCGAGCGGCTGCTGCTGGCGCTGGGCGCGCGGCGGGAGACGCTCGCCCGGCTGCAGGCCGACCCGCAGGTCGCCTTCTGCCTGCTGGGCGAGAGCGTGGCGTTCACCGCTTACGGCGAGGCGCGGGTGGTGGCGGAGCGGCTCGCAGCGGCGCCGGTCGCGGCCGTGGAGCTGCGCGTGACGAGCGTGGCCGACCACCTCGCCGACGGCCGCACCGAGATGCTGGACGGCGCCCGCTGGCAGCGGCCGGACCCGGCCGTGGCCGAGTCCGACGCGGCGATCGCGGAAGAGCTGCGCCGCTTCGCCGAGGGCTAGGGCGCAGCGCCACCCGTTGGCCTTGGGGGCGCGGGGCAACGCGGTGGACGCGGCTTGCCTGGGAGCCAACCGTGGAAGCGCGCTCGTTCTCCTACTTCGGGCTACGCCAGGGGGCGTCGAGCCGCCGCGCAAGCTCGTCGTCTAAGTCGTCAATCGCGAAACGCGATTGGTCGAGCGTGTCCCTGTCGCGCAGGGTCACCGTGCGGTCCTCGAGGGTCTGGTGGTCCACGGTCACGCCCCAGGGTGTGCCGATCTCGTCTTGGCGGCGGTAGCGCTTGCCGATCGAGCCGCCCTGGTCGTACTCGGCCGGCATGCGGCGGCGAAGCTGCTCGTAGACGTCGCGCGCCAGCTCGGGCATGCCCTCCTTGTTCAGGAGCGGCATCACGGCCACCTTCACCGGGGCGAGCCGCGGGTGCAGGCGCAGCAGCGTGCGCTGGCGGCCCTCGACCTCCTCCTCGTCATAGGCATCCACCATGAACGCCAGCGTCGCGCGGTCGGCGCCGGCCGAGGGCTCGATCACGTACGGCACGTAGCGCTCACCGGTGGCGGTGTCCACGTAGTCGAGCTTGTCGCCGGACGCGTTCTGGTGCTGGGTCAGGTCGAAGTCGCCGCGGTTGGCGATGCCCTCGAGCTCTGACCAGCCCATCGGGAAGAGGTACTCGATGTCCGAGGTCGCGCTCGAGTAGTGCGACAGCTCGTCGGGCCCGTGCTCGCGCAGCCGCAGCTTGTCCTCGCGGATGCCGAGCTCCTTGTACCAGCGGATGCGCTCGTCCATCCAGTGCATGTGCCACTTCGGGGCGTCGGCCGGCGGGGTGAAGAACTCGATCTCCATCTGCTCGAACTCGCGCGTGCGGAAGATGAAGTTGCCGGGGGTGATCTCGTTGCGGAACGCCTTGCCGACCTGGGCGATCCCGAAGGGCGGCTTCTTGCGGGCGAACTGCAGGACGTTCTTGAAGTTGACGAAGATGCCCTGGGCGGTCTCCGGGCGCAGGTACACGATCGAACCCTCGTCCTGGACGGGGCCCATGTGGGTCTCGAACATGAGGTTGAAGTTGCGCGGCTCCGACAGGTCGCCGCCGCACTCCGGGCACTTCAGCTCGCCCTCGGGCTGCTCCTCGCGCAGGTGGTCCTCGCGCCAGCGCCGCTTGCACTTGCCGAGGCACTGCACGAGCGGGTCGGTGAAGCCCGCGAGGTGCCCGGAGGCCTCCCACGTGCGCGGGTGCATGAGGATCGCCGCGTCGAGTGCCACCACGTCGTCGCGCTCCTGCACGTTCGCGCGCCACCACTCGGCCTTCACGTTCGACTTCAGCAGCACTCCGTAGTGGCCGTAGTCGTAGGTCGAGGCAAGGCCGCCGTAGATCTCGGAGCTCTGGAAGATGAATCCGCGCCGCTTGCAGAGAGCGACGATTTTCTCCATGGTGACTGCGTCGGCGACCGCGATAGGGGCCAATCTAGCGGGAGCGTCAGAGCCGATTGGCACTCGTATACTCGGAGTGCCATGCCCACGTACGAGTACCGCTGCGAGAACGACCATCTGTTCGAGGTGATCCAGCGGATGGCCGACGATGCGCTCGAGAGCTGCACGACCTGCGGGGCGCCGGCGCAGCGCGTCTTCCACCCCGTGGCCGTTCACTTCAAGGGCTCGGGCTTCTACAACACCGACTACGGCAAGCAGAAGAAGGGTAGCGGCAGCGACGGCTCGTCCTCCGGTGGCGAATCCGGTAGCTCCGAGTCGTCGTCCAAGGAGTCCAAGAGCTCGGACTCGAAGGGCTCCGACTCCAAGAGCTCCGACTCCAAGAGCTCGGACTCCAAGAGCTCGGACTCCAAGAGCTCGGACTCGAAGACCAAGGCCTCCAGCGGCGACTAGCCGAGCGCCCTGAGGGCGGTCGGCGGCAGGCCGGTCAGGCGCCGGCACTCCCTGGCGAGGTGCGACTGGTCGGAGAAGCCGGCGTCGAGGGCAGCCCTGGCCAGCTCTGGCTCGCCGGCCCGGATGAAGACCCTCAGGCGGAGCACCCGCTGCAGCGTCTTCGGCCCGTAGCCCACCGAGGCCCGGCAGCGCCGGCGCAGCTGGCGCTCGCTCAGCCCGAGGTCGCCGGCCAGGCTGTCCACGCGCTGGCGCGGATCCAGCAGGCGTAGCGCGGCAGCCTGCACGGACCGGTCCCGGGAGCCGGCCGCGCACAGTCGCGACGCCGCGGCGGCCACGAGCGCGGGCGCGTCGCCGGGCTCGGCATCGCCGCTGAGCTGCTCGCGCGGGTCCAGGCCAAGCTCCGCGAGGGGCACCCTGCTGTCGCGCAGCTCGTCCAGCGGCAGCCCAAGCGCCGGAGCGGCGCCGGGCAGGAAGCGCGCGCCCACGATCAGGTCGCCGGGCCGGGTGAGCGAGAACGAGGGCCCGGTGTCAGGGCCCGCGAGCACAGCCCCCTTGCCGGCGCGCCAGACGATGTCCGAGCAGGCGTCCGGCAGGATCCGCACCGTCGCGCCGTCGCCGCGCCGCATCCAGAAGCAGGCGATCGATCCGCGCAGGTGGGCGGGTGGTGCGAACTCGCGATAGGTGTCCGATTCGTTCAAGACGGGTGCCCGGGGCCTCTGCTCTGATGGTGCCATGAGCGAAAGGAGCCCGAGTTGAACGTCCTCTTCATCGCGAGCGTGCTACTGGTCGAGCGAGAAGGTGGGCGGCAGCAAGCACTTCGGTGTCTGGCCGCTGTCCCAGGCGGCGGAGGCCTGCTTCGGCACGGGCGAATGGCCCGAGGAGCTGACGGTGCCGCAGGTGAGCATCGAGTTCGAAGTCGAGGACGCCGAGGCCGTTCAGGCCGGCGCCGAGGAGCTCGAGGCGAAGGGATTCTCGCTGCTGCACCCCGCCCGGACCGAGCCCTGGGGGCAGACCGTGGCGCGGCTGCTATCGGCCGAGGGCTCGATCGTGGGCATCTCCTTCGCCCCCTGGCTGCACGACTAGCCCTCGAGCTTCTTGACGGCGTCCGCCTTCGCGCCCTGGGACACCATCAGCGAGTTGCCGGGGCCGCAGCCCAGGCAGGAGGGCTCGAGCACCTCGGCGGGTGCGGAGCCGCCCGTTGCCAGGTCCGCGAACAGCGCCAGCAGGCCCGGACCCTTCATGTCCGTCTTGAGCGCCTTCGGCGCGCGCCAGGCCACGAGCGGGTACTTCAGGAAGGTCGTGGGCTTCAGGAGCGCCTTGGGCATGGCCGTGAACACCTCCTGCTGGCGCCGCGCCCGGTCGAGGTCGTTCTCGTTCGGGGCGCAGGGGTTCTTCCTCACCCGCGAGTAGCCGAGTGCCTGCTTGCCCGTCAGGTGGTGCTGGCCCTTCGAGAGCTTGAAGCCCTTCCAGAAGTTGTCGAAGCCGGGCGAGCAGATCTTCGTCTTGTTGTCCACCGTCACGCCGCCCAGCGCGTCGATCAGCTTCGGGAAGTCCTTGAAGTCCACCTCCACGATGTGGTTGATCTTGATGCCGTTGCCGAGGAAGCCCTGGACGGTCTCGATCGTGAGCGGCGCCCCGCCCAGCGCGTATGACGCGTTGATCTTCTGTGCGTTGTGGCCCGGGATCTGCGCGTAGGAGTCTCGCGGTATCGACAGCTTTCGCACGCTGCCCAACGCCACGTGGACGACCATGATGCTGTCCGCCCGGGGTGGTCCCTGCTGCGTCTTGTCGATCGAAGCGCCGGTGCGGGTGTCGGAGCCGAGGATCAACACGTTGCTGCCGCTGAGCAGGGTGCCCTGGCTCGAAAGCGCCCGCTTGGTGCTGTCGGAGGCGCCCGACTCGACCTGCGCGCTGATCATGAAGACGACCAGCGAGAACAGCAGCCAGAAGGCGACCGCCGCGGCGATCCAGGCCACGATGCGCCCGGGGGAAAGCGGCTTGCGGCCGCGCGGGCCGCGATCGCGGCGGCCGCGGAAGGGGCGCTTCAGCGAGCCCAGCCCGCCGGGCTTGCGCATGCCCGACAGCGGGCTGCGCCGCGAGCGGTAGACCTTGTACTCGGGACGCTGCTTGCCGGACGGCTCGGGGGGTCCCTGGGGATCGTTCACCACCCTCTGTATATCGTCCGGCCATGCCGCCTAGGCGCGTCATCGGCATCGACGCGGGGGGCACGAAGCTGCTGGGCGGCGTGGTCGACGAGCAGCTTGTCGTGCACCACCGGGTGCGCCGCACGTGGCGCGGGGACGACCGCGGGACGACGCTCGACACCTTCGTGGAGGCGGTCGAGGAGGTCCGCGCGGCCGCTCCCGACGTCGAGGCCGTGGGCTTCGGAATCCCCTCGCTGGTGGCCCCTGACACGGGCGTCTCGGTCTGGTCGAACCACCTGCCACTCGACGACGTGCCCTTCCGCGACCTCATGAGCGAGCGCCTGGGCCTGCCCGTGCACGTGGACAACGACGCCAACCTGGCGCTGCTGGCGGAGCACCGCCGCGGCGCCGCTCGGGGCGCCAGGCACGCGCTGATGCTGGCGCTCGGCACCGGCATCGGCGGCGGCATCGTGATCGACGGCAAGGTCTACCGCGGCGCCACGGGCGCCGCCGGCGAGCTCGGGCACCTGGTGGTGGACCTGCACGGCGCTGCGTGCCCGGGCGACTGTCCCGGGCACGGCTGCCTGGAGGTGGTGGCGTCCGGCAGCGCGATCGGGCTGGCGGGCGAGGCGGCCGGCGGCGAGCGGCCGGAGTCGCCGATCGGGCGGCGGCTGGCGGCCGGCGAGCACGTCAGCGGCCAGTACGTGACCGAGCTCGCGCACTCCGGCGACGAGGCGGCCGTGGCCGCGCTGGCCGCCGTGGGCCGCCGGCTGGGGGCCGGGTTGACCGGCCTCGTGAACGTGTTCAACCCCGAGGTGATCGTGATCGGCGGCGGCGCGGTGGCGGCCGGCGAGCTGCTCCTGGGTCCCGCACGCCAGGAGGTGGCCGACCACGCGCTGCCGCCCAACCGCGAGGCGGTGCGCATCGTGCCGGCCCACTTCGGCGACGAGTCCGGGATGGTGGGCGCAGCGCTGTTCGCACTGGAACGGGGTGAGGGGTGAGCGGCCGCCTGGTTGTGTGCCCGACGCCGATCGGCAACCTCGAGGATGTGACGCTGCGCGTGCTCTCGGCGCTGCGCGAGGCCGACGCCGTGGCCTGCGAGGACACCCGGCGCACGCGCGTGCTGCTCGACCGCTACGGGGTGAGCGCGAAGCTCGTGCCCTACCACGAGCACAACGAGCGCAAGCGGGCGCGCGAGCTGGTTGAGCGCATGAGCGCAGGCGAGACCGTGGCGCTCGTGTCCGACGCCGGAATGCCGTTGATCTCCGACCCGGGCTTCGTGCTTGTACGGGAGTGTGTGGCTGCCGGCCTGCCGGTGGAGGTGCTGCCGGGGCCGAGCGCGGCGATCGCGGCGCTGGTGGCGTCCGCGCTGCCGTCCGACAGCTGGCGCTTCGCGGGCTTCCTGCCGCGCAAGAAGGGCGAGCTGCGAAAGCTGCTCTCCGAGCCGGGCGGCACGCTCGTTGCCTTCGAGTCGCCGCGCAGGGTGCCCGCCACGCTGGCGCTGGCCGCCGAGGTGGACCCCGCCCGCGAGGCGGTCGTGGCGCGCGAGCTGACGAAGGCGCACGAGGAGGTGGTGCGCGGCACCACCGCGGAGCTGGCCGAGCGCTACGGGGAGACCCCGCCGCGGGGCGAGGTGGCGCTCGTGTTCGGGCCGACGTCGCCCGTGGAGCCGGGAGAGGTGGTGGGCCTCGACGCGCTGCGCAAGCTGGTGGACGCCGGAGCGAAGCCGCGGCCCGCCGCGGCGGTGGTGGCGGACCTGACCGGCGGCAGCGCGAATGCGCTCTATCGCGCTCTGACCCGCCGCAAGCACCCGGCTCGGCCGGGTGCGCGCGGATGACGCTTTCCCGAGGGTAGAGTCGAAAGCCGTGGCCTTTTATGTGACAACCCCGATCTACTACGTGAACGCCGAGCCCCATCTCGGCCACGCGTACACCACGATCGCCGCCGACGTGCTGGCCCGCCACATGCGCCAGCGCGGCGAGGACGTGTTCTTCCTCACCGGCACCGACGAGCACGGC
>JBBQRG010000052.1:0-21711 GCA_038215095.1 Solirubrobacterales bacterium | reverse complement strand
CCCTCTGTGCCTTGTGGGGCACAGCCGCTTCGACCGACCCCGCGGAGCCGCTCGCACAACCAGGCATGGCAGCGGCCGCGGCGCAGAGGACGGCCCCCAGGGACCCGATGCGCCGACGACTCACGTTTCAGAGCGTATTTGCGAGCGGTGTCGTCTCGTTGATCGGCACACCCCAGACGCGTAGGGTGAATCCCGTGCGCCCCCTCCTGCTCGAGCGTCTGGTTCGCCGTAACCGCCGTACTCGCGGTTGTCGGCCTGTTCGTCCTCGGTGGCACCGTCTCGGGCGTGGTCTTGGGCGTCGCGTTCGCGACTTTCCTATTCGCGTGCTTCCGCGGTCTCTCGGGCGAGAGCCCCGAGGACCGCACCGCAGGCACCGGTTTGTTCGGCGGCGGCGGCTTCTAGCCGCTGCGCAGCAGTACCGCCACGGGGATTCGAACCCGGACGACCGGCCCGGCCGCCACCCGCCAGAAACCGCTCTAGCAAGCGCAATCCCGGTCAGGCGGCGCGATCGCGTCGATACGGGACTCTGAACGACAATCCGGTGGAGTCCGGTGGAGTCCGGTTGAGTCAGGTAA
Organism: Solirubrobacterales bacterium; assembly: GCA_038215095.1. Classification (GTDB taxonomy): domain Bacteria; phylum Actinomycetota; class Thermoleophilia; order Solirubrobacterales; family Thermoleophilaceae; genus DATACN01. Next base: position 21,136 of record JBBQRG010000052.1, on the reverse strand, counting down.
GCGCAGGGGGCGACTGGGGCGCAGTCGGCTCACGCTGGGCCTGTGAAGCGGTGCCCTGAAACCGGCGCCTGGCTGGCGCCGCGGCTGGAGCGATCCCGGCCCCGGTGACGATGCCCCTCATTCGGAAGTTGCTACTTCGCCCCCCTAAAGCCAGCCGCTGGATGCTCCGGGCCCGCTCCTTTCCAACGCCACGCCCGCCGAAATCCCAGCTCCTCGGCTTCGGCGACCGTCTCCGCGTAACGCTCCCCGCGATGCGGTTCGATGATGGTCTTGTCGTATTGCTGGTCAAACGGCAGGTGATAGATCCGGTCCCCCGTAACTCGCGCCAGGTTGCATTTGATTCGCGGATAGTCCGACAGCGGAAACCTCTCTTCGACCTTGATTCCGAGGAAATCGGCCACCTGGCGGGCTTTCTCAGATAGAGACGTCGTCGTGGTGAAGGTGCCGGAGACCTTCTTGTTTGGCTCTTCCATTCGGGCTAGCACCATCGTTCCGAAGAGCTGAAAGATGTGCTTTTCGTGGATCGTCTTGGCCTTGGCCCAGCGTTTGCATTGGATGACCTCGATGTGATCATCCTTCTCAGCAAGCAGGTCTCGGCCTAGATCTTCCAAGCCTTTGAAAATGCCGTGGTAGGTCACCGAGTGCCCATCCTGCTCTCGCAGATATCCGACGTAACGCTCGTAATCACGCCCGAGCTGCCAGGGCGTCTTGCGGCTCTTCAGATACCGCTCCAACGCCCGCTGGTTCCGTTCGGTCGACGAAAGAGCTGCGTACTCCTCCTTACTGAGCCAGTCGCCCGCAGGGTCGCGAGGCTCCCCGCTCATCGGCTTGGTGTCCCCCTTGACGTACGCCTCCTCCTCGGGGGCATACCGCAGCTCCTCAAGCCAAGGGAAGTGCCACTCGTATAACCCGCTGACCCATTCCGCGCGCTTGGCTCTTCGCCTCATTTCGGCGAGGTCACGGCCTTTGTCGCGAACGGCATCCGCGGCAGCGTGCGCGGGGTGCGACTTGCTCCGCAGCGCCGCCGCTTGGGCCTCGGTTTTCGCAAGCTCGTAGTCGGCCCACGCGCTCGCGATGAACTCAAAACCTTCGACCCGATCCTCCAGTAGAGATTCCAGCGCCTGGCGGTCCTTCTCGATCTGGGCGCCCAGGGACGAAAGCTCCCTCTCCTGGCGCCGCTTTTCCTTTTCGAGACGCTTCTCTTCCTTGTCGATCCCCGCGCGGACCCGTTCTAGGTCCTTGTCCAACGCGCGCCTTGCTCCATCAATCTCAGTTCGAAGAGAGCGAACTCGCTCCACAAGTTGGATCGCCTCTGGGGGAAGCTCGTACTTGCTCACCGGGATCTAACGAACGGGCGGGTTCCGTAGCAGGCTGGGTATCTGGAGCAGCCCCAGAAGTTGCCCCCCTTGTTCGAGCCCCTGCGGGCGCGCCGCTTGACCATCCCTCGTCCGCAGGCCGGGCAAGAAGGAGGATTTCCAGGAATTTCTTGCAGGTGCTCGTAAATCGACGTCAAGCGTCGCTCGACGTCGCGCCTGGTCTCTTCGCGCAGCCTCTCCACTCCCGCGATCTCTGCCTCCATCACCTCCCGGTAGAGGCGACGCTGTTGAAAGCGCCTGAACACTTGTCAGATGATGCTCGGCGACGAACATCACCGCAAGTCGCGGCACGGGCTGGGCCACCATCGGTGCGTGGCACGGGTTTGTCTGGCCCCCACAGCTCGCGGTTTCGAGCCCTGAACCGAAGCCGCGCCGCACGCACAGAGTGCCACGGGTGGAGGACTTGGCAGCGCCGCCCGGGAAGGCGGGAGACCGTCCCCGGCCGGGCTTCGGTTCACGCGCTCGAACTCGGCGGGCTCCATCCCAAGCTCGCGGCCGCGTCCGGTCGGCTTCAGTTCCAGGACGCCCGTGCGCGCTGCTCTCCCGACCATCGCGTCTGAGCAGTCGAGCCCCTTCGCCGACTGCTCGCACCGGGGTCAGGTCAGAACGGCTCACGGCAACACGGTTAGCGCTCGCAGTGGACGCTTCCGGCGCCGCGGCGAGACTGCAGCCGGGACGTCTCACGGGCCTTCCCGGGCGCCACCGCTTAGTTCCCCCGCGGCGGCGCTCCTTGCGTCGGGTGCCGTGGAGCTACCTTCGTGGAGCTATGGCGCTGTTCGGGATCGACGATCTGATCGAGGAGGTGTCCCAGGTGCGGGCGCTGCGTGCCGCTCCGCCCGGACGTGCCACCTCTACGAGCGAGCGTCGCCTGACCTTCGGAGCAGCGCTGGAGCAGTTCGAGCAACTGCTGTTGGCGAGCCAGGCTGCCGGACCGGCCTCGTCTCCGCTCCTGCTTTTCTACGCGCTGAGCCAGGCGGGGCGTGCCATCGTCTCAGCGCACGGGGACCCGGCGCACAAGCCGGGGCACGGCCTTTCGGTTAAGCCTGTCCGCGATCGCATCGGCGCGACGACAATCAAGCCCGAGAAGGCTGGACTGTTCCCGGCCGTCGTGGCGGCGGTGGGGTCGCCGCCGCTCACGAAGCCGGTGACCCTTTCGGCAGTGTGGGGTGCGGTTCCCGGTTTGCCGCGGGCCCCCGGCCTTGGGGACGACTCGCCCCCGACCCTTTCGGTATCCGCGAACCTGAGGCCCGAGGTGGGCAAGCGCATCGTCCGCAACGAGCGCGGCGCCCCGTTTGCGTCCTATGAGGACTTTGTGAACAAGCGGCATCTCTACCCGGCGCTGAGCAAGGCCGCGACAGAGCCCCTCGCGACCGACGTGGGAGTGCTCGTTGAGATCGTCGCATTCGACGCGGGCGAGACCCTGAGCGGCTTCGATGCGTCGCTTCTCGACTACCTGGGCTCGCGCTACCTGCGGGCTCCACTCGGCGAGGGCGGTGACGACCCGTCAGCTCTGATGACCTGGTGGATCGTGCTGATAGCGCTCTCGCAGCTGGCGCGGTATGAGCCAGCAGGGTGGACGGCCGCGCTCGCGCCTGAGTCCGGTACCGCGGTGCCCATCGAGCGGGGGTTGCGTCGTATCGCCTTGCTCATGCCGCGGATGGTGCGGGAGGCCCTCTTGCCAGGTCCCTAACGCTGCACCTCTGGCTGGGGCGCGCCTTGGGGCGCGGCGCTTCAAATTCGGGCACGCACGGGGCAGGACCCCCTGTGCACGAGCAGATGCTTGGGGCCCTTAACGACGCGAGCCGTGTTGGAGAATGTGGACGGCATCCCGGTCGGGGAAATTGCCCCACCGGATACGTCTTCCCGAGTGCCTCCGGCGCCTTTTCGTCGAACGTAGGGAGGTCCAGGCCGATTGCGCTGGCCACACGCTCACGGAGCCGGGCGTCGCCGTGAAGCCGGTAGGCGAACGCCTCGGCTGACTCCGTGGACATCATCCAGTGCGAAACGGCCAGCTCTTCGTTCAAGCCAAGCGAGATGTTGTGGACAAAGTCGAACTCGACAAGGCTCCGGCGGGGTTCTCTGTCCCCAGCAACCAGCTCGGGGTATCGCTCTCGGAGCAACGTTAGGTCTGAGATTGCCCGCTGAAGTGCTTCCCGGGCCGGAGCGAAGTACTGCCGGTCATCGACTCGGTGCATAACGGCCTTGCCGATGAAGTCCCCCGCGTCGCCCGGAACCGATCCGACCAAGGGAGCAGAGCTTTGCCCGTAGCGGTTGGCCGTGCGGACCGTGAGCACCGCGTGGAGGGTGGCGTAGAGACCTTGCTGCATGGAGAACGCGCCGAGCGTCGTTCCGAGCCACCATGCGGCCCAGGCCAAGACGTTGGGCCAGAACGTGTATCCGCCCGACGGCTGTTGGCGGTCTCTGTACGCCGCTATCGCATCAAGCTCCTCGCCGAGCAGCTCGGCATCGTGCGAGGCCAGCGGCAGGAGGGTCCCCAGCCGCCGTTCGAGCGCGGGCAATAGCCGGTCGTACAGGGTGCCCGCCATGGCCTCGTCGGGTCTCTCTTGCTGCCTGCCCTCGACCAGCTCGCTCATTCGCTCCTCGAACTCCCGGCGCTCACGTCGCATCAATTCGCGGATTCCCACGCGGTCACCGCGCCGCAACAGCAGGAGGACCTCGTCGTTGACGGTGACCGGCGACTCACCGCTGGGATGGGCTTCGAACACGGCCAAGCGACGGTCAAGGTCCCGAAGGAAGTCTGAGGCGCCATCACGCTCGATGACCCGCCCGTCGGCGGAGTCGACTACCCCCTGGGCGGCGACGGGGACGCCCCCACGGCTCAACCAGTAGAGCCCATAGCGCGAGCGGCGGCCGGCCATCGCGCGGGTGATCGCTTCGTCTGCGCCGGAGTAGCCCAGGACCACAACCCCGTATCGGTTGAAGACCTCCGCCAGCTCGGCAGTCACCGAGGGCGGCAGCTCAGCTACTTCCGACGGGGTGTTGCGGATGGTCTGCTGGAGGTAATCGCCGTGCGGCTTCAGGACGTAGCACTGGGCGTGCTCGCGCCCCGGAGCGACCTCAAGGTCGGCATCGGACGTGACGACTATCGGCTCGACGCCCCGAGCTTGGAGGGCACGCTCCAGTAGCCGGTCGAAGTTGGTCGTCACGAAGACCCGCACGAGCCCACGGGCACCGAAGGCGGCGAGCAGCTCGTGCGTCGGACCCGGTTCGACCCCCTCGAAGTGCTTCGCCAAGTAGTCCCTGCGGGTGGCCGGGTCCGGGGCGATGAGTTCCAAGATGCCGGAGTAGCCCAGCTTCTCGCGGCCAGTTTCCTTTAGCCAAGTCCCGAGTTCCTCGGGACTTGGCGTGTCCCCGGTCGTGTTCTCCAAGCGATAGAGATCGCCTATTGCGAGCCAGAGCACCTCTCCGCCGGTGGGCACCCCGGCGTCCCGCGACACGCCCGAGCCCAAGAAGAACGCGTAGCTCCCCGGCGCCTCAGCGATGGCGACCGCGAGCGAGACAATGGGGTCGAGTGCCACGCTCCGAGGTTCGCACACGAGCGCGACCCCTCTCCTGCACTCGCTCCGACTGGGGCGCATGGTGGCGCGCACACCTGTTCAGAACCGCGAAAGCCCCGCGTTAGCAGGGCCTTCTGAAGTACCGCCACGGGGATTCGAACCCCGGTTTCCGCCGTGAGAGGGCGGCGTCCTAGTCCCCTAGACGATGGCGGCTCGGCTGGGCGATTGTAGCGGCCTCACTAGGCTCGCTTCGGTGGATAAGCGAGTCCGGATCCTGCTGTACGGAGCCGCTGCCTGTGCGGCGTTGTTCGGCCTGATTCTGCTGCTCGCGTACACGGTTCCGGCGGCTCGGCAGCTCGACGCGAAGGCCCTCGAGGGGTTCCTGGGGTTCCAGCGGCCGAAGGTGAACATCTTCACGGAGGGGATGGTGCGACTGGGGGACCCGCCGACCGTCGGCGTGCTCGGGCTCCTGCTGGCGGCGATCGCGCTGCTGCGCGGCCGGCCGCGCGTCGCTCTCGGCGTGATCGCGTTGCTGGCGGTCACGAGCGTGTCGAGCCAGGTGCTGAAGGCGCTGCTCGCCTACCCGCGCTTCGGAGGGCAGATCGGCGAGGCCCACGTGACGCCGGCCGCGTTCCCAAGCGGGCATTCCACGGCGGTGATGACGCTCGCGATCGCCGCGGTGATGGTTGTGCCGGCGCGCATGCGGCCGCTCGCGGCCGTGGTTGGCGGCGGGCTCGCACTGACCGTGGGCATCAGCGTGGTGCTGCGCGGTTGGCACTTCCCGAGCGACGTCGCGGGCGGCTTCCTGCTCGCCACGGGTTGGGGTCTCACTCTCGTGGCGGCGCTGCGGCTGGCCGGCCTGCGCTGGCCCGAGCGGACGATGCGGGGGCGGTTCACTCCGAGGGTGCGTCGCAGGACAGAGGTCGCCACCGGCGCCGGTCTCACGGCGATCGCCGCGATCGGCGTCCTGCTCGGGCTCGCCGCGGTTGTGCTGGCCATCCTCCGCGTGGACCTCCTGGGCCTGGCGCGCTACCACACGGCCGCCGTGTTCGTGGGCGGGGCGCTGCTGGTGCTCGCGCTCGTGCTGATCGCCGGCTTCGTGGCGAGCCTCAGCCAGCGCGAGCCTGAGTAGCGCGGAGCTTGACCCCGGGGATAGGCTTGCCCCGTCCATAACGGCCGGTGGCCAGGGAAGTCCGGTGTGAATCCGGCGCGGTCCCGCCACTGTGACCGGGTGATGAGAGGGCTGTACGACGCGAGTCAGCCACTGGGATGCCACCGGCGTCCCGGGAAGGCGCAGCCACCGAGCCCGTAAGCCAGGAGACCTTCCTCCGGCCGCATACACCGACCCCTCGAGGAAGGGATGGCCCACATGACCGACCGGAACCCACCTGCGCGCTGCGCTGCTTTTGCGTGCGCGCTGGCCGCGCTCGCCTTGCCGAGCGCCGCCCTCGCCACGCCGGCGAGCGTGAACCTGCGCATCGAAGGGCACACCAGGACGCTGTTCGACGGACCGATCACCACCGGCGGCCACGACGTGACAACCGCGCAGGGCGGCACCCACGAATGCGACGGCACCAACGGCCCCACACCCGAGCCCCAGCCGGGGCCGACGGCCACGTCCGCGCTCGACGACGCGGCCAGGACCAGCGGCTTCAGCTGGGACGGCACCTACTCCACCGACCCGAGCTTCCCCGACTACTTCATCAGCCAGATCGAGGGGGACACGATCGACTCGAGCCACGAGTACTGGTCGCTCTGGATCGCGTTCAACTTCGCCAGCGAGGGCGGCTGCCAGCAGCGCGTGCACTCGGGCGACGATGTCCTCTGGGGCCTGTCCGACTTCAACGACGACCGGGCGTTGAAGCTCAGCGGGCCGACCACGGCGCTCACCGGCCAGCCGGTGAAGGTGAAGGTCGTGAGCGGAGCGAACCCGTCGGGCGAGCCGGGCGCCACGGTCAGCGGCTCAACCACCGCTTCCGACGGCACCGCGACGGTCAGCTTCGCCAATGCCGGCGTCTATCGCCTGAAGGCCGAGAAGCAGTTCGCGGTGCGCTCCAACTCGCTGGTGCTCTGCGTGGACCCGCCCGGCGCCGCGCCCTGCACCTCGGGCGACCACACCGGGCCGACGTCGGAGCTGCTCGTGCCGCGCTTCGCCAGCAGCGGGTCGAGCTCGCGCACGTTCACGGTCGCCTGGCAGGGCGATGACGGCAAGGGCGGCAGCGGCCTGTCCGGCTTCACGCTCGAGGGGCGCGACCTGCGCTCGAACAGCTGGAAGACGCTGATGGCCCGCTCGCCGGACATCAGCAGGCGCTTCCGCGGCAAGGCCGGGCAGAGCTACGAGTTCCGCGTCAGCGCGTTCGACCGGGCCAACAACCGCGGCCCGTTCGCCACGGACAAGGTGACGGTGCCGTTCGACGACGGCGACCTGCGCTACTCGAAGGGCTGGAAGCGGCTGAGGTCGAGTGGCGCCTGGGGCGGCAAGGTGGTGCGCACGAGCCAAGCCGGCGCGACCGCCCGTATGAGCTACAGCGGCCGCCGCGTGGCGCTCGTGGGGCGCAAGCTGCGAAAGGGCGGCAGGCTGCTGCTCACGATCGACGGCCACCGAAAGGTGCTGAAGCTGCGCGGCAAGCCGAAGCAGCGCTCGCTGCTCTACCTGAGCGCCGCGCGCAAGGGCGGCCGGCACAGCCTGCGCCTGAAGGCGCTGGGCGGCGGCCCGGTGGAGCTCGACGCCGTGGCGCCCGTGCGCTGATGCGGCGCGCCGCGGCCTTGACGGTCCTGGTCCTGGCGGCGGCTCCGGCCGCCGCCCAGGCCAAGGCACCCGTGTTGCAGCAGCTCGTGGTGTTCAAGAGCGGGAAGGCCGTGGCGAAGAAGGCATCGACCAAGGGAGTGCTGGTGAAGGTCGGGCACAACAGGTGCGCGGCCGGCACCGGCACCGCCCTCGCGCTGCTCGCGCGCTCGAAGGCCGGGCGCCTGCGCCTGCGCGACTTCGGCTCCTGCACGCGCCGTGCCCGCGACGGCAGCGGGCTGTTCGTGAGCGGCATCGGATCCGAGCGCAACAGGGGTCAGAACGGCTGGACCTACAAGGTCGGGCACAAGGCGGCCACCGCGGGCGCGGCGGATCCGAGCGGCCCGTTCGGGAACGGCCACCGGCTGCGAAAGGGACAGCGCGTGACGTGGTTCTACTGCCTGCTCCTCAACGGTGGCTGCCAGCGCACGCTGGAGCTGAAGCCGGCGGCGGAGCCCGGCGGCGTGGCGACTACCGTGCGCGGCTATGACGACCGGGGCCACGGAGTTGCGGTGGCGGGCGCGGCGGTCAAGCTCGGCGGCGCCATCCAGCTCACCGATGCCACCGGTGTCGCCCACTTCGCGGTGCCCCCCGGCAGCTACAAGGCCTACGCCTCGAAGAAGGGGCTCGTTCGCTCATTCAGCGAACGGGTCGTGGTGCATTGACGGCGTGCTTCGGATCGCCGCACTGCTCGGCTGCGGGCTGGCGCTGGCCGGCTGCGGCCTCGGGGAGGGAGCGCAGCGCAAGGGCGACGGCGCACAGCTGCGCGTCACGCGCGACTTCGGCCGGGTCCAGCTCGGCGAGGCGAAGCTCGCGAAGGTGCGCGAGGGGTCCACGGTCATGCGCTTCCTGCGCTCGCGCTTCAAGATCACCACGCGCTTCGGCGGCGGCTTCGTGCAGTCGATCAACGGCCTCGAGGGTGGCGGCGAGGGCGGCCACGTGGACTGGTTCTTCTGGGTCAACGGCATGGAGTCGAGCGTGGGCGCGGCGGACTACGGCCTGTCGCCCGGGGACCACGTTCAGTGGGACCGCCGCGACTGGAGCGCCACGATGAGGGTGCCGGCCATCGTGGGCTCCTTCCCCGAGCCGTTCCTGCATGGGACCAAGGGCAAGCGGCCGCCCGTGCGGGTGGAGTGCGACGACCCCGGCAAGGGACCGTGCGCCGAGGTGAAGCGCAGGCTGGAACGGCTGGACGTCCCGACCTCGAGCAGCACCCTGGGGGCGCCCGGCACCGAGAAGGTGCTCCGCGTGGTGGTTGCGCCGTGGAAGGAGGCGCGCCTGGTGAGCGCCGCGGCGGCGCTCGAGAAGGGGCCGCGCCGGAGCGGCGTGTTCGCGCGCTTCGCCGCCGACGGCAGCTCGCTATCGCTGCTCGACGAGAAGGGAAAGCCCGCGCGCCGCGTGCTGCCGGGCGAGGGCACGGGCATCGTGGCCGCCACGCAGGACTCGCAGGGTGACGCGGTGTGGCTGGTGACGGGCCTCGACCCCAAGGGCGTCGCGACGGCGGCGCGCACGCTCGACGCAGGCAAGCTGAGGAACGCGTTCGCGGTGGCGGCCACCGGGCGCTTGGTCGAGAAGCTGCCGCTGGCCAAGCGATGAGATTCGTGCCCACCTACCGGCCGCGCTCGAGCGCGCTGCACGCGGCCCGCGCCGGTGCCTCGGCGGGCTTCTGCTGCGCCTTCGCGCTGGCGGGCGCTCTCTACGAGGACCCGCTCGTGCTCGGCGCGGCCCTGGCGGGCGTGCTGCTGGCCGCCGGCGCCGCCGGGGTGGGGGCGGAGGTGCGGCGGACGCTATGGCTGTCGCTCCCGCTGGCGCTGCTCGTGACGCTGGTGAACCCGCTCGTGTACTCGGAGGGCGACACGCTGCTCGTGCGCGGCGGCGACTTCCTCGGCCACCGCTTCGACATCACGCTGGAGGCGCTCGTGTCCGGCGCTCTGGCGGGCTTCCGCGTTGTGGTGATCGTGACCGCGCTCGGCCTGATGTCGGCGGCCGTGGATCAAGATGACCTGCTGAAGCTGTTCCGCCGCGTCTCCTACCGCTCGGCGCTGACGGCGTCGCTGGCCACGCGCCTGGTGCCGGTGCTCGCGCGCGACGCCAGCCGCATGAGCGACGCGGCGCGCTGCCGCGCGCGGCCGGCCGAGCGGCTCGCAGTGCTGCGGGCCGCGCTGTCGGGCGCGCTCGACCGAGCCGTGGACGTGGCAGCGGCGCTCGAGGTGCGCGGCTACGGGCTGGCCGGGCGCCCGGCGCACCGGCACACGCCCTGGTCGCGCCACGACCTGCGGGTGGCCGGCGCGGCGCTGGCGGTGGCTGCCTGCGCGCTGGCCGGCCGCTTGGCGGGCGTGGGCGCGGTGGAGACCTATCCGACGCTGGACCTGGCCACCGGGCCGGGAGGGCTGGCGCTGGCCGTGGGCCTGGTGGCGTTCGCCGGGCTTCCGTTCGCGGGCGCCGCGGCGCGGCTGGGGGTGGCGCGTGGCTGAGCCCCTTGCGACCGTCGAGGGCCTGACCTACACCTATCCCGGCGCGCCGGCTCCGGCGCTCACCGACGTCTCGCTCCAGCTCGAGCCGGGCAGCTTCACGGTGCTCGCGGGCGCGTCGGGCTCGGGCAAGTCCACGCTGCTGCGCGCGCTCTGCGGCCTGGTGCCGCACTTCCACGGCGGCGACGTGCGGGGGGAGCTCTCGGTGGGCGGGCTCGACGTGCGCGACAACGGGCCGGGCGAGCTGGCCGCGGTGTGCGGCACGGTGTTCCAGGATCCCGAGACCCAGGTGGTCATGGGCGGCGTGCACGCCGAGCTGGCGCTGCCGCTCGAGCACCGCGGCGAGGTGCCCGGCGCGGTCGCGCGGGCCGTGGAGGAGACGGCGCTGGCGCTCGGCGTTGGCCACCTGCTGGAGCGCCGCACCGAGACGCTGTCGGGCGGAGAGCTGCAGCGCGTGGCGATCGCGGCCGCCCTCGTGCACCGGCCGGCCCTGCTGCTGCTCGATGAGCCGACTTCTCAGCTCGACCCCGTGGCCGGCGACGAGCTGATCTGGATGCTGCGCCGCCTCAACGAGGACTGGGGCACCTCGGTGGTGCTGGCCGAGCACCGCCTCGAGCGCTGCCTGCCGGCCGCCGACCGCGTGCTGGCGCTGTCGGGCGGGCGCATCGCCTGCGACGCGGACCCGCGCGCCTTCCTCGGCTGGGCGGCGGGGTCGGCACCCGAGCTCGTGACCCCGGTGGGGAGGCTCTTCTCGCTGGCGGGCCTGGGTCCGCTGCCGGCGTCGGTGAAGGAGGCGCGCGCCGCGCTGCGCAGCGGCGGCCTCGAGCCCGGGGCTGCCCCGAGCGACGAGGCGCCTGCCGAGCGCCCGCCGCGGCGACTGTTCCGGCGACGGCCGCCCGCGCCCGCCGCCGTCGCGCTGCGCGGCGCGTGGCTCGAGCTCGAGGACGGGCCGGTCGTGCTGCGCGGGGTGGACGTGCGCTTCGAGCCGGGCGAGCGGGTGGCGCTGATGGGCCGAAACGGCGCCGGGAAGAGCACCCTGCTGCGGCTGGCGCGCGGGCTGGTGGAGCCCACGCGAGGCAAGGTCGAACGGGCTGGCGACGTGGCGCTGCTGCTGCAGAACCCCGGCGACTACCTGATCCACGAGCACGCCGAGGAGGAGGCGGGCCGCGATGCGCTGGCGGCGGCGGGGCTGGCGGGGCGCGAGCGCTCGAACCCGCGCGACCTCTCGGGCGGCGAGCGCCAGCGGCTGGCGCTCGAAGTGGCGCTGGGCGACGGCGGCCAGGCCGCCGTGCTGCTCGACGAGCCCACGCGCGGGATGGACCGCCCGCACAGGCAGGCGCTCACGGAGCGCATCGAGCGGCTGGCGGCCGACGGCGCCGCTGTGGTGGTGGCCACCCACGACACCGAGTTCGCGGCCGGCTTCGCCACGCGGGTCGTGCTGATGGGCCCCGGCACGGTGATCGCCGACGGGCCGCCGCGCGACGTGCTGGCCGGCGGCTGGCACTTCTCGACAGAAGTCGCTCGCGCTCTCGACGGCGCGGCGCTGACCCCCGAGGAGGGCGCGGCCGCGCTGCACAGGGAGCTCGTCACATGAGCTGGCAGCTCGGCTCCTTCGTGCTGCTGGCGCTCGTTTTGCTGGGCGGCTTCCTCTGGTACGAGCGCGAGCGCCCGCCGGCGCGCGTCCTGGCCCTGGTTGCGGCGCTCGCCGCGCTGGCTGTGGTGGGGCGCCTTGCCTTCGCGGCCTTCCCGAACGTGAAGCCCACCACGGACATCGTGCTGTTCTCCGGCTACACGCTCGGCGCGATACCGGGCTTCGCGGTCGGGGCGGTGACCGCGCTGGTGTCGAACGTGTTCCTCTCGCAGGGCCCCTGGACCGTCTGGCAGATGGCCGGCTGGGGCGGCGTGGGGGCGGGGGCGGCGCTGCTGGCGCGAATGGCCCGGAAGCGGGAGCCCAGTCGGATCTGGCTCGCTGTGGCCTGTGGCTTCGCGGGCTTTGCCTTCGGCGCCTGGATGGACGTCTACCAGTGGACGCTCGCCTCGCGCCAGGATCTCGACTCCTACTTAGCCGTGTCGGCCAGCTCGCTGCCCTACAACCTGGCCCATGCGATCGGCAACGTCCTCTTCTGCCTGGTGATCGGGCCGGCCTTCATACGGGCGCTGCGCCGCTACCGAGCGCGGCTCGAGGTGCGCTGGGAGAAGGCCCCGCCGCGCGCTGCCGTGGCGGCCGCCGTGGTGATCGCGCTGGCCGTGGCGGCGGGCGCCGCAGCGCCGCCTGCACAGGCGGCCTCGGCCGGCTCGAGGGCGGCCTCGTACCTGCTGCGCGCCCAGAACCGCGACGGCGGGTTCCCGGGCGCGCCGAAGCAGAGCTCGAGCCCGCTGGTGACAGGCTGGAGCGCGCTCGGCCTGGCGTCGGCGCGGCGCAACCCGCGCGACATCCACCGCGCGCACGGCCGCTCGTTGACGCGCTACCTGGCCGGCAGCCCGGCCTCGATGAGCGACATCGGCTCGATCGAGCGCACCATCCTGGTGCTGACGAGCTCCGGGCTCTCCCCGCGCAAGTTCGCCGGCCGCGACCTCGTGGCGAAGGTGAAGGCCAAGCGCCGCAAGAACGGCTCGATCGCCGGCTTCGTGAGCTACACGGCGTTCGGCGTGCTCGCGCTCCGGGCGGCGGGGCAGACCGGCGTGTCCGCCCAGGCGAGTTACCTCGTGAAGGCCCAGGCCTCCGACGGTGGCTTCGGCATCGCCGCCTCCGCCGCCAGCGACCCCGACATGACCGGGGCGGTGCTGCAGGCGCTCGTTGCGGCCGGCCGGCTCAGCGGCGGAGTGACGAGCCGCGCCGTGGGCTTCCTGCGCGCGCGCCAGAACGCCGACGGCGGCTTCGGTGCGCTGCGCGGCGCCAGCTCGAACGCCCAGTCCACGGCCTACGCGGTCCAGGGCCTCGTGGCCGCCCACGCCGGCTCGGACATCGCCGCGCGCGGCATCGCCTACCTGAAGCGACTCCAGCGCGCCGACGGCAGCGTGCGCTACTCGCGCTCCAGCGCGCAGACTCCGGTGTGGGTGACGGCCCAGGCGCTGATGGCCCTGCGCCGAAAGCCGCTGCCGATCGCGACGGCGCCGCGCCGGAAGCACCGCGCGCACGCGGCTGCCGCGGCCGCCGCGAGCAAGGGCGGGCGCACGTCGCCGAAGAGTGCGCACGCCAAGCCGGGGGCGGCGGCAAAGGCGAACGGCAGGGCCGGGAGCACGAAAAGCGGCGGCAGCGCCGCCTCGGTCCACTCCGCCGCACGGACCCCCGGCCTCGACGGCTCCACGCTCAAGACGGACCCGGCCCGCAAGACACGCCTGGCCGCCCGTTCGGGCAGGTCGGTGCCGGCTTGGCTCGTGGCGCTCGCCATCGCGCTCGCCCTCGGGACGGTGTTCCTCCTGCGCCGCCGGCTCGGCAGCTTCATCGGGGCTAGCCGCTCGGCTTGACCAGGCGGACGGCGGCCCTGTCGCCCAGGGCGAGCAGGTGCGGGAGCGGCTTGCCGAGGGTCGTGATCAGCACGCCGTTCAGCGCGCTCCGCCGCCGCGCCAGGGGCGGCCCCGCAGCGGACGCGAACGCGGCCGCGCCGGCGAGCGGGCGGCACATCACGGTGATCTCGGCGATCGTGTCGCCCGCCCCGGACCGCAGCAGGTCGACGCCCTCGACGGGCCAACCGCCCACCTGCGCGCGCCAGAAGAACGCGTGGGAGCCATCGCCGGTCAGCTCGTCGGTGAACTCGACCTCCTTCATGACGTTGAAGATCACCTCGTACAGGGCCGCGATCTCGCCCTTGCCGCGGAACGGCTCGCTGATCAGCGGTGATCGCAGGACGACGTCGGGCGCGAGCGCTGCGACCAGAACCGAGGGATCGCCGGAGTTCCAGGCAGCCCTGAAGGGAGTCGCCCACATGCCGGCGACCCTACCGCCGTCAGACTCAAAATTGTTCCGAACACTTCTGTAGGCTGCCCGCGTGGCTACGCGCGCGCTGGTGTCGGACCGGGTCTTCGGCGAGCTCTGCGAGAGCATCCTCGGCGGCCGCTACGAGCCGGGCGAGAAGCTGCCGACTCAGCGCACGCTCGCCGCCGAGCTGGGCGTGAACATGGCGTCGGTCCGCGAGGCGGTGAAGCGGCTGGAGCAGCTCGAGCTGGTGGAGGTCCGCCACGGCGACGCAATGCGCGTGCGCGACTGGCGCGAGCACGGCGGGCTCGACGTGATCGGCCACGTGCTATTCAGCGCGGCCGGGCTCGACCGCTCCACGCTGGCCGCGCTGCTCGAGGCGCGCCGCCTGATGCTGGCCGAGTGCGCGCGGCTGGCGGCGGGCCGCCGTTCGGCCGGGCAGGCGCGCCGGCTTGCAGAGCTGGCCGAGCGGGTGCCCAAGGCCGACGACGCGGCCGCCGCGCAGGCGCTCGACTTCGCCTTCATGACCGAGCTCGTCGAGGCGAGCGGCAACGTGGTGTTCGTCCTCATCCTGAACTCGATCCGCCGCCTCTACTTCGACCACGCGGACCTGTTCGAGGGCGTCGTGGCGGAGCCCGGCCTGGCTCCGCTGTACCGCCGCGCCGCCGCCGCGATCGAGGCGGGCGCCCCGGCCCGCGCGGCCGGCGCGCTCGCCGACCTGGCCGCCCTGCAGGAGCGCGGCCTGCTGGAGGCGACCGGATGACGCTGCTGGTGCTGAGCCCGCGCGAGGCCTCGATCTTCGCCTGCGTGTGCGACACCGTGGTGGCGCCCGAGCCGCTGCTGCCACCGGTCCGCAACACCGACGCGGTGGCGTTCTTCGACCGCTGGCTGGGGGTCTCCCCGCGGCTGAACCGGGCCGGCCTGCGCACCCTCCTGTACGCCGCGGAGCTGGCGCCGCGGCTGCTGGGCTTCCGCTCGCGATTGCGGGCGCTGGCCGAGCCCGACCGTGCGCGGGTGCTCGAGGCGCTCGAGCGCGTCGCCGAGCCGCGCGTGCGGGAGCTCGTACGGCTGTTCAAGGGCGTCGCCTGCCTGAGCTACTACGGCGACGCCGGGGTGATGCTGCAGCTCGGCTACGACGCCAACGCGAACGTGCGCCGCGGCCGCGAGCTGCGAGCCCGCGAGGGGCGGCCATGAGGCCCACCGGCGCCACCGCCTACAGCGACGGCCGCGGAGCTTTCCTGCCGAGCTCCGAGCGGGTGGAGGACGGGCGCCGCATCCAGGGCGAGCGCATCGTGCGCGCCGACGCGGTGGTGATCGGCACCGGAGCCGGCGGGGCGCCCGTGGCCAAGGAGCTGGCCGAGGGCGGGATGCGCGTGGTGATGCTCGAGGAGGGGCCGCGCCACACCACGGACGACCTGACCGCCCGCCCGCGCGACATGACGGCCAAGCTCTACCGCGACGCGGGCCAGCAGGCGACGATCGGCAACACACCGATCCTGCTTCCGCTCGGCAAGGCCGTGGGCGGCACGACTCTGGTGAACTCGGGCACCTGCTTCCGCACGCCCGACCCCGTGCTCGAGCTGTGGGCCCGCGACTTTGGGCTGGAGGCGCTGACCCCCGACGAGCTCGACCCCTTCTTCCGCCGCGTGGAGCGGGAGCTGAACGTGAGCCAGGTGCCGCCCGGGCTGGCCGGCAACAACGCCCTCGTGGCAAAGCGCGGCGCCGACGCGCTCGGCTGGTCGGGCGACTTCCTCTACCGCAACGTACGCGGCTGCGTGGGCTCGGGCGTCTGCGCGTTCGGTTGTCCCACATCCGCAAAGCAGCACACCGGCATCACCTACGTGCCGAAGGCGTGGGAGGCGGGCGCGGTGACCTACAGCTCCACGCGGGCGCGCGAGATCGAGCTGCGCGGCGGCCGCGCAACCGGCGTCCTCGCGAGTACCGCCGGCGGGGGCACGCTGCGCGTCCAGGCGGACACCGTGGTGTTCGCCTGCGGCGCCATCCACACCCCGCTGCTGCTGCGCCGCAACGGCCTGGGCGGCGGCTCGGGCCAGCTCGGCAAGAACCTCGCCATCCACCCGGCCACGGCGGTGCGGGCCCGCTTCGACGAGCACATCGACATGGCGAAGGGCGTGCCGCAGTCCTATTACGTGGACGAGTTCGCGGGCGAGCGAATCATGTTCGAGGGCGCGGCGGGGCCGCCCGACTACCTGGCGATGACCTTCCCCTTCTCGCGCGAGCGCCACCGTGAGCTCATGCTCGACTTCCCGCGGCTGGCGCAGTTCGGCGTGATGGTGTCCGACCGCTCGCGCGGTGAGGTGCGCGAGCGGCTGGGGCGCACGGAAGTCCGCTACGACCTCTGCGCCGACGACGTGGCGGCGTTCAAGCGGGGGGTCGAGCTGCTCACCGAGCTCTACTGGGCGGCCGGGGCGAAGACCGTCTACCAGCCCGTGCGCGGCATCGACGAGCTGCACCACGGCGACCCGGGCCCCCTGCCCGGTCGCGAGCTGAGGGCCTCCGACCTGACGCTGATGGCCTTCCACCCGCTCGGCAGCGCGCGCGCCGACGCGCGGCCCGAGCACGGCGTGGTGGACGGCGACCTGAGGCTGCACGGGGCCGAGGGCGTGTACGTGGCAGACGCGAGCGCGGTGCCCAGCTCGCTGGGGGTGAACCCGCAGATCACGATCATGGCGCTGGCAACTCGCCTGGCCTTCCACCTGCTCGGCAAGTCGCCGCCGCTGGAGGAGCCGGAGCCCGAGTCGATGGCGCGGCCGCGCATCCACGCGGCCCACGCCGCCGCGGCCTAGTCCTTCAGCTGGCGCGCCACGAGCGCGTCTATCAAGCGGTCGGGCATCACGGTGGCCATGAAGGCCCGCAACTTCGCGTCGCGGCCCACGAGGTAGCGCGTGCGCGGCCGCCGCGCCGTGAGCGCCTGGCCGATCACCTTCGCCACCTCGGCCGGGTCGAGGCCGCTCTCCGTGTCGATCTTCTCGACCTCGCGGCGCAGCCCGGCGATCAACCCGCCGTAGTTGCGCTCGGCCTCCACGGGCATGGAGGCCAGCATCTCGTCGGCCGCCGCGGTGCCCTTGCCCCAGATCGGCGTCTTCACCCCGCCGGGCTCCACCAGGATCACGTCCACGGCGCCCTGCAGCTCGCGGCGCAGCGAGTCGCTGGCGCCCTCGAGGCCGAACTTCGAGGCGTTGTAGGGCCCGGTCAGCGGCAGCGCCATCCGCCCGCCGATCGAGCTGACCATGACGATCCGTCCCCGCCCCGCTCGCAGGCCGGGCAGGAAGGCCTGCGTCACGGCGATCTGGCCGACCAGGTTGATCTCGAGCTGCTCTCGCAGGTTGTCGATCGGGATGTGCTCGAGCGGTCCCGTCAGGGCGACACCGGCGTTGTTCACGAGGCCCGCCAACGGCCGCCCGCCGAGCTGGTCGCGCGCGACCGCGATGGAGTCGGCGTCGGTCACGTCGATCATCAGCGGCGTCGCGCCCTGCGAGCGCAGCCGCTCGGCGTCCTCCTGCTTTCGCACCCCCGCGCGCACGTCGAAGCCGAGCTGGATGAGATGGCGCACGCTGGCCTCGCCGATTCCCGACGACGCTCCGGTCACGATCACCGTTCCGCCCGCCATGAACAGGAACCTACCCGGGCTGCGGTAGCGTCGGATGCGTGGACGTCGAGCAGGCCATCAGGGAGCGCCGCACGCACAAAGCGTTCGGCCCCGAGCCGGTGGACCGGCAGACCCTCGACGAGCTGCTCGAGCTGGCGCGCTGGGCGCCCAACCACAACCTCACCAACCCGTGGCGCTTCCGCGTGCTGGGCCCGGAGGCGCTGGCGAAGCTGAAGCGGGCGGCGGGCGAGGAGGGGGCGGCGAAGCTCGACCGCGCGCCCACGCTCGTGGCCGCCTCCGTGGTGCAGACGGGCGACGAGGTTCAGGACGAGGAGGACGTGAGCGCCAGCGCGGCGGCGGTCTACATCGTGCTGCTGGCGGCACATGCCCGCGGCCTCGTGGGCTACTGGCGCACGCCCGGCGTGCTCCGCAGCGAGGCGGGCCGCGAAGCGCTCGGCGTGGCCCCTGGCGAGCGGCTGCTCGGCCTGATCCACCTCGGGCCGCAGCGGCAGGAGAAGGAGCCCCCCGAGCGGCTGCCGCCCGGCGACTACGTAACGTACCTGGCGTGATCCCGCGGGCCGACGCTCTGGCCGCATTGGAGCGCGATGAGTTCGACCTCGTCGTGGTGGGCGGGGGCATCACAGGCGCGGGCGTGGCCCTGGACGCGGCGTCGCGGGGCTACAGCGTCGCTCTCTTGGAGCGCCACGACTTCGCCTCGGGCACCTCCAGCCGCTCCTCAAAGCTCGTCCACGGCGGCCTTCGCTACCTGCAGAGCTTCGACCTCGGCCTGGTGCGCGAGGCGCTGCTCGAGCGCTCGCTGCTGGCCACGCTGGCGCCGCACCTGGTGAAGCCGCTGCCGATGATCGTGCCGTCGTTCGACGGCAAGCGGCCCGACCGGCTCATGGGCGTGGGGCTGAACATGTACGACGTGATGTCGTGGCGGCGGGGCCGAGGCCGGGGAAAAGGACGCGACGAGCTGCTGGACTGGAGCCCCGAGCGCCACCGCACGATCGACGCCGCCGAGGTGGTCGAGCTGCTGCCGGCGCTGGCCGGCCGCGGGCCGACCGCCGGCTACCTCTTCTACGACTGCCAGACCGACGACGTGCGCCTGGTGCTCACGGTGCTGGGCGAGGCCGAGCGCTTCGGCGCCGTGCTCGCCAACCGCTGCGAGGTGACCGGCCTCGTGGAGCGCGCGGGAAAGGCAGCCGGCGTGCTGGTGCGCGACACCGCCGGCGGACGCGAGTTCGAGCTGTGTGCCGACAACGTGGTTAACGCCACCGGGGTCTGGGCCGACCGGCTGCGCCCCGACGAGCTGTACGCCGAGGAGGAGGTGCCGCGCATCCGGCCGAGCCGCGGCACGCACCTGATCCTTGCGCGCGAGGACCTGCCCGTGGACGCCGGCGCAATCGTGCCCGCGGGCGACGGGCGCACGATCTTCGTGCTCCCCTGGCTGGGCCGCACGCTGATCGGCACCACCGACAACGACTACGAGGGCGGCCTCGACAACATCCCGCCGGGCCAGGACGACATCGACTACCTGCTGCGCGCGTGCAACGCCTTCTTCGGCACGTCGCTGGCGCCGTCCGACCTCGTGAGCGCCTACGCCGGGGTGCGCCCGCTGATCTCGAGCGGCGATCAGGGCAAGTCAGTGGACATCTCCCGCAAGGCCGAGCTCTACGAGACCAGCTCGGGCCTGGTCACGATCACCGGCGGGAAGCTCACCACCTGGCGCCGCATGGCCAAGCTGGCGGTCGACCGCGTGGTGGAGCGGGAGGGCCGCGAGGCGCCCTGCCGAACCGAGCAGATCCCGCTGGGCATGCCGGTGGACCCCGCCGAGCTGCCCGACGTCGAGGGCGTGGACGAGGAGAGCGTGAACCACCTGGCCGCGCGCTACGGCTACGCGGCCTTCAACGTGCTCGAGCAGGCGCAGGAGTCGCCGGAGCTGCGCCGGCGCATCGTCGCGGAGCTGCCCGACATCGCCGCCGAGGCCGCGTTCGCGGTGCGCCGCGAGCAGGCCGCCGCCCTCTCAGACGTGCTGCTGCGCCGCACGCGCCTCGGGCTGACCGCGGCACGGGCCCTCTGCGGGGACACCGACGGCGCGGAGGTGGCGGCCCGCGCAATGGGCGGCGAGCTCGACTGGGACGACGCACGCGTGGCGCGCGAGTTGGAGGACTGGGCCGAGGAGGCGCGCGCCGAGGGCCTCGTGCCCGAGGGCTCGGTGCCGGTGGCGGCCGCGGTGGGCGACGCCTCCGGCGAGGAGCCGGCCGCGTGATCCTGCGCCTGCGCGAGCGCCGGCTCGAGCTGCCGCCCGGACGGCAGCTTCTGATGGGGATCGTGAACGCCAGCCCCGACTCGTTCTCCGATCCCGGCCGGCGCCCGCTGGACGACCTCGTCGCGCTGGCGCGCTCGCGCGCCAGCGCGGGCGCGGAGCTGGTGGACGTCGGCGGGGAATCCGGCCGCACCGACCGCGAGCCGGTGTCCGAGGACGAGGAGATCGACCGCGTGGCGCCGCTCACCGAGCGGCTCGCGGCCGAGGGCATCGCGGTCTCGGTGGACACCTGGCGCGCGTCCGTGGCCCGCGCGGCGCTGGTAGCCGGAGCGGTGATGATCAACGACGTGAGCGGCCTGTCCGACCCGGGCGTGGCGGACGCCTGCGCAGAGAGCGGCGCTGCGCTGGTCCTCACCCACACGCGCGTGCCGCCCAAGCAGAAGGGCTTCCCCGACTACGACGACGTGGTCGAGGACGTAGGCGAGCTGCTGACAGAGCTCGCCGCCGAGGCGCGGGCGCGCGGCGTGCGGGACGAGCAGCTCGTGCTCGATCCCGGCATCGACCTGGCCAAGACGCCCGCCGAGTCGGTGGAGGTGATCCGGCGGCTGCCCGAGCTGGCGCGCCTGGGCCGCCCGCTGCTGCTGGCGGTGTCGCGCAAGGACTTCGTGGGCGCGCTCACCGAGCGCCCGCCCGCCGCGCGCCTGGCCGGCACGCTCGCCGCGATCGGAGCCGCCGCTGAGGGCGGCGCTTCAATCCTGCGCGTCCACGACGTGGCCGAGGCCTCCGACTTTCTGCGCGTACGGGCGGCATTGAACGAGGCCGACGGAGACGTGCCCCACCTGGCCGAGGAGCTGCGAAGGGAGCCCGTATGAGCTCGGAGACCGTGACGATCGCCCAACTGTCCGACCTGCACTGCGGCTCGCCGCACTTTGTGCCCAGCCTGCTCGAGCGGGCGATCGTGGAGGTGAACGAGCTCAAGCCCGACGTCGTGATCGCGTCCGGTGACCTCACCGCCGACGGCTTCCGCGGCGAGTACGAGAGCGCCCGCGAGTACCTCGACCGGATCGAGTGCAAGCACATGCTCGTGATCCCGGGCAACCACGACTCGCGCAACGTCGGCTACGTGCACTTCGAGGAGCTGTTCGGCGAGCGCCGCTCCGAGCTGCACGTGAACGGCGTGTCGATCCTCGC
>JBBQRG010000051.1:0-22085 GCA_038215095.1 Solirubrobacterales bacterium | reverse complement strand
TCTTCCGCTCGGTGAACATCGCCCTCGTGAACGAGCTGGCGATCCTCTGCGACCGCATGGAGATCGACATCTGGGAGGTCGTCGACGCGGCGGCCACCAAGCCCTACGGCTTCATGTCCTTCAAGCCCGGACCGGGCATGGGCGGCCACTGCCTGCCGGTGGATCCGTTCTACCTGGCCTGGCGGGCGCGCGAGTTCGACGCGCAGACGGAGTTCATCGAGCTGGCCGGCGAGGTCAACCAGCGGATGCCGTACTTCTGCGTGGAGAAGATCGGCCGCGCGCTGAACGACCACACGAAGCCGATCAAGGGCTCGCGCGTGGCGCTGGTCGGCGTGTCCTACAAGCCCGGCGTGGGCGACCTGCGCGAGTCGCCCGCCCTGCGGATCATGCGGCTGCTGCGCGAGCAGGGCGCGCAGGTGACCTACCACGACGACTTCGTGCCCGAGCTGCCCGACTCCGGCCTGAAGGGCGAGACGCTCGAGGGCGCGCTCGACGGCGCCGACTGCGTCGTGATCGTGACCGCCCATCCCGGGCTCGATCTTGAGCGGATCGTGCGCGACGCCCCCCTCGTGGTGGACTTCCGCGGCGTCACGCGCGGCATCGAGGCCTCGAACCTAGTTCGTCTGTGACCCGCATCGGAGTCGTCGGCCTCGGCTACTGGGGGCCGAACCTGGCGCGCAACTTCGACCGCCTCCCCGAGGCCGAGCTGACCTGGCTCTGCGACGCCTCTGAGGAGGCACGCGCGCGCTGGGGCGAGCAGTTTCCGGACGCCAAGGTGACCGGCGAGCTGGACGACCTGCTGGCCGATGACGGGCTGGACGCCGTGGCGGTGGCCACGCACGTGCCCAGCCACGCCGAGCTGGCCCAGCGTGTGCTGCGGGCCGGCAAGCACTGCTTCGTCGAGAAGCCGCTGGCCCAGTCGGTCGCGGAGGCCGAGGCCGTGGTGGAGGCGGCGCGCGCGGCAGGCAGGGTGCTGATGGTGGGCCACCTGCTCGAGTACCACCCCGGTGTCGAGCGCCTGCGCGAGCTGATCGACGAGGGGGAGCTGGGCGACGTGCGCTACGTGTACTCGAACCGCCTCAACCTCGGCAAGCTGCGCTCCGACGAGAACGCGCTGTGGTCGCTCGGCGCGCACGACGTGTCCGTGCTGCTCCGCCTGGCGGGCGAGGAGCCCTACGAATGCCGCGCGGTGGGCGAGAGCTACGTGAACGAGGGGGTCGAGGACGTGGTGTTCGGCTACCTGCGCTTCCCCTCCGGCCTGGCCGCGCACATGCACCTGTCCTGGCTCGACCCGCACAAGGAGCGGCGCTTTACGGTGGTCGGCTCGCGGCGCATGGCCACCTTCGATGACATCGAGCTGGAGCGCAAGGTGACCGTCTACGACAAGGGCTTCGACGAGGACTACGCCTCCTACGGCGAGTACATCGCGCGCTCCGGCGACTCCCACAACTACCGCATCCCGAACGAGGAGCCGCTGCGCATCGAGTGCCGCCACTTCCTGGAGCGGATCGCCGACGGCGGCGAGCCGCGCTCGGGCGGCGAGAGCGGGCTGCGCGTGGTGCGCGTGCTGGCTGCGCTGCAGGAGTCGCTCGAGGAGAGCTCCCGTGCTGCGGCCGTCTGAGCGCGCCCCGGGGCTGCTGCTGGGCGACGGAGTCGAGCTGCCCGAGAGCGTCGAGCTGGGCGGCCACGTGGTGATCCACGCGGGCACCGTGCTGGGCGAGGGCGCGCGCATCCAGGACGGCGTAGTGATCGGCAAGCCGCTCGCCCTCGGCCCGCGCTCGATGGCCTCCCGCGAGGCGCCGCCGCCCGCGACGATCGGCGCGGGCGCCACCGTTTGCGCGGGCGCGGTGGTGGTGGCCGGCGCCCGGATCGGCCCAGGTGCGGTGATCGGGGACCAGGCGCACGTACGCGAGCGGGCCGTTGTCGGTGAGGGCACCGTGGTCGGCCGCGGCACTGCGGTGGACAACGACGTGACCATCGGCTCAGCGGTGCGGATCCAGACCGGCTGCTACCTCACGGCCTTCACGACGGTGGAGGACGAGGTCTTCGTCGCGCCCGGCGTGACCACGACCAACGACAACACCATGACCCGCCATGCCCGCGATCACGAGCTGCTGGGCCCGAAGCTGCGCCGCGCCTGCCGCATCGGGGGCGGCGCGGTGATCGCGCCCGGGATCGAGGTCGGGGAGGAGGCTTACGTGGCGGCCGGGGCGGTGGTGGTGGCCGACGTGCCCGCGCGCGCCGTGGTCATGGGGGTGCCGGCCCGCCAGGTTCGCGAGGTCCCCGACGAGGACCTGCTGGAGCGCTGGCGGTGATCGGCCGGCGGCGCCGGCAGCGGCTCGAGCCCGACCGCCGCACGCTGATGCTGGCCATAGTGGCCGGCGGGACCGTGCTGGCCGTCCTGGCCGGCGAGCTGGGCCGCGTCTGGCACCGTGGCTCCGCGCCGTTGCCCGGTGAGACCGACGACGTGCTCACCGCCGCCGAGGAGGCCGTGGCCGAGACCGCCCAGGTGGCGGTGGCCGGCTACCAGGAGGTATCGGGGCGCGAAAACGCCATGTTCAACCTGCTCACCGCGTTTGTGGCCACCTTCCTCACCGCCCGCTTCGTGACCTTCCGCCTGCGCCGGGCATCTCGCGTCGGCCCGTTCCGCGACTTCCGGCTTGGCCGCCGCCGCATCCACCACTTCGTGCCCGGGATCATTCTGGCGTTCGCGGCCGGCGGCGCGGCCATCGTCACCCGCAACGAGGACGTCGAGCCGCTGCTGGCCGTGCCCTTCGGCGTCGGCCTTGGGCTCACGCTCGACGAGTCGGCCCTGCTGCTCGACCTCGAGGACGTCTACTGGACGCGCGAGGGCCTGCTCAGCGTGCAGATCACGCTTGCGGTCATGTCGCTGCTGGCCGCGCTGGCGCTCGGCCTGCGCTTCCTGCGCCGCGGCGAGGAGCTGGTGCTCGAGGGCCCCGAGCTGGCCCCTGCCATTTCCGGCTGAGGCTTGGCGCGCCGAGCCGGCGTCGCCCATGGCTGGTTCAATGGCGGCATGGAATCCGGAACGCCTCCGCCCGACCGTCCCGCCGAGCCCGGCTGGCAGCCGCCCGTGCCCGCCGGCCCCGAGAGCCCGGCCGGCCCGGAGAGCCCGGCCGGGGGGCCCGAGGTGCCCGCGGCTCCGCCACCACCGGCGGCCCCCCAATCCCCGGCAGGTCCGCAGTCGCCGGCGGGCCCGCAGCCGCCGCCACCGCCTCCGGGCGCCCCTTCCTACGGGGGTCAGCAGCCGCCCGGCGGCTGGCAGGCACCGCCGGCCCCGACCCCGAGCGCTTGGGCGGGCGCGCCGCTGGCGGGCTGGGGCAGCCGCGTGGGCGCCACCCTGCTCGACGCGCTGATCCTGCTGGTCCCGGTGGCCGTGCTGATCGGCGTGGCAATCGCGATCGCCCAGGGCAGCAACGCCGGGGCCGCCGTCACCATCGTGATCGGCGTCCTGGCCTACGCCTTCGCGATCCTGTTCTACGCCCCGCTGCTGATGAAGCGGCCGGGCGAGCGCAACGGCCAGACCTTCGGCAAGCAGATCGTCGGCATCAGGGTGGTGCGCGACAACGGCGAGGCGTTCACGATGGGCAGCGCCTTCGTGCGCGAGTTCGTGGTGAAGAACCTCCTGTTCGGCTTCGTGGGCGGCTTCTTCCTCTCGATCCCGACGCTGATCGACTGGCTCTGGCCGCTGTGGGACGACGAGAACCGCACCCTGCACGACATGGTCATCTCGACCCACGTCATGCGTGCCTAAGCTGGGCGCGTGAGAGCGTTCACACTCGACGATTTCGAGGCGCCTCCGGCCCTGCACGACGACCTGCCCGACCCGGAGGCCGGCGAAGGGGAGCTGGTGGTCCGGGTGACCGCCTCGTCAGTCAACCCGGTGGACTCGGCCATCGCGGCGGGGATGCTCAAGGGCATGGCCGACTACCGCTTCCCGGTGGTCCTAGGCCGCGACTTCGCCGGCATCGTGCAGGGCGTCGGCTCGGGCGTGGACGACTACCAGGAGGGCGACGAGGTCTATGGCTACCTCCTCCACGCCGCCCCCGACGTGCACGACGGCAGCTGGGCCGAGCTAACGGTCGTTCCGGCCGACGGCTTCGTGGACCGCAAGCCTGCCGAGGTGGGCTGGCCCGAAGCGGGCGCCGCTACGCGTGGCCCGAAGCGGGCGCCGCTACGCTGGCGGGCGTCACCGCGATCGGCTGCATCGATGCGCTCGAGCTCGGCCACGGCGACGTCCTCTTCGTCGTCGGCGCGACGGGCGGCGTCTGGGAGCTCCGCGGTCCAGCTGGCCGCTCGCGCCGGGGCGCAGGTCATCGCCGCCGGGCTGCCCGAGGACGAGAGCTACCTGCGTGGGCTCGGCGCGACCGGCGGCTCAGCTCGCTCCTGGAGAAGGGCTCGCTACGGGTGCCGATCCAGCGCGGCTACGGCCTCGGCGAAGCCGGCGACGCGATGCAGGCGCTCGCCGCCGAGCACACCCACGGGAAGCTGGCGATCTCGCTCTAGGCCTGCGGGGGCTGCGCGGGCGCCGGGCGCAGGTGCTCGCCCGCGCCGGTCCAGATCATCTCTTCGCGGGCGGGCCCCACGCCGATCATCACGATCGGGATGCCGAGGAAGTCGCTGACGTAGTCGAGGTAGGAGCGGGCGTTCTCGGGCAGGTCGTCGAGCGAGCGCGCGCCGCGGATGTCCTCGTGCCAGCCGGGCAGCTCGACGTAGTCGCCGCGCGCCTTGTGCAGGATCGACTGGTGGTAGGGGAACTCGTCGAAGGTTGCGCCCTCGGGCCCCGTGTAGCGCACCGCCACGTTGAGCGGGTCGATGCCGGTGAGCACGTCGAGCTTGGTGATCACGAGGCCGGTGAGGCCGTTCACGCGCTTGGCGTAGCGCAGCCCGACCAGGTCGAGCCAGCCGGTGCGCCGCGCGCGGCCGGTGGTGGTGCCGAACTCGCCCCCGGCCTGGCGCATGCGCTCGCCGAGGTCGTCGTCGAGCTCGGTGGGAAACGGGCCGGCGCCCACGCGCGTGGCGTACGCCTTGGCGACGCCCCAGACGTCGTCGATCGAGTTCGGCCCAACCCCGGCGCCGACGCAGGCCGCCCCCGCCACCGGGTTGGAGGAGGTCACGAACGGATAGGTCCCGTGGTCGATGTCGAGCATGGTGCCCTGGGCGCCCTCGAACAGGACTAGCTCGCCGTCGTCGAGCGCGTGCCACGCCAGCGGCGGCGTGTCGGCGATGTAGGGCTCGAGGCGGTGCCCGCAGGTGCGGTAGTCCTCGGTCATCGTGTGCAGGTCGAGCGCCGGGTCCTTCGCGAACGGCCGCAGCATCAGCTGCTTGGGCTCCATCGCGGCCTTGATCTTCTGCCGCAGGATCTTCTCGTCGAGCAGGTCCTGCATGCGGATGCCTAGCCGCGCCGCCTTGTCGGCGTAGCAGGGGCCGATGCCGCGCCGCGTGGTGCCGATCTGCAGCTTGCCGAGCTTCGCCTCGCCAGCGTGGTCGAGGAGCTTGTGGTACGGCATGATCAGGTGCGCGTTGGCGGACACGCGCAGGCCGCCGATGTCCACACCCCGCCGCCGCAGCCCGTCGATCTCCTCGGTTAGCACGGCCGGGTCGACCACCACCCCGTTGCCGATCGCGCAGATCTTGCCGGGGTAGAGGATGCCCGACGGCACGAGGTGGAACTTGAACACCTCGTCGCCGCGAACGATCGTGTGGCCGGCGTTGTTGCCGCCCTGGAAGCGCACGATCAGCGAGGCGTGCTCGGCGAGCAAGTCGATGACCTTGCCCTTGCCCTCATCGCCCCACTGGGCGCCGACTATTACGACTCCTGGCATCGGCTTCGAGTGTAGGACTAGCCCCAGCCTGCGTTGCGGAGATCGACGCCATAGATCGGATTCGGCTCGTCACAGATCTCGATCAGGCGGGAGACCGTCCTGAAGCCGATCTGGCTCCGGAGCTCGTCCATGTCCATGAGATTCGAGGTCACGATGATCGAGCGGCGATCCTGCCAGCGCTCGTTCACGATCGAATAGAGCTGCTCGAGGACCCAGTCCGTGGACCGCTCGACGCCCAGGTCGTCGAGGTGCAGCAGGTCGACCGCGCAGAGGCGGCGGAACAGCGTCATGTACGAGTCGTCGGAGTCCCGGTCGTAGGTCTCCTTGATCTCGGCGAGCAGCCGCGGGAGCGAGTAGATCGCCACGGAGTGCCCGGCCTCGATCGCGCTCCGTGACACAAGCATCGCCAGCGACGTCTTCCCGGTGCCCACGTCGCCCGAGAACCACAGGCCGCGGCCGGCCTCGATGTGCTGATCGAGGTTTCCCAGGAACGAGCGGACGTGGCGCAACAGGCCAGGATCGAGGTCGCAGATGGGCTTGCGCTCGAACGAGACGCCGCGGAACCGCTTGGGGATGCCACTGCCCATCCGGCCGCTGACCGCGCTGTTCACACGCCGCTCGCGGCACGCGCAGGGCCGCGCGCTGTTCGACTCCTCCTCGAGCAGCCAGCCGCTGCCGTCGCACTTCCCGAGCGGGCAAGATGCGTCGTCGCGGGCGGCCGGGTCCTCGCGGTGGGGGACCGGGCGCAACACCTAGCCGCCCCCGTTGTCCGACAGCGGGACGGTGGGCTCGCCGGCGCGCTCCCGGTACATGTTCGTGAAGCGCGGATACTTCGGCAGGAACGTGAGCGAGACCTCGCCGATCGGCCCGTTGCGGTGCTTGGCCATGATCACGTCGGCCTCACCCA
Source organism: Solirubrobacterales bacterium (assembly GCA_038215095.1). Taxonomy (GTDB): domain Bacteria; phylum Actinomycetota; class Thermoleophilia; order Solirubrobacterales; family Thermoleophilaceae; genus DATACN01. The sequence goes on along the minus strand of JBBQRG010000051.1, from coordinate 15,335 downwards.
ACCGCTCGGATTCCTTGTTGTAGTACTCGTCGCGGTAGACGAACATGACGACGTCTGCATCCTGTTCGATCTGACCCGATTCCCTCAGGTCCGACAGCATCGGAATGGGTGGGTTGCGGGACTCGACCGCCCGTGAGAGCTGTGACACCGCGATCACAGGGATCTCCAGCTCGCGGGCGAGGATCTTCAGCCCGCGGCTGATCTGGCCGATCTGCTCGACGCGGCTGTCGGCGCGCCCGTCCGGGCGCATCAGCTGCAGGTAGTCCACGATCAGCAGGCCGAGGTTGTGCTTGGCGTGCAGGCGCCGCGCCTTGGCGCGCACCTCGAGGATGCCGATGTCGCTGGAGTCGTCGATGAAGATCGGCGAGCTGGCGAGCTTCTCGACGGCCTTCAGCACCTTCGGCCAGCGGTCGGCCTTGACGCGCCCCTTACGCAGCTCGTCGCTCGAGATCTTGGCCTGCGAAGCGATGAAGCGGTGGGCCAGCTCGGTCTCCGACATCTCGAGCGAGAAGAGGGCCACCGCGCGGTTGTGGTCGATGGCCGCGTTCTCGGCGATGTTGGTGGCCAGGGTGCTCTTGCCCATGGATGGCCTCGCGGCCAGCACGATGAGGTTGCCGGGCTGGAAGCCGCCGGTGAGCTCGTCGAGGTCGGTGAAGCTGGTGGGGGTGCCGGTAAGCCCGACGTCGCCGCCGCGAGATAGCTCCTCGAGCTTGTCGATCTCCTCGTGGAGCACCGACTCGATCGAGCGCATCTCGCCCCGGCCGTCGTCGTGCCCGATCTGGAAGAGGGTTGACTCCGCGCGGTCGATCAGCTCCTGCGGGTCGCCGCGGTGGCCCATGACCTCGGCCTGGATCTCGCGCGTGGCGAAGAGCAGCTGCCGCAGCAGCGAGTACTCCTTGACGATGCGGGCGTAGTGCAGCACGTTGCCCACCGCCGGGACAACCGTGGGGAGCGAGTGCACGTAGGCCTCGCCGCCGGCCTCCTCGAGCTGCCCGGCCCGGCGCAGGTCGTCGCAGACAGTAAGGGCGTCGACGGCCTCGGGCTCGGCCTTCTCCTTGAGCCGCACCATCGAGGCGAAGATGAGCTGGTGGCGTGGGCGGTAGAAGTCGTCGGCGCGCAGGCCCGCCTCGAGCAGCACCCCGTCGAGCGCCTGCTCGGTTAGCAGGATGGCGCCTATGACCGAGGTCTCGGCCTCGGAGTTCTGTGGAGGGACGCTGCCGGCTTGCTGGGCCTCAGGCGGTACGGAGACTGCCATGGCCGGCCGGGGTCACCCCTGCGGGGTGACGATGGTCTTGACCTCGGCGGTCACGCCGTCGGAGATTTCCACGGTGACCATGTGCGTGCCCGTGGTCCGGATCGGCTCGTCGAGCTGGATGCGGCGCTTGTCGAGCTTCAGCCCGCGAGCCTGGCGCACGGCATCGGCGATCTCCTGGGAGGTGACGGAGCCGAACAACCGGCCGTCGTCGCCGGCCTGGTGGGAGATCGTGAGCACCGTCTTGCGCAGCAGCCCCGCCGTCTCCTCGGCGCGGTCGGCGGCCTCGGTGGCGGCCCGCTCGGCCGCCTCCTCGCGGCGGCGAGCCTCGGCGATCGAGGCGTCGGTGGCGGGCTGGGCGAGCTTGCGCGGGACGAGGTAGTTGCGCAAGTAGCCCGCCGAGACGTCGACGACCTCACCGCGCTCCCCGAGCGTGTCCACATCCCTCAAGAGGATCGCCTGCGCCATGAGCTAGCTCTCCGGCCTACTTGTCGGAGACGTAGGGCAGCAGGCCAAGCTCACGAGCCCGCTTGACCGCCCTGGCGAGCTGAGCCTGGTGGCGACGGCAGGCGCCCGTGACCCGCGACGAGCGGATCTTGCCGCGATCCGAGACGGCGCGGCGAAGCCCGTTGACATCCTTGTAGTCGACCTCGTCGAGCTTCTCCCGGCAATAAGGGCACGACTTGCGCCGCCCGCCTCCGGGCGGGCCGCCACGCCGGTCTCGCCGGCGCTTGTCGCCACGCTGGGATGTGTCGCCACGCTGCTTCGCCACTGGGCTGATTGCTCGCTAGGTCGGGATCAGAACGGAATGTCGTCGTCCGAGCTCCCCGCGGCTGCCGGCGCCTGCTGGAAGTCCCCTGTGTCAGCGGGGACGTCGCTCTGCGGCGTGAACCTGCCGCCGTTCTCGCCACCGTCACGGGAGCCGAGGAACTGGACGGAATCCGCGATGATATCGATCGCCTGGCGCTTGTTGCCGTTCTGGTCGTCCCACTCGCGCCATTCGAGCCGGCCGTCGACCGCGACGGGACGTCCCTTCTGGAGGTACGTGGCGCAGTTCTCGCCCTGGCCGCCCCAGACCGTGACGTCGAAATAGTTCGGCTTGTCGACCCACTCTCCGGTGGAGCCGTCCTTGCGGCGGGTGTTGCAGGCGACCCTCAGGCTGCACACCGGGGTGCCGCTCGGGGTGCTGCGGAGCTCGGGGTCTCGCGTTAGGTTCCCGGTGAGGACTACGCGGTTGATGTTGGTAGCTGCCATGTGCTGCTTCCTTCCTCGTGTCTTCGATCGATGATCGAGACTACAAACGCAACCGGATCAGTCGCACGCTCGCGCCCAGGAAGTTGCTGGAAGGTGCGCGGTGTTTGGCTGATCGTTCACATAGGTACGGGTCCCGCATGAAGCTGCGGCAGCTCGCGAAGGAGATGCTCGACGGGTTCGAGCGCAACGACCTGCTCACCTACGCGAGCGCAATCTCCTTCCAGGTCCTCACGGCGGTCGTGCCGTTCATGCTCTTCGCGCTGGCCATGCTCGGCTTCCTCGAGCTCACCAGCATCTGGCACACCGACCTCGCGCCCGAGGTTCGCCAGCGCGTCTCGGCCGCCAGCTACAAGGTGATCAATGACACGGTGACGCAGGTGGTCGACCGCAAGCAGGTGTTCTGGCTCACCGGCGGCTTCGTACTCGCGCTGTGGCAGGTGTCCGGCGCAGTGCGCGCCGTGATGGGCGCCCTCGACGGCATATACGACAGCCGCCGCGAGCGCTCCTTCAAGGAGCGCTACCTGCTGTCGGCGTGGCTCTCGATCGCGGTGACGGCCTGCCTGGTCGGCTCGTTCGCGGTGGCGCGCTTCGTCCCGCTGCTGCTCGGCGACATGCCGGCGCTCCTGGCGATCTCGGCCTTCCTTGCGCGCTGGGCCGTAGCCGCCGCCCTGATGGCGCTGGCCGTCGGGCTGCTGGCGCACTTCGCGCCCGGCGTGCGCCGGCCGCTGCCGTGGGTGAGCTTCGGGACGGGTCTCGTGATCGTGGCCTGGCTGGCCATGTCCCTCGGCTTCGGGTTCTACCTCACTGACATCGCGAACTACCAGTCGATCTACGGCCACCTCGCGACGGTGATCGTCGTGATGGCCTACCTGTACGCCAGCGCGGTCGTGTTCCTGGGCGGGCTGCAGCTGGACGCGATCGTGCGCGGCGAGGTGCGTCGCCGCGAGCGCGCGGTGGCCTAGGCCTCTTCTTCGGGCGCCGGCGCGTCGGCGGCGGCACGGGCCGCGACACGGCCCTCGGGCTCGCGCTCCCGCTCCTCGCGCGGACGGGCGGAAGCGTCGCGCGGGGCCGGCGGGGGCGGCGCGCCCGGCTTCAGCCGGATGATCCGAAAGCGCAGTACCCCGTCCATGATGCGCAGGCGCTGGTTCAGCCGCTCGAGCAGGGCCGGATCGCCCTCGAACTGCCAGAGCCGGTAGTCCGCCTCGACGCGGTGATCGATCTCGAAGGCGAGCCGGCGCGTGCCCCAGTCGTGGGTGCCGTGCACCGTGCCGCCGGAGAGCAGCTGCTCGACCTCGGTGAGCACGGCCGACTGGCGCTCCTCGGGAGCGGTCGGGTCGACGAGCAGCATGAGGTCGTACAGGCGAGCCATCGAGCGGCGCACGATAGCAACGGCCCGGTTCGCCCAGGGGCCGGATCGACCCCCCTCCCCGCTTAGGGAGGCGTGCGTGCACGCCGGGTCAGATGGGGCAACGTCGGCCGGCTGGCGGCCGCGCTGGCCGCAGCCACGCTGGTCTGGTCATGGCCGGAGCGCCCCGCTCCGAAGCCCCAACCACCACCGCTACCCCGCGTCACGGGCCCCCTGACACCCCTGCCTCCCCGCGCAAAGCCGAGGCGGAAGCGGCGGCCGAAGCCGAGCAAGCCGAGAATCCACCAGCACCCGAAGCCCCGCCCGGCGAAGCCACCGGCGCCGGTACCCAAGCCACCACTGCCCACTGTCCGCTGCCCGCTGTCCACCTGTAGCGGCAGCGCGCCTCCACCGCCCACTAGCGGCGAATTCACCCCAGACCCCGACCCCTAATGGCGTTGACCCGATCGCGGCGGATGAGGCGCAGCCGATGAACTCTAGCCCGCCTCCCCAGCCTCCGGCGGCTGCCACAACTCGACCCGATTCCCCTCCCCGTCCACGCATCAGCCGAACGCCCCGTATTCCGAACGCTGGACCTCCTGGTCGACCGTGACCCCGCCGGCACGCAGCTGCGCCAGCAGGCCATCGAGATCGGCCACTCGGAAATTGAGCATCTGCGGCTGGGCGGCGTTGCCGAAGTACGGTGTTTCGGCCGGGAACGCGGTCCAGATCTGATAACCGGGCTCGCGCTCGGCGAACTTGAAGATCGCCCCGAAGGCGCCGCCGAAGTCGTGCACGTCGAAGCCGAGATGCTCGCGATACCAGGCCGCGAGTGCCGCCGGATCGCGCGCGCGGATGAAGACGCCGCCGAGCCCGAGAACTCTGTGCCTGCCTGCTTCGCTCATCGTCGTCACGTTGCGATTTCCTTCGGTTGATCGACGTGTTCCGGTGCCGGGTCGCTATTCCGGAACAGCTTCTAAGCCTCGACCGGCGTCTTCCCCTCGCGCTTCGCCTCGATGTCGGCCAGCTGGGCGTCCACCCAGTCGCCTGGGTCGCGGGCGGTCACGATCCGCTTCAAGCCCTGCGCTCGCCAGGACCGCTCCTCGGCGGACATGGTCAGGGCGCGCTGGATCGCGTCCGCCTGCTCCTGCACGTCGAACGGGTTCACCGAGAGGGCGAAGTCGGCCAGCTCCTCGTGCGCGCCGGTGTTCTCCGACAGCAGCGAGACGCCGTTGCGCTCGTTCACGAGCGGGCCCTCCTTGGCGATCAGGTTCATCCCGTCGAACATCGCGTTAACCATCAGCAGGTCGTAGTGCTTGTAGGCCGCGATCGCCTCCTCGAGGTTCTCCCGCAGGCGCAGGTCGATCGGCATCCAGTCTGTGGTCCCGTGCCGGTGGTTGACAACGGCCACTAGCGCCTCGATCCGCTCCAGGTACTCGGCATACTCGGGCACGTCCTGGCGCGACGGGATCAGGTGGGCGATGAAGGTGACCTGCTCCTTGAACTCGGGGTGCTGCTCGAGGAAAAGGTCGAAAGCCGTGAACCCGCGCAGGATGTTCTTGGACAGGTCGGCGCGGTCCACGCGCAGGATCAGGTGCTCGCGCCGGCGGCGGAGGATGTCGCGCTCGTACTCGTGCACCGCCGGGCGCTGGGCGTTCTTCTGGAACGTCTCGGCGGAGATCGGGAGCGGGTAGGCGCGCACCCACACGTCGCGGCCCTCGAAGTTCACGACGCCGGCCTCCTCGTCCACGTCGAGGTCGAACAGCTCGCGGCAGCAGAGCAGGAAGTTGCGCCTGTAGGAGCGCGTGTGGAAGGCGACGATGTCGTTCGAGAGCACGCCCTCGTAGATGTCCTCGCGCATCTCGGTGGGCAGCACGCGCCAGGCGTCCGGCTGGGTCCACGGGATGTGCACGAAGTGGTGGAGGAAGAGGTCGGGCCGCTCCTGGCGGATCACCTTCGGCGCCGTGTAGAGGTGGTAGTCGTGCAGCATCACCACTGCCTGGTCGACGTCCTCGACCTCCTCGAGCACCGCATGCGCGAGGTCCGTGTTCACGCGGCAGTAGCCGTTCTCGTACGCGTCCACCTCGCCGCGGCGGATGTCCGGCGCGTTCGAGAGGTCCCAGAGGTAGTGCTGGATGAACCACAGCAGCGGGTTAGCCACCACGTTGTAGAAGCCGTCGTAGGCCTCGGCGTCGCTCTCGACGAGGCGGATTCGGTAGGTCGCGTCGTCGAGCTCCACCTCGAAGCTCTTGCCGTCGTGGCTGCGGCTCTCCTCGGCGTCGCCCTCGCTCATGGTCGACGCCACCCAGAGCGCGTCGCGGTGATGGACCAATCCCTTCAGAGCCGTGACGAGGCCGCCGCCGCCGCGCCGCGGCTCGCCTTCCTCGAACGTCACGGGGCCGCGGTTCGAGACGAGGACGAGGGGGATGTCCGAGTTCATTCCTCCGAGAAGATACGCAGCCAGTCGCGCAGGAGTCGCGGCGTCAGGAAGTGCTTGCGCACGTGCTCCTTGCCCGAGCGGCCGAGCCGCTTTCCGAGCTCCGGTTCGCGCAGGATCCGCAACGCGCGGTCCGCGCACTCCTCCGGCGATGACACGAGGTAGCCCGTCTCGCCGTCCTGCACCTGCAGCGGAATGCCGCCCACGTTGCCGCCGATGAAAGGCCGCGCCTTCCACAGCGCCTCTGAGACCGTCAGGCCGAAGCCCTCGCGGGTCGACTTCTGGATGACCACGTCGGCCTGCGACTGGAACGCGTTCACCTCGATGGCGCCCACGTTGTTCAGGTTGTTGAGTATGTGGATGTCCGGGTCGCCGTCGGCGTAGGCCATCGTGGAGTTGAAGAACTCCCAGCCCTCCGGGTCGTCCGTGGCCATCGAGCCCACCAGCGCGAGCTGGACCTCAGGCATGGCCTCGGTGACCTTGCGGTAGGCGTCGATCACGCCCTTCGGGTCCTTCCAGGGGTCGAAGCGCGAGACCTGGCAGATCAGCGGCCGGTCCACGTCGATGCCGAACTGGTCGCAGACGAACGCGGCGTCCTCGGGCGAGAGCGCCATGTTCTTCGGCGACAGCGGGTCGATCGCCGGCGGGCAGATGTGCGGCGTGGCCGCGCCGTCGAGGCCCTTCGGCACGTAGTCCTGCACGTGGAAGACCGAGCCCTCGTACTCGCGGATCATCGGCACCAGGTGGTCGATCGACTCCGGGTTGGGCTCCGAGAGGTCGATGTGGCAGCGCCAGACCCACTTCTTGCCCTTCTCGGGCACGTGCTTGCGGATCGCGAGCGGCTGCGGGTCGTGCACGATGATCACGTCCCAGCCGCCCTCGATCTCGGTGGCGTTGAGCGCGTTGAAGCGCTCGTAGATCTTCCACTCCTCGTCGCTGAGCGACTCCGGGTTGCCCTGGAGCGCGTTGTGGAGGCGCTTGGTGGCGTTGTAGAACTCCTCGCGGCCGAGCATGACCTGCCACTCGACGTCGATGCCCACGTCCTTCATCAGCGGTATCAGCGTGTAGAGGATCTCGGAGACCCCGCCGCCGAAGGCGGTGGCTGAGAGGTGGAGCACCTTCAGGCCCTGGAGCCCCTCGGAGAGATCCTTGATCTCCTGGACGAGGGACTTGCCCGCAAGGTGCGTGTAGTCGGCCAGGCTCTTGTGGCCTACGGCGATCGGCTGCAGCACAGCGCGGCAGACTATCCAGGCGTCTCGGCCAGGTACTTGACGAGCATCGTCCGGCCGTCGCCGAAGTCGCATTCGTCGACGGTTGCGTCGATGATCGCGCGGCCCAGCTCGCGCTCGACGTCGGACACCGAGCCGCGCGGGCCCTCGAGCTCGAGCAGCAGGCGGTCGTCGAGCAACTTGAAGGAAAAGCTCAGCCGACCCTCGTCGTCGTCGGGTCGTGCATCGTCGACGAAGTCGTTGGCCGCCTCGGTGATCGCGAGCTTCAGGTCGGCGATCTCCTCGGCCGAGAGCGGCGTCAGGCGGCAGACGGCGGAGAGCGCAAGCCGGGCGAGGACGAGGTAATCGGGCCGCGCGGGGATGGTCAGCGCGACGTCGCGGCTGTCGGTCTCAGGCGGTATCCCCGACGTCACGTGTTCTCCTTACCCGGAAACGGTCGAAATCGCTGCATCGATGGCGGCGATCAGTCTTTCATGGAGTGTGATGTTGGCGGCGGCCACCAGCGACATCTGGAACTCGTGGCCCGAGCCGAGCAGCGGGCGATCGGCCAGCGAGCGGCCGTAGGCGTCGGTCACAACCCCGCCGGCCTCCTCGAGCACCAGGGTCGCCGCCGCCAGGTCGTAGGGCGAGTTGTTCAGCACCGCGCCACCCCCCACGCGCTCGAACTCCGCCCGTAGCGCGGGACGCTCGTCGATCAGGCGCGGGCCCGGCTCCACGCAGGCGTCGAGGCCGCCGGTGACGATCCGGCCCATGTCGAAGCAGACCGAGCCGAGGTCGAAGCTGGCGCCGCCCACCGACGAGGCGTCGATCAGATCGCCGAGCACCTCCACCGTCGGCCGCGCGGGACGCCCGCGGAAGCCGTAGGCCCAGAACATCCGCCCGATGTCCGTGTTCGGCGACAGCCGCACCGGCGGCGACTCCACCAGGCCGCGGCCGCGCTCGGCCAGGAAGACGGTGCCGTGCAGGATCTCCACCAGGCAGCCGGTGCTGACCTCGCCCATCGTGACCCCGTCGCGCAGCGGGGCGGCCGCGACGCTCACGCAGCAGGACTCGAGGCCGGCCAGCGCGGGACGGGTGCCGTCGATCGGGTCCACCACCAGCACCGTGTCGGCGTGGCCCGCCGGCTCCACCAGGCCGCGGTCCTCGGAGTAGAAGGCCACGTTCGGGGCGCGCTCGGCCAGGAAACGCTCGAGCGTGCGCTCGGCGCGCTCGTCGATGGCGAAAGTCACGTCGCCGCCAACGCCGGTCTCGTCCTGATGGGCGCGGGCGGCGTGGGAGCCCAGCAGCGGCAGCACCTGCTCTCGCAGCGCGAGCGCGAGCTCGCGCACCAGCTCGGCCTCGGGGCTCAGCGCGCGGGCGGCCGTGCCGGCCGCTTGCCCAGCTTGACCTTCACGGTGCGGCGGTCGCTGCCTTGCACCACTTCCAGCGAGACCTCCTTGCCGGCGGGCAGCGCGCTGACCACGTCGGCGAGGTCGTTCGTGGCCGAGAGCCTCCGCCCGTCCACCGCCACGATCACGTCGCCGCCCTTCGGCACGTCCTGCTGGCCCTGGAAGGTGATCTTGTCGGTGCCGGCCTTCAACCCCGCGTCGTCGGCCGGGCTGCCCTTCTCGACCTGGGAGACCACGGCGCCGTCGCGGACGGGCAGCCCGAGCTTCTCCGCGAGCTGCGGATAGAGCAGCAGCGTGGTCACGCCGAGGAAGGCGTAGTCGACGTGCCCCTTGGCGCGCAGTTCCCGTAGCGATCGGCGCACGGTGTCGATCGGGATCGCGAAGCCGACGCCCTCGCCGCCGCCGGACTGCGACTTGATCTGCGCGTTGATGCCGAGCACGCGGCCCTGGCGGCTGAGCAGCGGGCCGCCCGAGTTGCCAGGGTTGATGGCGGCGTCTGTCTGGATGGCGTTGCCGATCGTGAAGCGCGTCAGCGACTCGATGTTGCGGTCGAGCGCGGAGATCACGCCGACCGAGAGCGACTGGCGCTCCCCGAACGGGCTGCCGATGGCCGCCACGGGCGCGCCCACGCTGAGGTGGCTCGAGTGGCCGAGCTGGAGCGGCGTGAGCTGGAGGCCCTTGGGGTCGACCTTCAGCAGCGCCACGTCGGCGTTGGGGTCGTCACCGACCACCTTGGCCGGCACGCGGTCGCCGGCAGAGAACTCCACGAAGACCTGCTTGGCGGTGCGGGTGTTCGGCGCGGTGCCGGTGGTGACCACGTGGGCGTTGGTGGCGATGTCGCCTGAGCCGTCGATCACGAAGCCGGAGCCCTGGCCGCCCTCTCCGCCACCGCCGCCGCCGAGCAGCGAGTTGCCTTGTCCGAAGAGCGAGATCACCGTGACCACCCCGGGCGAGAGGCGGTGGTAGATCGCGCCGGGGTCGAAGGAGCTGTCGCCCTTCCCGCCGAGCCCCTCGACCACCTGGACACGGGTGGTTGTGACCTTCTGCGCGCCGGCGGAGCCGTTGTCGTTGCTGCCGCCGCAGCCCGCCAGCGCGCCCAGGACCGTCACGCAGAGCACGGCGGCCGCGCGCCTCACGCCGGTGACCTGTCCCCGCCCTCAGCGGGGAGGGCGAGTGTGAAGGTCGTGGAGCCATTCACGCTGCGCAGCTCGATGCGGCCGTCCATGCGCTCCGCCAGCTCGCGGGCGATCGCCAGGCCGAGCCCGGCGCCGCGTGCGGCGTCGCCGGTGTAGAAGCGGTCGAACGCCTTCGAACGGACCCCATCGGACATGCCGGGGCCCATGTCGGCCACCGTGAGCTCGGCGGCCCCGTTGTCGCGGTTGGCGCTCACGGTGACGTTGGTGCCCTCCGGCGTGTGCCTAAGGGCGTTGTCAAGCAGGATACGGATGATCTGCGCCACCCGTTCACGGTCGCAGCGGGCCTGCAGTCCGGCCTTCGGAAGCTGGATTTCGAGCTCCGTTCCGTGGTCTGCGAGGGCCGGGCCGAACTCGCGCACGATCGAGCGCGCGAGGTCGGTCAGCTCCACCTGCTCGCGGTGCATCTCGACCGAGCCGGCGTCCAGCCGCGACAGGTCGAGCAGGTCCACGGTGAGCTTCTGGAGCCTTGCCACCTGCTCGGCCATCGTGTCGAGGAACTCGCGGCGGGTCTCGTCGTCGAGCTCCTCGTCCTGGAGCAGCTCCACGAAGCCGGCGAGAGAGAAGATCGGCGTGCGCAGCTCGTGCGAGGCGGTGGCCACGAACTCCTTGCGCGCGACGTCCACCTGGCGCAGCTGTGCCTGCATCTCGTTGAACGTGCGCGTGAGCTGGCCCAGCTCGTCCTCGGAGGTCACCGGCAGCGGCTCGATGAAGCGCCCCTCCGCGACGTCCTTGGCGGCCTGCTCCAGGCGCCGCACCCGCCGCGCCAGCGCCTGGGCCACGATCCAGCCGCCCATCAGCGCGATCAGGAGGGCCGCGGCCGTAGCGGCCAGCACGCGGTTGCGCACGAACGCGACGGTCTCCGACACGTCGTCGAAGCTGCGCGAGTAGAGCGCCACCCAGACGGTGCTTCCGCCGAAGCGCAGCGGCTGGGCGATCTGGCCGAGCCGGTCGGAGGCGAAGTTCATGAAGCCCGTCTGGGTGCGGTGCGTGAGCACGGCCCGGGTGGCGAGCGCCTGGTTCTGGGGCACGGCGCGCTCCTCGCGCGAGTCGCTCAGCGGGAAGAAGACCGGCCGCCGCTCGCCGGACGAGCGCTGCACGGACAGGAGCGTCACGCGCGCGCCCGCGGCGTCGGCGATCGCACGCACCCGGCGGTCGAGGTCGGGGGCGCGGATGTCGCCGCGTCCGATCAGCAGGTCGAGCGAGGGCCCCGAGCCGTTGGCAACCCGGCGCAGCTCGGTCATCTTCTCGCGCTCGAGATTCTGCTCGAGCTGGGGGACCACGAGGAAATAGATGACCCCGAAGGCTGTGGCCGTGATCGCGAAGAAGAGCAGCGCCAGCTTGTTGCGCAGCGAGCGGAAGCGCATCATCGCTCCCGGAAGCGGTAGCCCACGCCGCGCACCGTAAAGATCAGCTCGGGGTGCCGCGGCTCCTGCTCGAGCTTCTCGCGCAGGTGGCGGATGTGCACGTCGACCGTGCGCGGGTCGCGGTAGGCGGAGTCGCCCCAGACGCGCTCCAGCAGCATGGTGCGGCTGAAGACCCGGCCGGGGCTGCGTGCCAGCGCGGCCAGGATCTCGAACTCCACGTAGGTGAGGCGCACCGAGTCGCCGCGCACGCGCACGTGGCGCTTGTCGAAGTCGATGCGGAGGTCGCCGCGCTCGATCGGCTCCTCGAGCTCCTCGTCGCCGCGCATGAGCGCGGCGCGGCGCAGCACCGCCTTGACCCGGCTGCGGAACTCGCGAACCGAGAAGGGCTTGGTGATGTAGTCGTCGGCGCCCAGCTCGAGGCCGAGGACCTTGTCGATCTCCTCGGTCTTCGCGGTGAGCATGATGATCGGCACGGTGCTGGTGGCCCGGATCTGGCGGCACACGTCGAAGCCGTCCACCAGCGGCAGCATCACGTCCAGCACGACCAGGTCGAAGCTCGCGTCCTGGAGCCGGTCCAATGCCTCCTTCCCGTCCAGCGCTCCGACCACCTCGTAGCCCTCTTTGCGCAGGGGATAGGTCAGCAGCTTCTGCACCGACTGCTCGTCGTCCACGAGGAGAATGCGCGGTGCCGAGCCTGCCACCTTCGAAATTGTAGGTTGCGAAGGTGGGGAATTTCCGCGCGTGATCGAAGCGCGCCTCTACAGAGCGGCATTCATCCCTGCCGTGGTAGCGCTGCTGCTGGCAATGTTCTCCCTCGAGAGCAGGCCAGGGCCGCTGCCCCAGGGACTCGCCGCGGACGTGCTGTTCGACGGCGACCAGGCCGCCGCGAGCGCCGAGCGGCTCGTGGCTCAGCAGCCCGACCGGAGAGCCGGCAGGTCCGGCGACCGGGCTACAGCGGCGCTGGTGGCCTCCGCCTTCGCCGCGCGCGGGTTCCGCGTCCAGCGCGACGCCTTCGCGGAGAGCGGCCGCGCGCTCGTGAACGTGGTGGGCCGGCGCGCGGGCAGCTCGCGGCGCGAGGTCGTGGTGATCGCGGCCCGCGATGCCGCTTCGGTGCCCGAGGCCGGCGGCAGCGCATCGGACACGGCGGCGCTGCTGGAGCTGGCGCGCGTGTTCCAGGGCCGGCCGTCGCGCAAGACGCTGGTGCTCGCTTCGGTGGACGGCTCGACGCTGGGCGAGGCCGGCGCCGAGCGGCTCGCCCGGCAGCTGGGCGACCCGTCGCAGGTGGAGAGCGTGATCGTGATGTCGGACCTGGGGGAGCGCGAGCGCCGCGGCTCGTTCATCGTGCCCTGGTCGAGCTCGACCACGCGCTCGGGGATCGGCCTGCAGCGCACGGTGGCGGACTCGATCCGCGAGGAGCTCAACCAGCCGATGAAGGGCACCGGCGCCGCGGGCCAGCTCTTCAGGCTGGCCTTCCCGCTCGGCATTGGAGGGCAGGGGGTGTTCCTCGAACGTGGCTTCGAGTCGCTGCGCATCTCGGGCAGCGGCGAGCTGCCGGCGCCGCGCCGCGGGGGGACGGTCGTGGATCGCGACCAGCTGGGCGGGCTGGGCCGCGCGGCACTGCGAACGCTGACGGCGCTCGACCAGAGCGGCCGCCCCAGGCACGGCCCGGCGGTGTACGTGACGGCGGTCAGCCAGGTGGTGCCCGGCTGGGTGTTCGTGCTGCTGGCCGGCACGCTGCTGCTGCCGGTGCTGGTGACCGCGGTCGACGTGTTCGCCCGCGCCCGCCGCCGCCACATCGAGGTGGGCGTGTGGCTGCGCTGGCTCGCGGCCTTCGTGGCCCCCTTCCTCGCGGCGCTGGCGGCCGCCGAGCTGCTGGCGCTGGTGGGAGCCACGCCGGACCCGCCCTCGGCGCCGGTGGCGCCCTCGGAGCTACCGCTCGACCTGGCGGCACTTGCCGTGCTGGCGGGGGTCGCGGCGGCCGCGGTGCTGGCATTCGTCGTGGCTCGTTCGCTGCTGCGCCGCGGGGAGCGGGCGCGGGCGGCGGAGGGGACGCCATCCGAAGAGCCCGTCGCCATCGATCCCGCCGACACCGGCGCGGCATGCGCGCTCGCGCTCGTCACGGCGGGCGCAGCGCTGGTGCTCTGGCTGCTGAATCCCTACGCCGCGCTGATGGCCGTGCCGGCCGCCCACCTGTGGCTGCTCGCCACGCTCGTGGAGCCGGCGCCGGGCGGCCGGACGCGGGCGCTGATGGTGGGCCTGGGCCTGCTCCTGCCGCTGGCCGTGATCCTCTACTACCTCTTCGCGCTGCACATGGATCCGCTGAGCGCCGGCTGGTACCTGCTGCTGCTCGTGGCGGGACACGCGGTCAGCCTCGTGATCGCCCTGCTCGCGTGCGTCTGGCTCGGCGTGCTGTGCGCCACCGTCGCCGTGGCACGCGCCCGCCGCCCGCCGCCGCCTCATCCGGTCGACGAGGACCGCCCGAGCGTGTTCGGCCCGGGCGCCTACGCGGGCCCGGGCGCGCTGGGCGGGCCCGGCTCAGCGATGCGCCGCTAGATCCCTAGTGCTCGAAGCCGCGCAGCTCGTCGCCGGCGCCGGCGAACCGCACCGTCGAGCCGGACACCACCTCACCCAGCCAGGTAAGGGGCGCCCCGGCGGCGGAAGCGGCGCGCTCCGCGGCGTCGCGCCGCTTCGGGGGCACGCACAACAGCAGCTCGTAGTCCTCGCCACCTGTAGCCGCCAGCTTGCGCGGGTCGCGCCCGACAGCGGCAGCAACCGCCTCGACGCCGGGCGCGAGCGGCACCAGCGCCAGATCCAGCTCGAGCCCCACCCCGCTGCTCTTTGCGAGATGGCGCGCATCCGTGGCCACGCCGTCGCTCACGTCGATCATCGCCGAGGCCCCCGCCAGCGCCAAGGCGCGCCCGGCCGCCAGCCGCGGCTCGGGCCGGCGGTGGCGATCGGCGAGCGCCGCGCCCTCCTCACCGACCGCAGCTCCCTGCAGAACCAGCAATCCGGCGGCGGAGCCCCCCAACTGTCCAGTCACGCCGACGAGATCGCCCGGAGACGCCCCGTCACGGCCCACCAGCTCCTCCTCGGAGTCGGCCCAGCCCGTCACGGTCACGCTGACCACGAGCGCCGGCGAGCCGATCACGTCGCCGCCGGCGATGGTCGTGTCCGTGCGGCCGCAAAGCTCCTCCATCCCGCGCACGAGGGCCAGGGCCCGCTCGGAGCCGAAGTCCGAAGGCAGCGCCAGCGACACGTACGCCTCCCCGGCCTCCGCGCCCATCGCCGCCAGGTCCGAGAGCGCCGCGGCCAGGGCCTTCCAGCCCACGTCGGCGGGCCCATGCGTCGACAGCTCGAAGTGCACGCCCTCGGCGACTGCGTCGATCGAGGTCACGGCGAAGGGCCGCGCCCTCACCACGGCCGCGTCGTCGCCGCTCCAGCGCACGAGGCGGTCGCCGCGCGGCTCGATGGCGCGCTGGATCGCCTCGATCAGCGCGAGCTCGCCCGGGTTACCGGCCTCCGTTGCCGTTGCCCCCGCCGTTGCCCTGCCCGCCGCCCGACGGCGGAGCGGAGTTGAGCTTCTCGTTCTTCGGCGACGCCGGCGGGGAGACCTTCGGCTGTGGCTGCGGCAGTGCCTCGTACAGGCGCGGGTCGTAGCCGCGGTAGTTGCCGCCCCCCGCGGAGTTGCCGGACCCCGAGTACGGCGAGCTGTAGCTGGTGCCGCCGCGACTGCGCGAGAACTTGCCGAAGAAGGGCGTGAATTGGGCCGGCGTCGACGGCTGCGGGAAGTCGCTGCAATCGGAGCCCTTGGCGACGTTCATGTAGTCGTGCCAGATCGAGGCGGGGAAGGTGCCGCCGGCCACCGAGATG
>JBBQRG010000050.1:0-22450 GCA_038215095.1 Solirubrobacterales bacterium | reverse complement strand
GTACGCGCGAACCAGCCGCGTGGCCGCTTCCGGCGGCACCCGCTCCGGGCGCACCATCACGCTCTTCAGCAGCGCTCGCCTAACGCCCGCGCTGCGGGCGGCCAGCGGCACGAGCGGCAGCAGCAGCTTGCCCACGCGGCGGATCGGCGTGGCGCGCGGACCCAGCGGCCGCTCCCACAGGCCGGCGGCCGAGAAGGTCGTCACCGACAGCGCGCGCCCCGCCTTCGCCAGCTCGAGCGCCACCCAGCCACCCAGCGAGTTGCCCGCCAGGTGGGCGCGCTGCACACCCTGCGCGTCGAGGAAGGAGGCCACGGCCGCGGCCAGCGCCTGGGGCGTAAGCTCGCTGCCGTCCGGGAGCGGCGGCGAGGCGCCGAAGCCGGGCAGGTCCAGCGCGATCGTGTCGCGCTCGGCGGCCAACCGGTCGAACACCGGCTCCCACACCACCAGTTCGCCGCCGAGGGGGTGCAGCAGCACCAGCGGCTCCCCGCTCCCGGCGCGCTCGTGGCTCAACATCATGATCGGACGATACGGCTGCGTCGTATCTTCACCTGATGGACCTCTCCGGCTCGATCGCGCTCGTGACGGGCGCCAACCGCGGAATCGGCCGCGCCATCACGGCGGAGCTGGCCACTCGGCCGCTCGAGCTGGTGCTCGCGGGCGTGCGCGACCCCGGTGCCTTCGAGCCCATCGACGTGGCTCCGGGCGGCGCCAAGGCCGTGCGCCCCGTGCGGATGGACCTCTCCACGCGCGAGTCGATCGACGAGTGCTGCGACGCGATCCCCGAGCTCGACCGTGTCGGCGTGCTGGTGAACAACGCCGGCCTGATGACCGGCGGCCTGCTCGAGGAGCAGGAGCTCGCCGACATCTACGCGATGTTCCAGGTGAACCTCCTGGGCGTGGTTCACCTCACCAAGCGCGTGCTGCCCGGGATGGTGCAGCGCCGGCGCGGCCGGATCGTGAACAACGCCAGCATCAGCGGCTACGCCTGGTTCCCGGCCGCCAGCACCTACTCGGCGGCCAAGACCGGCGTCGTGGCCTTCAGCGAGTCGCTGCGGAGAGAGCTGAAGGGCTCCGGGGTGTCCGTGCTGCATCTCGTGACCCCCGGCGTGGACACCGACATGCTCGACGACACCAAGGAGGTGTACGGCCGCCACCTCGACACCTCCAGCTGGGACGAGGTGCCGCCCGAGGAGTGGGCGCGGAAGGTCGTGGCCGCCGTGGAGTCCGGCGATCACGTGCTGGGGCCGGGCGGCAAGACCGCCCTCGCCAAGCTCGCCTCGCGCGGGCCCGCCTTCCTGCTGGACGCGATCTCCGGGCGCATGTTCACGCGGGACCCGCGGTAGCGCGGCCCGGCGATCAGCACCTGCACGTCCTCGATTCGCCGCTCGGTGAAGCCCGCCTCGACGTAGCAGAGGTAGAGCTCCCACAGGCGCCGGAAGCGGAGGTCGTAGCCGTGCGCGGCGGCCTCGTCCGGCGCGGCGCGGAAGCGCTCGCGCCAGTGGCGAAGCGTGAGCACGTAGCTGCCGGTCAGGTCGTCCACGTGCTCGCTCGCGAGCCCGGTCGCATCGAGGCAGCGCTCGATCACCTGCATCGATGGGAGGCAGCCGCCCGGGAAAATGAGCTTGTTGATGAAGCTGCGCGACGCCTTCTCGGCGTCGTAGGCGGAGTCCTCGATGAGGATCGCCTGGAGCAGCATCAGGCCCTCGGGGTGGAGCAGCTCCGAGCAGCGTTCGAAGAAGAGGTTGAAGTACTGCCGGCCCACGGCCTCGATCATCTCGACCGAGACGAGCTTGTCGTACTCGCCGTGGAGGTCGCGGTAGTCGCTCAGCACCACCTCGACCTGGTTCTCCAGGCCGGCCTCTCGCACGCGGGCGAGCGTGCGCGCGTGCTGAGCCTCGGAGATCGTGGCCGTGGTCACGCGGCAGCCGTACCTCGACGCCGCGTGCAGGCTCAGCGAGCCCCAGCCGCTGCCGATCTCGAGCAGGTGGTCGTCGGGCTTGAGCTCCAGCCGCCGGCAGATCTGGTCGAGCTTTGCGTCCTGGGCCTCCTCGAGGGTCTCCGATCCGTCCTCGAACAGCGCGCTCGAATACGTCATGCCGTCGTCGAGGAACAGCTCGAAGAGGTCGTCGCCGAGGTCGTAGTGGGCGGCGATGTGCTTGCGCGCGCGCAGCCTGCTGTTGCGCGGCACCATCGCGGCCAGCTGCTGCAGCGGCACCAGCGCGCGGCGCGCGCGGTCGTAGCGGCGCATCTCGCGCGCGGCGATGCGCACCAGCACCACCAGGTCGTCGCAGTCCCAGAGCCCGTCGGCGTAGCTCTCGGCCATGCCGGTGCTGCCGCGCGTCCAGGCCCGCCACGCCTTCGGGCTGTGCATGGTCACGACCGCGCGGAGCTCGGCGTCCGGCGGCCCGTAGTGGTGAACGCGCCCGCCCTCGCGCAGCTCCACGCGCCCGTGGCGGATGCGGTTGAAGACGGCGTGGAGCAGCCCGCGGCTCATCGCGCCGGATGGGGGTGGTAGGGGGCGCCCTTCAGCTTCAGCTTCAGGGCGTTCAGGTAGATGCGGGCCACCACCTGGAGCGACATCAGCGGGTAGCGCAGCAGCACGCGGTTGAGCATCCGCGGCGTGGCGGCGCGGCGCTCGAGCGACAGCGTGGCGTCGAACTCGAGCTGGCCGGCGTGGTGGTTCTCGATGTGCACCTGGAGCTGCTCGCCGGGCTCGGTCACCCGCCACTCGTAGGTCTGGTCCATGCCGATGAAGGGCGACACGTGGAAGGCCTTGTCCATCGTCGCGTCCAGCACCCGCCCTCCGCCGTCACCGTGGTCGAGCAGGTACGAGTGCCGCTCGCCCCAGGGCGTGTTGGTGACCTCGGCCAGCACTGCCTCGACGCGCTCGCCCTGCTCGTCGAAGCAGAAGTAGAAACTCACGGGGTTGAAGCCGTGGCCCAGGTAGCGCAGGTTGGCCAGCAGGCGCACGGGCCCGGTGGGGCGCCGGGCGCCCAGCTCCTCCACGCGGTCGAGTACCTCGTCGCGCAGCGGCCGCTCGGGGTCGCCGAAGAAGTCCGAGCGCCGGAACCACGCGAGCGCCGGGCGGCGCGCCGACCACAGCGGCACGCGGTCGAACAGCTCGGGCAGCTCCCCGAGGTCCACGTACATCATGAAGACGCGGTAGCGGAAGGAGTGCTCGACCGGCTGCATGCGCCGGTGGCGCACCGAGCCCTCGTAGATGGCGCTGGCGCTCACGCCAGCACGCTCCCGAAGCGGGCGCACACCCGCAGCGCGCTCTGCACGCCGTCCTCGTGGAAGCCGTAGCCCCAGTAGGCGCCGCAGTAGTGCGTGCGGCGCCGCCCGCCGATCTCGTCGAAGCGCCTCTGGGCCTTCAGGCCCTCATGCGTGTAGACGGGGTGGTGGTAGGTGAACGACCGGATGACCCTGTCCGGGTCGATGGCCTCCCCGCGGTTCAGCGTCACGCAGATCTGCTCACTCGTGTCGAGCGACTGGAGGCGGTTCATGTGGTAGGTCACGGTGGTCTGCTTGGCCGGCTCGTCCAGCAGGTGATAGTTCCAGCTGGCCCAGGCCCGCTTGCGCTTCGGCAGCAGCGAGCGGTCCGAGTGCAGCACGGCCTCGTTGCGCTGGTAGGGGATCGCCCCGAGCACCTCGCGCTCGGCGTCGCTCGGGTCGGCGAGCATGCGCAGCGCCTGGTCGGAGTGCGCCGCAACGATCACCTCGTCGAAGCTCTCGGGCTCGCCCCCGCGCGGCGTGACCTCCACGCCGTCCTCGTGGCGCTCGATGCGCTCGACGGGGGTGGAGAGCCGCAGGCGCCCGCCCAGCGGCTCGGTGATGGCGGACACGTAGCTGCGCCCCCCGCCCTCGACGGTCAGCCAGTTGGGCCGGCCGGTCAGCCCGAACATGCCGTGGTTCTGGAAGAACTCGGCCATGAAGCCGGCCGGGAAGGACCACATCTGCCCCGGGTCCGCCGACCAGACCGCGGAGGCCTGCGGCACGATCAGGCAGCGCACGAATTCCTCGGAGTAGCCGCCCTCGTCGAGGAAGCCCCCCAGCGACGGGCCGCTGCCGTTCAGGCCGATCAGCGCCGGGGCCTCGCGGTTGAAGCGCACCAGGTCGCGCACCATGCGGTGGAAGGACGGCGTGACGAGGTGGCGGCGGTTGGCGAAGAGGCCGTTGGGCGAGGAGCCGTTGTACTCGAAGCGCCCCTCCTCGTCGCTCACGGAGAAGCTCATGCTCGAGGGCTTGTTCGCCACGCCCAGGCGCTCCAGCAGGCGCTCGAAGCCCGGGTAGTTGCGGTCGTTGTACACGATGAAGCCGGTGTCCACCTGGAGCGTCTCGTCGCTCGTGTCCACCCGCACGGTGTTGGTGTGCCCGCCGGCGTAGTCGCCTGACTCGAACACGGTCAGGTCGTGCTCTGGGTGCAGCATGTGCGCGCAGGTGAGCCCGGAGACCCCGGCGCCGACGATCGCGATCCTCATCGCTCGGCGGCGATTGCCAGGGCGGCGCCCGCCAGCGCCGAGATGCCGGCCAGTGCGATCGTTCCGGGCAGCGCCCGCTCGGGGAGGGCGTCTCCGGCCACCAGCGTGGCCCCGACGTCAGAAAGGTCGCAGGCGATGCCCGCCAGCAGCCAGGGCCTGACCCCCGTGCCGCCGAGGGCGGCCGCGATCGTGCCGCCCGCCAGGGCTACGTCGCGGGCGCCCAGGCCGCGGATGGCCACCTGCGGCCTCGGCTTGGCCGCTTCCTCGCCGACCCATCCTCCCGCCACCCGCGCGGGGGCGGCGATCAGGCCCAGCCCGAAGCCGCCGCGGGCTGCGGCGAAGGCGATGGTCAACTGGCTCTGGCGCGTCATTCCCCCTTATCTACGCGTGATCCCACCAGTTCGATCAGTCGGATAGAGTCGCGCCGCCACCGACCTGGGAGCTGTTTTGGAGCCTGACCGGCTGAAGTCGATCCCCCTGTTCCAGACGGTCTCGGACGAGGACCTGTCGCAGATCGCGCCGTTCGCCGACGAGGTGCGGGTGGAGGTCGGCAAGCAGCTCGTGCGCGAGGGCGACTTCTCCTACGAGTTCTTCGCGATCGAGGAAGGGGAGGCCGAGGTCACGCGCGGCGGCGAGCACGTGGCCGACCTCGGGCCCGGCGACTTCTTTGGCGAGATCGGGCTGCTCGAGCGTGACCTGCGCACGGCGAGCGTCGAGGCGAGGTCGGACATGCTGCTCGTGACCCTCACCGGCTGGGACATGAAGCGGATGGAGAAGGCGATGCCCCAGGCCGTGGACCGGGTGCGCGAGGTGCTGGAGACCCGGCGCCCGCAGGGCTGACCGTGGCGGGGCAGGTAGTCCTCTTCGGGGCCACCGGCTACACCGGCCGCCTGGCGGCCGATGCGATGGTGGAGCGGGGCATGAAGCCGCTGCTGGCCGCGCGCGGGCGCGAGCAGCTCGAGCGCATGGCGGCCGAGCTGGGCGGCCTCGAGACCGCGGTGGCCGACGTGTCGGAGCCCGGCTCGGTGGCCGATCTCGTCGCGCGGGGCGACGTGCTGGTGAGCACCGTCGGGCCGTTCGTGAAGTTCGGCGCCGCGGCCGCGGCCGCCGCCTCGACCCACGGGGCGCACTACATCGACTCCACCGGCGAGGCGCCGTTCATCAGCGACGTGTTCCAGCGCTACGACACGCCGGCCCGCAACTCGGGCAGCGGCATGGTCACCGCGTTCGGCTACGACTACGTGCCCGGCAACCTGGCCGGCGCGCTCGCGCTCGAGCGCGCGGGTGAGCGCGCCATGCGCGTGGACGTGGGCTACTTCGCCACCGGCGAGACAAGCCCCGCGGCGCTTAGCGGCGGCACGCGCGCCTCGCTGGTCGGCAGCATCACGGAACCGTCCTTCGGCTTCCGCGACGGTCGCGTGCAGGCCGAGCGCAGCGCCGCTCGACAGCGCAGCTTCGACCTGCACGGCAAGGGCCGCGGGGCGGTGGCGATCGGAGGCACTGAGCACTTCGCGCTGCCGCGCCTGGCGCCGCAGCTCGTGGAGGTGAACGCCTACCTGGGCTGGTTCGGCCCGGCTTCTCGCGTCCTGCCGGCGATCTCGCTGGCGTCCTCGCTGGCGATGAAGGTGCCCGGGGCGAGCCGCGCCTGGCAGTTCGCCGGCTCGAAGCTGGCCAAGGGCTCCACCGGCGGGCCGGGGCCCGAGGACCGCGCGAAGGTGGGCAGCCACGTGGTCGGCATCGCGTACGACGCCGCGGGGGAGGCGCTGGCCGAGGTCCACCTGACAGGGCCCGACCCCTATGGCTTCACCGGCAAGATGCTCGCCTGGGGCGCCGAGCGCGCGGTGCAGGGCGGCCTGCATGGGAGTGGGGCGCTGGGCCCCGTGGACGGCTTCGGGCTGCGCGAGCTCGAGGCGGGCTGCGCTGAGGCGGGCCTGACCGTGGAGGCCGAGACGGACGCCTCGAACGGCGCCGGCAGCCGGGCCGGCGCGTCCGCGCGAACCGCCTGAGCCACCGCCCGCGGCTGTCGCGCGACCCCGCCGCCAGGCGGCGGCTCGGCGTGCTCGCCGC
Organism: Solirubrobacterales bacterium; assembly: GCA_038215095.1. Taxonomy (GTDB): domain Bacteria; phylum Actinomycetota; class Thermoleophilia; order Solirubrobacterales; family Thermoleophilaceae; genus DATACN01. The sequence continues at coordinate 15,902 of JBBQRG010000050.1, read as the reverse complement.
GGTGGCCCTGGCTGCGCTCGTGGTCGGGCTCGTGGTGGGCGCGAGCCCAGGTACGAAGCACGGCTCCAGGCGCTCTGGCGCGCCTGCCGCGGCGTCGCGTGAACGCGGCGCCGTCGCCCGCCTGCCGCTGCGGCGCCAGCTCGGCCAGCTGCTCGTGTCGAGCTTCGACGGTCCGAGCGTGCCGCCATACATCGGGCGGCGGCTGCGGGCCGGCGAGACCGCCGGGGTGATCCTGTTCGGCCGCAATGCCGGCTCAGCGGCCGGCCTGCGTTCGCTCACGCGCGCGCTGCAGCGCTCAGCCGGGGGTAGAGCACTGGTAGCCGTCGACCAGGAGGGCGGCCAGATCCGCAGCGTGCCCTTCGCCGGCCCGCAGGCGGGGCAGGCGGCCCAGGGCGCTCCCGTGGAGGTCCAGCGCTCAGCGGCCGCCTCGGGCCGCGAGCTGCGCGCGCTCGGAGTGAACGTGAATCTGGCGCCGGTCGCCGACGTGCCGGCCTCGCCCTCGACCGCGCTGGCCGGGCGCAGCTTCTCCGGCTCGCCCGCGGAGGTGGCGGCGCGGGTTCAGGCGTCGGTGCGCGGCAGCCGCGCCGCGCGGGTCGCGGCCACCGCCAAGCACTTCCCCGGGCTCGGCGCCGCCGCCGCGAACACCGACGACGCCCCAGTCACGATCGGCTCCCCGCGGGCGCGGCTGGATGCCGTGGACCTGGCTCCCTTCAGGGCCGCGATCGCGGAGCGGGTGCCGCTCGTGATGGCCTCGCACGCGCTCTACCCGGCCTACGACCGCGGCCGGATCGCCTCTCAGTCGCCGGCGCTGCTCACCGGGCTGCTGCGCGGGCGCCTCCACTTCCGAGGCGCCGTGATCACAGACAGCCTCGAGGCCCAGGCCGTGCTCGACCGCTCCGATGTGGCGGTGGCGGCCAGGCGATCGATCGAGGCCGGCGCCGACCTCGTGCTGATGACCGGCTCGGCCAGCTGGAACGCCGTCTTCCCGGCCCTGCTGCGCGAGGCGCGGCGCTCGCCGAGCCTGCGCCGCCGCGTGCAGGGATCGGCCGCCCGGGTGCTTGCGCTCAAGCGAGGGCTGGGGCTCAGGACGCGACGCTAGCCGGCGCCTGCTCGGCGCGGGCGCGGGCCAGCGCGTGCTCCATCAGCTCCAGGTGGGCCGCGCGGGTGTTGCCGTCGCGCCGCGTCCACGAGCCGTCGGAATGGAGCTCCCAGCAGAAGGTGTCGTCCTCGAGCGTGGCCTCGATCGTGTGGTCGAGCTCGGCCTGCAGCCCGGGATCCTCGACGGGCGCCAGCAGCTCCACGCGGGTGTCGAGGTTGCGTGGCATCAGGTCCGCGGAGCCGAGCCAGTGGCGGTGCTCGTCGCCGCGATGGAAGGAGTAGATGCGAGTGTGCTCGAGGAAGCGCCCGACCACCGAGACCACGCGGATGTTGTCGCTGACGCCCTCGACCCCCGGCCGCAGGCAGCAGATACTGCGGACGATCAGGTCCACGGTCACCCCCGCCTGCGAGGCCTCGTAGAGCTTGCGGATGCAGCGAGCGTCCACGAGCGCGTTCATCTTCAGCGAGATGCGCGCATCCTCGCCGTCCTGGTGGGCCTTGATCGTGCGGTCGACCTGGTCCTCGAACCAGTCGCGCATGTGGTCCGGCGCCGTGATGGCCTTGCGATAGCTCGGCGAGTGGGCCACGCCGGTGAGCGAGTTGAACAGCTCGGCGACGTCGGCGGCCAGCTCCGGGTCGGTCGTGAAGATGCCGAAGTCCGTGTACAGGCGCGCCGTCTTGGCGTGGTAGTTGCCGGTGCCGACGTGCACGTAGTGGCGCACGCCGGAGCCCTCGCGGCGCACCACCAGCAGCGCCTTCGCGTGCGTCTTCAGCCCGGGCAGCCCGTGCACCACGTGCGCGCCCGCCTCCTCCAGGGCCCGCGCCCAGCCGATGTTGCGGCGCTCGTCGAAGCGTGCCTTCAGCTCCAGCAGGCAGACCGCCTGCTTGCCGCGCTCGGCCGCCTCGATCAGCGACGGCACGAGTGCCGAGTCGTCGGAGGTCCGGTACACCGTCATCTTGATGGCCAGCACCGCCGGGTCGGCCACGGCCTGCTGCACGAAGCGCTCGACGCTGGCCGCGAACGAGTCGTAGGGGTGGTGCACCAGCAGGTCGCGCTCGCGCATGGCGGCGAAGATGTCCACCCGCCCGTCGTCAGGCTCCGAGAACGCCGGCGGGGTGGTGGGCGTCCAGGAGTCGAAGCGCAGCTCGCGGTGCCCGTCGATGTCGCCCAGCTGGTTCAGGTCCTCGAGGTCGAGCAGGCCCTCCACGTCAACCACGTCCTGCTCCTCGACCACCAGCCACTCGATCAGCCGCTCGCGCAGGTCCGGGTCCATCGAGGTTCCAACCTCGAGCCGCACGACCTCCCCGAAGCGCCGGCGGCGCAGCTCGTCCTCCACCGCCTGGAGCAGGTCGTCGGCCTCGTCCGAGATCGTGAAGTCGGCGTCGCGGGTCACGCGGAAGTAGTCGTGGCGGAGGATCTCCATCCCTGGGAAGAGGTCGGAGAGGTGCCTTGCGATGGCGGCCTCGAGCGGTACGTACACGCCGTCGCCGATCGAGAGGAAGCGCGGCAGCACCTCCTTCGGCACCTTCACGCGCGCGAAGGTCTCCTGGCCCGACTCGGGGTCGCGCAGCCAGACGGCCAGCGATAGCGAAAGGTTCGAGATGTACGGGAAGGGCCGCCCCGGACCCACCGCCAGTGGCGTGAGCACGGGGAACACCTGCTCGTCGAAGAGCTGATCGACCTTCTTGAGCTCGGCCTCCTCGCACTCGGCGCAGTCGACGACGCGGATCCCCTCGTCCGCGAGGGCAGGCCGTACCTGGCGCTCCCACTGCTGCGACTGGCGCGCCTGCAGCTCGCGCGTCCGGTCGGTGATCCGCTGGAGCACCTGCGAGGGCGACAACCCGTCGGCCCCGCGCGCGTCGATGCCCGCATCCACCTGGTCGTGCACGCCGGCCACGCGGACCATGAAGAACTCGTCGAGGTTCGAGGTGTGGATGGCGAGGAACTTCACGCGCTCGAGCAGCGGCAGCCGCTCGTCCTCGGCCAGCTCCAGGACGCGCTCGTTGAAGTCGAGCCAGGAAAGGTCCCGGTTCGCGTACAGCTCTGGCTCGTGGAGGTCCGTCATCATCCCTTCCCGTGATCTGGCTGCTGCGCCACGGAGATGCCGAGGACGGCTCGCCCGACGCGCAGCGACAGCTGACCGAGAAGGGTATTGGCCAGGCGAAGGCCGCCGGGAGCGCGCTTGCAAGCCTGGGCGTGGAGCTCGAGGCCTGCCTGACGAGCCCGCGCGTGCGAGCCGCCGACACGGCCAGGCTCGCCTGCAAGCCGCTCGGCCTCGAGCCGCGGGTGGACGAGCGCCTCTCGGGCGGGGACTTCGACCCCGAGGAGCTGGCGGCGGGAGCCGACGGACACGTGCTGCTCGTGGGTCACGAGCCCGACTTCTCCGAGGCCATCGCGCGCCTCACCGGCGGCCGCGTGGACATGAAGAAGGGCGGCCTCGCCGCCGTGGACTCCGGTGTGCTGCGCGTGCTGCTGCGCCCAGCCGAGCTCCGCGCAATGGCGCACGGCTAGGCCGCCGTCCGCTCGTCCACGAGCTCGAGCAGCACGCCCTCCCGCAGGCCGCCGCGCGCGATCCGCAGCGGCAGGCCGAGCTTCTGCGACAGGGCCTCGAGCACCAGGATGCCGGCCGGCAGCAGGCGCACCCGCTCGGGGTCGAGCTCGAAGCGCTGTGCGACCTCCTCGATCGGCGTGACCGACAGCACGCGCACGCCGCGCTCGAGCGTCTCGTAGGACAGCTCGCCGCCCACCAGCCGCCGCAGCGAGGTGGCCGTGCCGCCCACCGCCACCGCGCTCTGCGCGGGCGGCGGCTCGAGCCCCTCGAAGGCGCCGCCCACGTGCTGGCGCATCGCCTCGAGCTCGGCCACCGAAGGCGGGTCGGAGCGCAGGTAGGAGTCGGCCAGGAAGCCCGAGCCGATCCGGAACGAGCCCGACCACTCGACCTCGCCGGCGGGGTCGCCTATCGCGAGCTCGGTGGAGCCTCCGCCCACGTCGATCACCGCCATGGTGCCCTCCGGGCGCCTGGTGAGCGTACGCGTGGCGCCCACGAAGGCGAGGCGCGCCTCCTCCTCGCCCGAGAGGACATCCAGCTGCACGCCGGCGGAGCTCTGCACGGCGTCGGCAAGCTCGTCGCGGTTGGGGGCCGAGCGGATCGCGGCGGTGGCCACGGCGACGAGGCCCTCCGAGCCGAGCTCGCGGGCCACGCGCGCCTGGCTGGCCGCGACCTCGGCGGCCTCGGCGATCTTCGCCTCGGGAATGGCGCCCCCTTCGAGCAGGCTCTTGCCGATTCGCGTGAAGGAGCGCTGGGTGCACAGCTCGCGCAGCCGGCCCTTCCCGGCGTCCGCCACCAGCAGCCGCGTGGTGTTGCTGCCGATGTCTATGCAGCCGAGGATCAAGCCGCCGGGGCAGGCGGCGCCAGCTGCGGGTGGGAGGCGTCCTCGAACTCGCGGAACAGGCCCGTGACCACGAACGCGGTCTGCTCGCCGATGTCCACGGCGTTGTCTCCGATCCGCTCCAGGCAGCGGGCCACGAGCATCATGTGCATGGCCCATTCCCGCCGGTCGGGGTCGTCGCCGATCTCGAGCGCGATGCGGAAGCACTCGCGGTTCAGCCTGTCGATCCGGTCGTCCTGGCGGACCAGGTCCTGAGCGAGCGCCACGTCGCGGCGCTGGAACGCGAGCTTGCACTGCACGACCTGCGCGCGGGCCTGGTCGCCCATGCGCGCGAGGTTCTCGAGCAGGCGCTCGTCGGCGGGCGGCTCGTGGCCGGCCAGCGGCACCAGCTTCGCCATGTTCACGCACTGGTCGCCCATGCGCTCCACGTGCTTGATCACGTGCAGCACCGCCGCCACGACGCGCAGATCGGTGGCGACCGGCGCCTGGCGTGCGAGGAGCGAGAGGACGCCCTGGTGCACCTCGAGGTAGCGGCCGTCGATGCGGTCGTCATCGGCGATGACCATGCTCGCCAGCTCGACGTCCTGGTTCATCACGGTCTCGACGGCGCGGTCGAGCGCCCCGGTGACCATGTCGAGGCCTCCGAGGGCCATGCGCTCGAGCTCGGCGAGCTCCTCGTGGAACTGTGCTCGTGACTCGCCCATCAGCCGAACTTTCCGCTCACGTAGTCCTCCGTGCGCTTGTCACCCGGGTTGGTGAAGATCTTCTCGGTCTGGTCCACCTCCACGAGCTCACCGCTCAGCATGAACGCCGTCGTGTCCGCGACGCGTCCGGCCTGCTGCATGTTGTGGGTGACGAGAATGATCGTGTAGCGCTCCTTCAGCTGCGAGATCAGCTCCTCGATCTTCAGCGTGGCCACCGGGTCGAGCGCGGAGCAGGGCTCGTCCATGATGATCACCTCGGGCTCGACCGCGATCGTGCGGGCGATGCAGAGCCGCTGCTGCTGGCCACCCGAGAGCCCGATGCCAGGCTCGTCCAGGCGGTCCTTGACCTCGTCCCAGAGCCCTGCGCCGCGCAGCGAGCGCTCCACGGTTTGCTTCATGTCCCCGCCCTTGTGCCCGCTCAGGCGGACTCCGGCGGCGACGTTGTCGTAGATCGACATCGTCGGGAACGGGTTCGGCTTCTGGAAGACCATGCCGATCACACGACGGACCGCCACCACGTCGACGTCGTCGCCGTAGATGTCGAGCTCGTCCAGCTTGATCTCGCCCTCGGCGCGGGCGTGGGGGATCTCCTCGTGCATGCGGTTGATGCAGCGCACCATCGTGGACTTGCCGCAGCCGGACGGGCCGATCATGGCTGTGACCTTGTTGGGCTCGTAGTCGAGGTCGACGCCCTTGATCGCCTCGGAGTCGCCGTAGTAGGCCTTCAGCCCGCGCAGGGTGACGCTCCGCCCGGTAGCACCGCGCTTCGTGGTCGCATCGCTCTCGCGCTCGAAGCGACTGGCTTCCTGCTCTGTCTGCTCACTGGCCAGGGTGTCCTCCCCCGCCTTGGTTGACGCGTTTTCGAGTGTCATGCGAGACGGCTCCTTCGCTGTACGAGTCGGGCGACGAGGGTGAGCAGCAGGATCATCCCCACGAGGGTGAGCGCGGAGCCCCAGGCACGCTCCACCAGACGGTCCTGGGCCTGCCGGACGTCACTGAAGATCTGCATCGGGAGCGAGTTCATCTGGGCGCCGAGGTTGGTTGTGGTGGCTTTCACGGCGAAGGCGGTGAACAGCAGGGGAGCGGTCTCGCCGGCGGCGCGTGCGATCGCGAGCAGCGAGCCCGTGACGAGGCCGGGTAGTGCAGTCGGGAGCACCACCTTCCAGACTACGCGCCAGCGCGGGGCGCCGAGTGCCAGGGCGGCCTCGCGCAAGGAGTCGGGCACGAGCTTCAGCACGACCTCCGATGCGCGCGTGACCACCGGCAGCATCAGCAGCCCGAGCGCGATCGAGCCCTTCCACCCTGCGAAGCCGCCGGCCACGCCGCCCAGCACGAGCACGATGTAGATGAACAGGCCGAAGACGATCGACGGGACGCCGGTCATCACGTCCACGAAGTAGCGCACCACGTTCGCGAAGCGCGACTCGCTGCCGTACTCGACCAGATAGAGCGCAACGCCGATCCCGGTCGGCACGGCGATCACGGTGGCGAGGCCGACGATCAGCGTCGTGCCGACGATCGCGCTCCTGATGCCGCCCGGGTCGCCGAAGAAGCGGCCGCTCGGGTCCGTGGTGAAGAAGTCGAGGTTCCAGGCACCGATGCCCTTCTTGATCAGGTAGTAGACGACGAGCACCAGCGGGACGAGCGCGATGAGCGTGGCGCTCAGCAGAAGTACGCGCGCGACCTTGTCCGTGCGGCGGCGGCGTGGGCTGACGCCCGGCAGCGACGCCGGTTGGGCGTTCATCCGGCCATCCCCTCGGCCACCCGCGAGCCACCGGTCTTCTCGGCCCGCACCACGAACCAGCGCGCGAGGGCGTTCACGAGCAGGGTCAGCACGAAGAGCACGAGGCCGGCGGCGATCAGGGCCGCCCGGTGAACCGGGTCCGAGGCCGCCTCGCCGAACTCGTTCGCGATGACGGCGGCGAGCGTGTAGCCCTGGCCGAACAGGTGGCCGCTGAGCTGCGGCGCGTTGCCGATCACGAGCGTTACCGCGATCGTCTCGCCGATCGCGCGGCCCAGCCCGAGCATGGCCGCGCCCGAGATCCCGGCGCGCGAGTACGGGAGCACTGAGATCCTGATCATCTCCCAGCGGGTCGCGCCGAGGGCGAGCGCCGCTTCCTTGTGCTCCACCGGCACCGTGGCCATCACCTCGCGGCTGATGGCGCTCACGATCGGGATGATCATGATCGCCAGGATCAGGCCGCCGATGAAGTAGTTGGGCCCGGCGACCGTGCCGCCGCCGATGAACGGGATCCAGCTGAAGGTGTTGGCGAACCACTTCTCCGCGGGCAGCAGCTTCGGGATCAGCACGTAGACGCCCCAGAGGCCGTAGACGACCGAGGGCACCGCGGCGAGCAGCTCGACCATGATCGTGAGCGGCTGCCTCAGGCGGGTGGGGCAGAGCTCCACCAGGTAGACCGCCGTCGCCACCGCGATCGGCACGCCGATCAGGAGGGCCACGGCGGCGGTGATGAGGGTGCCCACCACGAGCGGAAGCGCGCCGAAGACGTCCTTCGACACATCCCAGTTGTTGTCGAAGGTGAAGCCGAGCACTCCGAACTTGGCGAATGCCGGCCGCGCCTCCGAGTAGAGGCGCACGAAGAAGTAGGCGATCAGCAGGAGGATCGCCGCCGCGAGTGCGGTCAGGCCCCAGCGCAGGACCTTGTCCGGGAGCCCGGAAAGCGGCGACCGCTCCAGCTTCGAGCGGCCGCCGCCAGTTGCTACCGAGCCTGCTTCCATCGCGGCCTTACAACGCCTTCCCGTTGCACTGGAGGCCGGCGACCTTCTTCTTCGCCGCCGACAGCAGCGGCGCGGGGAGCGGCGCGTACTGGATCGACGGGGCGACCTTCTGGCCATCGCTGAGCGCGTAGTCGAGCCAGGTCTTCACTGACTTGGCCTGCGCCTGCTTCTTGCCCGCCTTGCACAGGTCCTTGTAGACGAGCAGGAACGTCGCCGAGGCGATCGGGTAGGCCTTGGCCCCCGGCGCGTCGATTGCGCTGAAGCGCAGGTCCGCGGGGACCTTGATGCCCTCACCGGCCGCCGAGGTCGACGCCAGCGACGGCGCGATGTACTGGCCGGACTTGTTCTTCACGTCCGCGGTCGTGAAGTTGTTCTGCAGGGCGTAGGCCTGCTCGACGTAGCCCACCGCGCCCTGGTTCTGCTTCACGCAGGCGGCGACGCCGTCGTTGCCCTTGGCGCCCGTGCCGGTCGGCCACTTGACCGTCTTGTCCACGCCGGGTCCGCTCTTCCAGGCCGGGCTGTACGCGGCCAGGAAGGTCGTGAACAGCTTGGTCGTGCCGGACTCGTCCGAGCGGTGGCAGACCGTGATGTCCTGGCTGGAGAGCTTCACGCCGGCGTTCTGCTTCGCGATCGCCGGGTCGTTCCACTTCTTGACCTTGCCGAGGAACATGTCCGCGACCGTGGCGCCGTCGAGCTTCAGCCCCTTCTTCGCGCCCTGGACGTTGTAGGACACCGTCACCGCGCCGAAGACGCTCGGGACGTGCACGGGGTCGCCCTTCTTCGTGGCGGCCTTCAGCTCGTCGTCGGTCATGGCCGAGTCGGTGGCCCCGAAGTCGATCGTGCCGGCGGTGAACTGCGCCACGCCGCCGCCAGAGCCGATGCCCTGGTAGTTGACGGTGAGGCCGTCCTTGTCCTTTACGCGCGCGCCCCACTCGTCGTAGACGGGCTGGGGGAACGTGGCGCCGGCGCCGTTGATGGACCCGCCGCTCTTGGCGGACCCACCGCTTGAGCCGCTGCTACTGCTCTTGCTGTCGCTGCCGCAGGCCGCGACAGTAATGGCCATAACGGCGCACGCGGCGAGCGCGAGGAGCTTCCTCATGTAGTTCTCCTTGAAGTCGTTCATTGAATGGGGGCGCACGCTGTCATGGGGCAGGGGCCAGTCTGTTACTCAGCTGTGCCCGGCCTGTAAAAAGAATGTGAAAGCCGCCGGTCAGGACCGGGCGGAGAAGCGGTAGCCGAAGCCGAAGTGGGTGTGGATGTAGTTCCGGCCCGGCAGCTCGCGGTCGAGCTTCTGACGCAGCTTGCCCACGTAGACGTCCACCGAGCGGTCGGTCTTCCGGTACGGCTCGCCCCAGACCTCGTGGTAGAGCTCCTCGCGCGTAACTATGCGCTCGGAGCGCTCGACCAGGGCCGTGAGCAGGTTCAGCTCGCGCGCTGTGAGGTGCAGCGGGCGGCCGTGCACAAGGGCCATGAACTCCTCCGGCCTGATCTCGAGCTCTCCCGCTTCCATCGCCTTCAGACTCTCACCGCGGCCCGCGAAAGCCGTTACTTGCGCGTTGTTCATCTGTGAAAAACCTGTAAACACGGCCTTTCGACGCCGACCTCCGGTAGCCTGGCCTCAATGCGCCTGGCAATCCTGGACTCGGATTCCGGCTTCGTACAGGTACTCGTCAAGCGCGCGGAGGACAGCGGCTGGCAGTACCGGCGGCTGGAATCCGCGCCACGCCCAGAGGAGTTCGTGGCCATGCGAGTGCAGGCGCTCGTCGTGGATCTCACGTTGCTGGGCTCCGGCGCATGGGACTTCGTCGAGCGGCTGTCCGCCGCCCTGCCCGGCATCGGGATCGTGGTCTGCACCGGCCGCACCAGCGTGGCGCAACGGGTGCGCGGCCTGCGCGCCGGCGCCGACGACTGGGTCACCAAGCCGTGCCACCCGGAAGAGGTCCTCGCGCGCGTCGAGTCGGTGGTCCGGCGCCGCCAGCGGGTGTCGGAGCGCGTCGACGCCGCGCCTCTGGTGGCGGGCGAGCTGGAGATCCGCGCCGATCAGTTCCAGGCCTACGCCGCAGGCCGCAACGTGGACCTCACCCGGCGCGAGTTCGAGGTACTGCAGCTGCTGGCCCAGGCCGAGGGCAAGGTGCTCCAGCGCGAGGAGATCTACCAGGCGGTCTGGGGCTACGCGATGGCCCATGGTGATCGCTCCGTCGATGTGTTCGTCCGCAAGGTGCGGCTGAAGCTGGAGACGGCGTCGCCGGCCTGGAGCTACATCCACACGCACTTCGGCGTCGGCTACCGCTTTGACCCGGAGCGTCATGAGCCGCCCACCGATGCGCTCGACCCTCCGGCGGACGCCCTGGAGCTGCCGCCGGCCGCCGGCGCGCCCACTGTTGAGCGGCAGCTGCCGGAGACCGGCTCGGAGCCCGAGCGCCGCCCCGATCTCGCGCGCCGCTGAGTCGCTAGGCCGCGATCGCGTGGCGCGCGGCCATCCCGTGCGCCAGTAGCTGGAGCGGCGCGTCGTGGATGAGCCGCCGCGCGACAGGAGCGGCCAGCCCATGCTCGACCAGCGCGCGCTCCGCCGCCAGCAGGTGCGGGGGCCGCGTCGGCCCGTGCGCGTCGGACGCGATCAGCGACACGCGCTCGTTGCCGACCAGCTCGAAGGCGGCGGTCCGGGTAGCCGGGCCGTGGCCGCCGGTCAGCGACATCGCGTTCACCTGCGCCCGCGAGCCGGCGCGCAGCTCGCGCTCCAGGCCCTCGCAGCCGAAGAGCTCCGCGTCCGCGCTGCGCTCGGGGTGGGCGATCAGCACGCCGAAGCCGCGCTCGCGCAGCTCGGCGGCGGCGCCGTGGAAGTCGTCGCCGTACGGCTCCCAGGGCGCCTCGAGCAGCAGCCAGCGGGCGCCGGGAGGGCCCTGCGCGATCGCCTCGAGCTCGGGCTGGGATAGCCGGGGCACCATCTCGTGCCCGAGCTCGCCGCCGCGGCCCACGGCCAGCGGCACGCGCGCGTCAGCGAGGCGTAGGCGCAGCTCGGCCACGCGGTCACGAAGCTCGGTGACGTCGGTCACGAAGTCGGAGCGCACGTGGGGCGTGGCGATCACCATCGCCGTGCCCTGAGCCACCGCGGCCCGCGCGAGCTCGATGCTGTCGACGAGGTCGGCCGGCCCGTCGTCCATCCCGGGCAGCAGATGGAAGTGCAGATCAGCCCTTCCGCTCATATCCTTAGTTTCGGCAAGTTTGCAGGGCATTTAGTGGCAATCCTGTGAACCTGGCGGCCTTGCCGTACTCCGCACGACGAATGTCCGATGCTCGCTACCGGCTGCGAGTGGCCGCCCTGATCGGCAGCGCCGCGCTGGGCGTCCACGAGTCGCGCTACCTGCTCGCACGCGCCGGGCCCGCTGCGGCGGCCGCCGCGCACCAGGCGCAGCAGCTCGCGGCCGCCCTCGTCGAACTCGTGGTTGCCGATCGCGCCCACGTCGAAGCGCATCAGGTTCATCGCCTTGACGGTGCCGGGCGACTCCAGGTGGCCGTGGAGGTCGTTCACCCCGAGGATCTGAAGCTCGACTCGTCCCGGCTGCTGTTCCGCACCCGCCCGTATGCCGAGAAGGGCAACGGCAAGGGACGCGACGAAGGCGGCGAGTCCGGGGAGGAGGTGACGACGGTTGATGGTGCGCAGCCGGGCGACCGCGCGTGGCTCAAGCCCGGGCCCTCCCGGGCTTCTTGAACGGCCCCCTGACCTCGTAGATGGCGCCCGTCTCGCGGGCGCGCTGGGAGGAGAAGTACATGCGGGTGCCGCTCGGGTCGAAGGCCACGCCTGTGAGCTCCGAGTTCGCGTGCTGCTTGCCGGTTACCGAGAGGAAGCGCGACACCCGCCGCTTCGGCGTGATCACGCCCATGTGGATCTCGGCCGTCGGCACGTCCTCGCACACGAACAGCTCACCCGCCTGCGACACGGCGAGCTGGTCCACGTTCACGAGCGGCGGCCGTGCCAGGGCCAATCCGTCGTAGATCACCTCGATGCGCTCGCGCCTGGTGTCGTAGGCGTGCACCTTGTCGTCGGACGTGGTGGCGATGTAGACCGTGCCGCTGTCGAAGCGGATGCCCTCGGCGCGCCTGAACTTCGTGCTGCCGCGTACCTGGTCTCGCGTCTCCACACGGCGGCCGGCCGGGTCCGGGACCTCGGTCCAGGTCACGGCGCCGCCGGGCTTGACCGTTGCCACCTCGAGCAGGCCCGAGGAGAGGTCGTGCCAGCGCGCCGGCTTGAAGCGGTAGAGGCAGCCGTCGGCCAGGTCCTCGGTCAGGTAGATCGTCCGGGCCGCCTCGTCGACGGCCGCGGCCTCGTGCTTGAAGATCCCCATGGCCGGCCGGGCGACCGCCTTGCGCCGGCCGCTCGGGTCGCACTCCCAGACCTGCCCGTCGAGCACCTCCTCGCAGGAGAGCCAGGTGCCCCACGGCGTGCCTCCGCCCGAGCAGTTCGCGGTCGTGCCGCCGAGGATTCGGTACGCGCCGGCCACCTCGCCGTCGCGCGCGAAGCGGATCGAGGACGCCCCGCCCACGGGTGCCTCGGAGTTGGAGACGAGTATCCAGCCGCCGTCGTCGGTGGGGAAGGTGGCCGCGCCGTCGGAGGCGACGTGCCACGCGTAGCTCGTGCCCTTCACGTGCTCGCCGCCCTGGGCGATGAGCCGTGAGCTGAAGCCGTCGGGCAGGCGGATTCCGTTCGCGTCGGGCGCTCGCCGTGGCCCGTAGCCGGCGCTGCGGCGCGTGGTCTCGCCAGACGCGCCGCTGAGCAGTCCCTTCCAGACGCCGGCACCGACCGACGCCGCCGCCACCCCGCCGATCCCCAGCCAATGAATTCGCGGCGGCGGTATGCCGAGGCGTTCACTGGGACCACAGCTTCCCGCTGCCGGGCGCGCCTCAGGTAAAGGATTTGCGCACAAGGCGTGACGATTTCGTTGCCGGCCCGCCCAGGGCTAGAGTCGGCCGATGGGCGTCTGGGAGCGTCGCTACTACCGGGTCCTCAACGCGGTCTTGCGGGTGCTACTGAGGTCGCCGCTGCACGGCCTGCGGTCGGGGCGCGTGGTGCTGCTCGAGTACCACGGCCGCCGCTCCGGCAAGCGCTATCGCCTGCCCGTGAGCTACTGGCAGCGCGGGCCGGCGGAGGTCGTGTGCCTGACCAGCACGACCTGGTCGCGCTGGTGGCGCAACGTGGACGGCGCCGATGTCGCGCTGTGGCTGCGCGGCCGGAGGCGGAGCGGGCGCGCCGAGCTGATCGCCGACCCAGGCGCCCGGCGCGAGCTGGTGGCGGGCTTCCTGCGCCAGAACGCCCACGACGCGCACCACTACGGCGTGGAGACAGATGCGACCGGGCAACCGCTTCCGGACGGCCTCGACGCGCTGGCGGGCGCGAGCGACACCAAGGTGATCGCGATCCGCATCGCTGAGCAGGAGGGCCGCTAGGCTTTCCTGTGTCGCGCATTCGCGCGGACGCTTGCCAGGTCACCTGACTCTCCTGACGAGTGGAGCTCGAGTAAGAGCCCTCAGGAGGTCTGACGATGGAAGCAGCGTCGAGCACCGGTGCGGTGCCCCGGCCTGGCCCCGCCGACATCCAGCCGGTCCAGCACGAGACCGCGGACAGGACGATCACGGGCCTCGTGACGGTCCTGCCGGTCCTCTGTCTCGCATTCGCGGTGTGGCAGGCGTGGAACGGGCTGCTCAGGCCCAGCGACGTGGTTGTGTTCCTCATCGTCTACGTGCTAACCGGCCTGGGCGTGACCGTGGGCTTTCACCGGCTGCTGACTCACCGCAGCTTCAAGGCGAAGCCGGTGGTCCGTGGGATCCTGGCGGCGCTCGGCTCGGCGGCCATCGAGGGCCCGGCGATCTCGTGGGTTGCCGATCACCGCAAGCACCACGCCTTCGCCGACGTCCCCGGGGATCCGCACAGCCCACACGTCGACCACGGCGTGGGCTGGTCGGATGCCCTGCGCGGGCTCCTGCACGCGCACGTGGGCTGGCTGTTCCGCCACGACCAGCGCGGAGCCAGGGCGAGGTACGCGCCGGACCTGATGGCCGACCCCGTGATCCGCTTCATCGACCGCACCTTCGTGCTGTGGGTGGCCGCCGGCCTCGCGGTGCCCTTCGGCCTGGGCGTGGCCATCGGCGGCTCGGTGCGCGCCGGCCTGACCGGCCTCCTCTGGGGAGGCGCGATCAGGATCCTCGTCCTCCACCACGTGACCTACAGCATCAACTCGATCTGCCACGTGTTCGGCCGCCGCGCCTTCCGGACCCCCGACGAGTCGCGCAACGTGTACTGGCTCTCGCTGTTCTCGTTCGGCGAGTCCTGGCACAACAACCACCACGCCTTCCCGACCTCGGCCACCCACGGCCTGGGCCGCTGGCAACTCGACCCGGCCGCGGCAGTGATCCGCGGCCTCGAGGCGTGCGGCTTGGCCTGGGACGTGGTGCGCGTCAGCCCCGAGCGCCAGCAAAAGGTGGCCCTCAGCGGGCCTCAAGAGAGTGTGGGCCCCTAACGCTGCCCCCGCGGCAGTTCCTCATCCGCGCGCTGGCCGTGATCACCGGCCTCACACTGCTGCTGATCGTCGACGTCCACGGAACGACCTTCCATATCGCCTGGGCCCTGATCGTCCTGGCGCTGATCAGCGAGGGAACCGCGACGCTGCTCTACTGGCTGCAGTCGCATCGCCGGATCTAAGGCGGAACGCGAGCGACTTCAGTCGCTCGCGCTGAGTGCGAAAAGCGAGGAGGCGGGGGGACGCAGGGAGCGAAGCGTGCAACGCACGCAAGCGACCGGCGGACCCCCGCATCCGAAGCTTTGCAGCCCGAATCAGCGCGAGCGACCGGACTCGAACCGGCGACCTCCGGCGTGACAGGCCGGCGCTCTAACCAACTGAGCTACGCCCGCAGAGGCAGCGAGGATAGCGCTCAGCCGGGTTCGGTCGGGGTAGCATGCGCGCCTCGTGGAGGCGAGGAGCGATCCGGGGGACCGGGTGCAGGTGCGTGCCCGCGCGCCTCACCTTGGGCCCGAGCGCAGGCGGCCGCTGGTGCTCGATGCCGCGCTGAGGCTCGTGGCGCAGCAGGGCGCGACCGCCACCACGATGGAGGCGATCGCCCGCGAGGCCGGCGTGACAAAGCCGGTGGTCTACGACTGCTATCCGAGCAAGCGCGAGCTGATGCGGGCGCTGCTGCGCCGCGAGGGACGGCGGCTGGCCGATCACATGAGCGGCTCGTTGCCCGAGGCCGGTCCGGTCGAGGACGTGGAGGCGACGCTGGCCGAGGGCTTTCGCGCCTTCCTCGCCGCGGTGGCGGCGAAGCCCGACTCCTACCGGGTGATCTTCAAGTCCGAGCTGGGTTCTGAGCCGGCGGTGCAGCGCCTCGTGGAGCGGGCGCGCCGCGCGCAAACCGACCGGATCGCGGCCCTCGTGGCCGAGGGGATGCAGGCCCGTGGCGTGGACCAGGCCGAGGCGAAGGCGCTGGTGGTGGCCTCGGTCGTGATGGGCGCCAGCGAGGGCGCGGTGAAGCTGCTGCTGTCGGACCCGGACGGCTGGTCGCCAGACGAGCTGTCGCAGCTCCTGGCTCAGCTGCTGGTGCGCGGCCTGGCCGGCCTCGGCCTCACTTGACGTTCCCGACGGAGCGGGCGGATTCGTCGCATTGGAGCTTTGCCATCTCGTCGGCGGAGAGCACGTTGGAGCCGTCGGCGGCGGGGGCTTCGGCGGAGCCGGGGCAGCGCTTGAACTGGTACTTGCGGAGCGGGCCGACCGTCGGCATGGGCAGGCTCTCCGCGAGGTTGATCTGGGCCCTCGCCACGGCCCCCAGGGCGTCGAAGCCCGAGCCGGTGGTGGAGAAGTCGTCGAACCAGCCGAGGAAGTCCTGGGTGTAGGGGCGCGCGAGGGCGATCTCGGGGGCGCCGTTCTTGAACGCGTCGACCGACTCTGGGAACGCCCCGCGGGCGGTGCCGACGCCGACCTTGTG
>JBBQRG010000049.1:0-23830 GCA_038215095.1 Solirubrobacterales bacterium | reverse complement strand
CGAGTACGTGGAGAAGCGCGTGCGCGCCGGCGTGCTGGAGCAGGGGACCGTGGACCTGCTCGACGAGCTGGGCGTGGCCGACCGGCTCCACCGCGAGGGCCTCGTGCACGAGGGCGTCGAGCTGCGCTTCGGCGGGCGCGGCCACCGCATCGCCCTGTCCGAGCTCACCGACGGCCGCGCCATCACGATCTACGGCCAGCAGGAGGTGGTCAAGGACCTGATCGCCGCTCGCCTCGATGCAGCGAACCCGCTGCTGTTCGAGGTCGAGGACGTGAGCGTGGCGGAGATCGACTCCGAGCGCCCGCGCGTGCAGTACACGCACGAGGGGGAGCAGCGCGTGCTCGAGTGCGACTTCATCGCCGGCTGCGACGGCTTCCACGGCATCTGCCGCGACGCCGTGCCGGACGGCGTGCTGACCCTGCACGAGCACGAGTACCCGTTCGGCTGGCTCGGCATCCTGGCGAAGACGGCGCCCTCCAGCGAGGAGCTGATCTACACCCACCACGAGCGCGGCTTCGCCCTGCACAGCATGCGCTCGCCGGAGCTGACGCGGCTCTACCTCCAGTGCGAGCCCGACGAGGACCTCGACGAGTGGCCCGACGAGCGGATCTGGGAGGAGCTGCACACCCGGCTCGCAACCGAGGACGGCTGGACCCTGAACGAGGGCGAGATCGTGGAGAAGGGCGTCACCCCGATGCGCAGCTTCGTCGCGGAGCCGATGCAGTGCGGGCGGCTCTTCCTGGCCGGCGACGCCGTGCACATCGTGCCCCCGACGGGCGCCAAGGGCCTGAACCTCGCGGTGGCCGACGTGAAGGTGCTGGCCGAGGGGCTGGCGCGCTGGTTCGCCGACGGCGACGGGTCGAAGCTCGAGGACTACTCGCGGACCTGCCTGCTGCGCGTGTGGCGCACGCAGTACTTCTCCTGGTGGATGACCTCGATGCTGCACCGCCAGCCCGGCGACGACAGCGGCTACATGGCGAAGCTCCAGCGCGCCCAACTCGACTACGTGTGCTCGTCGAAGGCGGCGGCCACCACGCTGGCGGAGAACTACGTGGGCTTCGCGCGGGTCGGCTCGCCAAGCTGAGCATGGGCGGCCCGCAGCTCTACCCACTCACGTTCGCGGTCAACGACTACGACCACGTGCGCGACCTCGCCTCCGGCGCCGTGCGCGTGGAGGGCGTGGAGCTGACCTGCGTGCACCACCCGGTGGAGGAGATCTTCTTCCGCTTCACCCACCACCGCGAGTGGGAGGCGTCGGAGCTGTCGCTGGCCAAGTACAGCTCGCTCCGCGCGACCGGCGACGAGTCGCTGGTCGCGATTCCCGCCTTCACCTCGCGCTCGTTCCGCCACTCGGCGATCTTCGTGCGCGAGGACGGCCCGGTCGACGACCCGGGGGCGCTCAGGCGCATCGGAGTGCCGGAGTGGACCCAGACGGCCACGGTCTATGCGCGCGGCGTGCTGGAGCACCAATTCGGCGTCGCGCTGCGCGACGTCGAGTGGGTGCAGGCGGGCACGAACGAGGCAGGGCGCGGCGAGGGGGTCAGCGTGGAGCTGCCGGAGGGCGTGTCGGTGACGCCGCGGCCGGACTCGTCGCTGAACGAGTTGCTGTTGGCGGGCGAGCTGGACGCGGTGATTGCGGCCCACCCGCCGGCGGGGTTCGGAGCCGGCATCGTCAGGCTGTTCACGGACTACCGGGCCGTGGAGGAGCAGTTCCACCGCGACACCGGCGTCTTCCCGATCATGCACGTGGTGGCGCTGCGCGCGGACGTGTTCGAGACGCGGCCGTGGATCGCGATGAACCTGCTGACGGCGCTCGAGGAGGCGAAGCGCCGCAGCCTCGAGCGGGCGCTCGACAAGAACGCCCCGCGCTTCCCGGTGCCGTTCGGGCCGGCGCACGCCGAGCGGATGGCCGCGGCGTTCGGCGAAGACTTCTGGCCCTACGGCATCGAGCCCAACCGAGTGACGCTCGAGTGGTTCCTGGAACGCGCGCACGAGCAGGGCGTCTGCGCGCGGCGGCTGGCTCCGGAGGACCTGTTCCCAGCCGAGGTGCGGGAGCGATTCAGGATCTAGCGCTGCTTGGCGGCCGCACCAGGAGCCGCTGTGGCGCGGTCGCGTGTCTTTTCGGGTGGGGCGAAACGGGCTCAGCGAAACAGCTTGCGCAGCAGGCCCTTCTTTTCCTTCGCGGCGCCCTTGAGCTGATCCGCGCGGCCCTCGGACTGGAGGCCGCGGTCCCCCGTTACGGCGCCGCCGGCGTCCTTGAGCCGACCCTTGGCCTTGTCGCCGGCGCCTTCAAGCCTGTCTTCGTCTGGCGTTTTAGGTGACATACCTACGCGGTTCCCCGTTCCGCGGAATGCCAACCTCGTTGGTCAGTGGTGGGGGTGGCGGCGCAGCAGTATCCGCAACGTGCGGCTCACGCCGTCGACGTAGTCGCCACCGGTGGTCCTGACGATCACTCTGAAGGTTCCGCCGCGCCCCAGGCGCAGCCGCTTCGAGAAGAACGCGAAGTTGGCGGTCCCAGGCCGGGTCAGGGTGAGGGCGATCGTCTTCCAGCGCCGCTTGAGCTTGCGCTGCATCAGAACGGCGTTGCCAACCCGTGAGGGTCTGACGCGGCCGTAGAAGCGAACCCGGTGAAGGTTGCGGCGGGAACGCCGGATGTGGATCGAGGTGGCGAGGGCGACGCCCTCGGTCACCGTCTGGCTCACGACCGACGGCTTGGACTTCTCCACTACCCGTAGCTGGGCGGTGATCAGCCCCGGGAAGCCGAAGCTGTAGGCGCCTTGTGGCGATGTGACCACCGTGTTCCCGCTTTGCTGGAACGCGCCTGTGAACGGGAACGGCTTGAATTGGAGGGCCACCTGCTTGCCGCCGACATCGGGGCCGCTGAGCGCTCCGGCCACCGACGCGATGCCGCCGAACACCAGAGGGTTCGGCGAGACGGAGATCGACGAGGTGGTGGGGATCTGGGGTGTCTTGAGCTGCCGGTCCCCGCCGCGCGCGGTGCCCTTGCTGCTGAACGCCACGAGCCGGTAGTGATAGGTGGCGTTCGGTCGCAGCCCGGACAGCGCGGCCGAGACGGCGTGGCTGTTATTGCCCGACCCGGCGTCGGTGGTGGCCGTGCGCTTCCCGTACTTCGTGCTCCTCCCGTACTGGAAGTAGAAGGCGGTCGGAGCGCTGTTCGGATCGACCCTCCCGTTGAGGATGGCGGTCTGCGGGGTGACGGCACTCGCCTTGCCCGTACGAGCGCCGGGCGTGGTGGCGGCCAGGGCGACCGCCGCCATCGCGCCGAGAGCAGCGAGAGCGGCGAGCACGAGGACTGCGAGCCGTTTCACCCTTCTCCTTCCGACGGACACCCAGAGGTTTCGATGTCGGCACCTTAGCCTGTACCTCGGCGGCTCTTCGGCCGCCGGGAATGTGGTCTAAGCCATATTGTTTGACTTTTACCTCTCCCGGATACGGATCCCTTACCAACGAAGGGGAGACGGAGGCTGATGACGTACCGATCACGGACCCTGGCGGCGCTCTGCGCCGCGCTTGCGAGCGCTTCGCTGCTGGCCGCCTGCGGGAGTAGCTCCAGCAGCAGCGGCGGGAGCGGCAAGCCCGCGACGCTGAAGGTCGGTGTGATCCCGATCGCCGACGTGGCCCCGCTCTACGTGGGGATGAAGCAGGGCTTCTTCAAGCAGCAGAAGCTCACGATCCAGCCGAAGATCGCCAACGGCGGCCCCGAGATCGTGACCGCCACGGTGTCGGGCGACGACGACATCGGCTTCTCGAACACGACCTCGCTGATCATCGCCGGCTCCAAGAACATCCCGCTCCAGATCGTCACGCAGGGCGTGCTCGGCGCCAAGAAGGCCTCGCCCGACCAGGCCTGGGACGCCGTGCTCGTGAAGAAGGGCAGCCCAATCAAGTCGCCCAAGGACCTCGAGGGCAAGACGATCGCGGTGAACTCGCTCAACAACGTGGGCCCGCTGACGATCAACACCGCCCTGAAGAAGGCCGGCGCCGACTACAAGAAGGTCAAGTACCTCGAGGTGCCCTTCCCCGACGTCAACGCGGCGCTGAAGGCCGGCCGCGTCGACGCGGCCTGGGTCGTGGAGCCGTTCGTGAGCCAGGGCCTGGCCCAGGGCTCGAAGCCGGTGCTGTTCCCATACGAGCAGACCAGCCCGAGCCTGACCGTGGCGAACTACTTCGCGACCAAGCAGTACATCGCGCAGAACAAGGACGTGGTGCAGCGCTTCGCGAAGGCGATGAACAAGTCGCTCGAGTATGCGCAGAGCCACCCGGAGGCAGTGCGCGCGGCGGTTCCGACGTACACGAAGATCCCGGCGGCGGCGGCGAAGAAGATCAAGCTCCCGCAGTGGCAGGCCGACCTGAACCGGCCGACGATCGACCTGACGGCGAACCTCGCGCAGCAGTACGGCTACATCAAGTCGAAGCCGAACCTGGACGACCTGATCTGGAAGCCGTGAGACGGCTGCCCGATCGCTTGCTCCCCTGGGCGAGCGTGCTCGGGGTGCTGGTGCTGTTCGAGCTGCTGCCGCGCGTGGGCATCCTCGACAGCGCCAACTTCCCGCCGATCTCGCAGACGCTGTCCACGCTCGCGGGCCAGGTCGTGGGCAGCGACCTGTGGACGGCGGTCGGCAACACGCTGGCCGGGTGGGCGCTCGGCCTGGGAATCGCCGCCGCGCTGGCGGTGCCCGCGGGCATCCTGATCGGGTCGAGCCGCCTGGTGTACCGCTCGCTGCGCGGCGTGATCGAGTTCCTGCGGCCGGTGCCGTCGGTGGCGCTGATCCCGCTGGCGATCCTCATCTACGGGAGCGGCCTGCAGAGCAAGGTCTTCCTGGCCGCCTTCGCGGCTTTCTGGGCCCTCCTCGTGCAGGTGCTCTACGGCGTCCAGGACGTGGACCCGGTCGCCACCGACACGGCGCGCTCGTTCGGCTTCTCCCGCACACAGCGCCTGCTCCGGGTCACCCTGCCGAGCGCTCTGCCCTACATCGCCACGGGCCTGCGGATCGCCTCAGCGGTGTCGCTGATCCTGTCGGTCACGGCCGAGCTTGTGATCGGCTCGTCGGGGCTCGGGCGCTCGATCAACGTGGCGCGCTCGGGCGGCGACGTGAAGCTCATGTATGCCCTGATCATCGCGACCGGCGTGCTCGGGCTGGTGCTGAACACCGCCCTCGTCGCGGCCGAGCGGCGCGTGCTGCGCTGGCACCCCGCCTACCGATGACGCGGCGCCAGAACATCCTCGCCATCGGCCTGGAGATCGCCGTGCCGGTGTTGCTGCTCGCCCTCTGGTGGGTGCTGTCGGCGAACAGCAAGACCTTCTACTTCCCGCCCCTGAAGGACATCCTCACCACCTTCAAGGACACCTGGCTGTTCAAGCGAGTCGGCAGCGACGTCGTGCCGAGCCTGGAGCGCATGTTCGCCGGCTTCTTCATCGCCGTGGTGCTGGGCGTGGTGGGCGGCCTGCTGCTGGGCCTGTCGCGCCGGGCGCGCCGGGCCGCCGCGCCGATCGTGGAGTTCCTGCGCGCGATCCCGCCGCCCGCGCTGCTGCCCTTCGCGATCCTCGTGGTGGGCGTGGGCGCCTCGATGAAGATCTTCGTGATCGCGTTCGTGTGCGTGTGGCCGATCCTGCTGAACACGATCGACGGCGTGATCGGCGTGGCCCCCACGCTGCGCGAGACCACGCACGTCTACGGGATCTCCAATCGCGACCGGCTACTGCGCGTGATGCTGCCGGCGGCCAGCCCGCAGATCTTCGCCGGCCTGCGCACGGCGGTCTCTCTGGCGCTGATCCTGATGGTGATCTCGGAGATGGTGGCCAGCACGAACGGGATCGGCTACTTCGTGCTGCAGTCGCAGCGCACGTTCGCGATCCCCGAGATGTGGTCGGGCATCCTGCTGCTGGGCATCCTCGGGTACGTGCTGAACGGAATCTTCGTCCTGCTGGAGAAGCGGCTGTTGCGCTGGCACCGCGGCGCCCGGGCGAGCGCACTGAGCTGACCTTGAGGAGGGTGAGAGCCGGATGCTGAGAGTGGAGCACCTGAAAAAGACCTACGGAGAGGACGACCAGGCCGTCGAGGCGATCGGCGACATCGGCTTCGAGGTGAACGAGAACGAGTTCGTGTGCGTGGTCGGACCGTCCGGCTGCGGCAAGACGACGTTGCTGAAGTGCATGTCCGGCCTGCTCGAGCCGACGTCGGGCGAGGTCCGCCTGCACGACCAGGTGATCGACGGGCCACCCGAGAAGATGGCGCTCGTCTTCCAGGAGTACAGCCGCTCCCTCTTCCCTTGGATGAGCGTGCGCCAGAACGTGGCCTTCCCGCTGCGCCGCAAGAGCCTCGGCAAGGACGAGGCGAAGGGGCTCGTGGAGAGCGCCGTGCGCTCGGTCGACCTCGACGGCGTCCTCGACCGCTTCCCCTGGGAGCTGTCCGGCGGCATGCAGCAGCGCGTCGCGATCGCGCGGGCGCTCGCCTACCAGCCGGAGATCCTGCTGATGGACGAGCCCTTCGCTTCCGTCGACGCCCAGACGCGCGCCGACCTCGAGGACCTGATCCTGAACGTTCGCAAGGAGTACGGCGTGACCGTGGTGTTCGTGACCCACGACATCGACGAGTCGGTGTACCTGGGCAATCGGATCGTGGTGCTTACGAAGTCGCCGACTACGGTGCAGGAGCTGCTCGACGTGAACCTGCCCGACGAGCGCGACCAGGTCGAGACCAAGGAGCTGCCCGAGTTCGCGCGCCTCCGCGCCCACGTCTACCGCTCCATCAAGCGCAAGCAGCCCGAGGCGGAGCCCAGCACGACGTGACCAGCGCAACGCGAGCGGACCGGGCCGCCGAGCTGCTCGAGCTCGTGCTCGAGCGCAACCCGTTCCAGCGTGCGCGCGTCGAGGGGCTCGGGCTCGGCCCTCACCCCGGCCTGGCCGAGCTGCCGCCGCTCTCGAAGGCCGACCTGGTGCGCGACCAGGAGCGCCACCCGCCGTTCGGCACCAACCTGACCTATCCGCTCGGGGACTACGTGGCGCTGCACCAGACGAGCGGCACGACCGGCCCTCCGCTCCGGGTGCTGGAGACAGCCGAGGACTGGGCCTGGTGGCGCTCGCTGTTCGCCTCGACGCTGCGAGCGGCCGGCCTGCGGCCGGGCGACCGCGCGGCGCTGGCGTTCTCCTTCGGTCCGCACGTGCAGTTCTGGGCCGCGAAGGAGGGCCTCCAGGAGCTCGGCGCGATGGCCGTGCCGATGGGCGGGATGACCTCGGCTCAGCGGCTGCGCACGATCGCGGAGGTCGAGGCGACCGCGCTGCTGTGCACGCCCACCTACGCGCTGCGCCTGTTCGAGGTGGCGCTGGAGCAGCGGCTCGAGCACGCGCTGGCGTCGATCGAGCAGGTCATCTGCACCGGCGAGCCGGGCGCCTCGCTACCGGGCGTTCGGTCGCGGATCGAGGAGGGCTTCGGCGCACGCTGCCTGGACCACGCGGGCCTGACCGAGGCCGGACCGTTCGGCTACCCCTGCCCCGAGGGCGGCGGCATGCACGTCTACGACGCCGAGTTCGAGTGCGAGATCCTCGACGACGACCTGGCGCCGGTGGCCGAGGGGGAGCGCGGCGAGCTGGTGGTGACCGCGCTGCGGCGCACCGGCTTCCCGGTATTGCGCTACCGCACCGGCGACGTGGTGGTGAACTCGAGCGAGCGCTGCCCGGCCGGGCACGAGGACCGCTGGCTGCCCGGCGGGATCGTCGGCCGCGTGGACGACATGGTCGTGATCCGCGGCATGAACGTGTACCCCTCGGCCGTCGAGGAGGCCGTGCGAAGCGTGGGGGGCGCGGGGGAGTTCCGCATGACCTTCTACACCGAGCGCAGCGGCATGGACGAGATCAAGCTCGAGGTGGAGCTGCCTGACGGCGGCGCCTCGCGCGAGCTGCACGAGCTGATGCGCCAGCGCCTCGGGCTGCGCGTGCGCCTGGTTCCCGTGGCGCCCGGCACGCTGCCGCGCGGCGATGGCAGCGGCAAGGGGCGCCGCGTGTCCGACGAGCGCAGCGCGCGCTGGGAGCGAACGTGAGCGCCGAGGCCCAGCGGGTGGACGGCGTGCAGCCGATCCGCGGCGCGAGCGAGCAGGTGGCCGTGCAGATCCAGCACCACATCCAGCGCGCCGGCCTCGGGCCCGACGACTTCCTGGGCCGCGAGGAGGACCTGGCCGCCGTGTTCGGCGTCAGCCGGCCGACGCTGCGCGAGGGGCTGAAGCTGCTGGCCAGCGGCAAGCTGATCCGCGCCACCAAGGGCCCGGGCGGCGGGATCTTCGTGGCACGCACGGCCGAGCAGGGTATGAGCCGCAGCCTCAGCGACTCCATCGCGATGATGCTGGAGACCGGCGCGGCCACGCTCGACGAGCTGCTCGACGCCCGGCTGCTGCTGGAGGTGCCGCTGGCGGGGCGCGCGGCACACCGGGGCACCCCCGAGCTCGTGGAGCGCCTGCGGGAGGCGGTGCGCGCCGAGGCGGAGGCGGCGCCCGACGACCTCGACGCGCTGGCGCGCGCCGACGCCGAGGTGCACCAGACGATCGGGGCGGCGGCCGGGAACCGCATGGCCCAGGCGCTCACGAGCTGGGTCTTCGACGTTCTCCAGCCGTCGCTGATGGAGGTGCTCCACGGGGCGGTGGTGCACTCGGCCGTGCTCGAGCAGCACGAGGCGCTGCTGGTGGCGGTCGAGAAGGGCGACCCCGCCCGTGCGGAGCGCGCCATGCAGGACCACCTGCTCTACCTGCGGGACGTGCTGGCGATGGTGCAGAGCGGGAACGGGCGTGGCTGAGCTGCTCTCGCTCGAGGAGGCCGTCGCGCAGCTGGTGCACGACGGCGACAGCGTGGCCCTGGAGGGCTTCACCCACCTGATCCCGTTTGCCGCCGGCCACGAGATCATCCGCCAGCGCCGGCGCGACCTCACGCTGATCCGGATGACGCCCGACCTGGTCTACGACCAGCTGATCGGGATGGGCTGCGCGAGCAAGATGATCTTCTCGTGGGGCGGGAACCCGGGCGTCGGATCGCTGCGGCGCTTCCGCGACGCGGTCGAGAACGGCTGGCCGGAGCCGCTCGAGCTGGAGGAGCACAGCCACGCGGGCATGGCCAACCGCTACGCGGCGGGCGCCTCCAACCTGCCCTTCGCGGTGACGCGCGGCTACCTCGGCACCGAGTTGATGGAGCGCACGCGCACGGTGGCGACGGTCGAGTGCCCTTTCACCGGCGAGGAGCTGGCGGCCGTGCCGGCTCTGAGGCCCGACGCGGGCATCGTGCACGCCCAGCGAGCCGACCGCGAGGGCAACGTGCAGCTGTGGGGCATCACCGGCGTGCAGAAGGAGATCGTGCTGGCGTCGGAGCGCTCGCTCGTGACGGTCGAGGAGGTCGTGGACGAGCTGGAGCCGCGGCCGGGGGCGATCGTGCTGCCCACCTGGGCGGTGACCGCCGTGGCGGAGGCGCCGAACGGCGCGCACCCCTCCTACGCCCACGACTACTACGACCGCGACAACGGCTTCTACCAGCGCTGGGACGAGATCAGCAAGGACCGCGAGAGCTTCCGCGCGTGGATGCAGGAGAACGTCGGATGAACGACGAGTTCACGGCCGACGAGGCCATGACCGTGGCCGCGGCGCGCGAGCTGACCGATCGCACGGTCTGCTTCGTGGGCATCGGCCTGCCCAGCACGGCCGCCAACCTGGCGCGCCTGACGCACGCGCCGCGCACGGTGCTGGTGTACGAGTCCGGGACGATCGGCTCGAAGCCGGCCACGCTGCCGCTTTCGATCGGCGACGGCGAGCTGGCCGAGACCGCCGACTCCGTGGTTTCGGTCCCCGAGATCTTCAACTACTGGCTGCAGGGCGGCTGGATCGACGTGGGCTTCCTGGGCGCCGCGCAGATCGACCCGCGCGGCCACCTGAACAGCACGGTGATCGGCGACTACGACCACCCGAAGGTGCGGCTGCCGGGCGCCGGCGGAGCTCCGGAGATCGCCGCGCTGGCAAAGGACACAATCGTGATCATGCGCCAGTCGCCCAGAGCGTTCGTGGAGAAGCTCGACTTCCTCTCCTCGGCCGGCAGCCCGTCCGTGGTGATCACCGACCTGGGCCTGCTGCGCCCCGATCCGGACAGCGGGGAGCTGATCCAGACCGAACTGCACCCGGGCGTGACGGCGGAGCAGGCGCGTGAGGGCACCGGCTGGGACCTGAAGCTGGCCGGCGACCTGACCGAGACGGAACCCCCATCGAACGAGGAGCTGACCGTGCTGCGAGAGCTGAAGAGCGCCCTGGAGCAGGCGGCCTGATGCCGGGCGAGACCTACATCCTCGACGCGGTACGCACCCGCACCGGCAAGTACGGCGGCGGGCTGGCCGGCGTGCGCCCCGACGACCTGGCCGCGACCGTCGTGAAGGCGCTTGTGGAGCGCAGCCCCGAGCTCGACCCCGAGCGAGTCGGCGACGTGTTCTTCGGCAACTCGAACGGCGCCGGCGAGGAGAACCGCGACGTGGCGCGCATGGCGGTGCTCCTGGCCGGGCTGCCCACCAGCGTGCCCGGCGCAACCGTGAACCGGCTCTGCGGCTCCGGCATGGAGGCGGCGGTGGAGGCCAACCGCGCGATCGGGATGGGTGACGCATCGGTGTGCATCGCCGGCGGCGTGGAGTCGATGAGTCGCGCGCCTCACGTGATGCTGAAGGCCGAGAAGCCGTACGACCGGACCGTCCCCGAGCTCGCGTCCACCACGCTCGGCTGGCGGCTCGTCAACCCGAACATGCCCGAGGACTACACGACCTCGTTGGGCGAGGGGGCCGAGATCCTGGCCGACAAGTACTCGGTGTCGCGCGACGCCCAGGACGAGTACGCGGTCCGCAGCCACAAGCGCGCAGCGGCGGCCTGGGAGGAGGGCCGCTTCGACGACGAGGTGGTCGACGTGCCGGACACCGAGCTGGAGCGCGACGAGACGATCAGGCCCGACAGCTCGATGGAGTCGCTTACCAAGCTCAGGCCCGCCTTTCGCAAGGACGGCAGCGTCACGCCGGGCAACGCCTCGCCGCTGAACGACGGCGCGGCCGCCGTGCTGATGGCCGACGAGGCGGGCGTGGAGGCGTCCGGGCGCAAGCCGCTGGCGCGCGTAGTCTCGCGCGGCCTGAACGCCGTGGACCCGCCGCTCTACGGCATCGCGCCGGTCGAGGCGGCCAACAGGGCGCTCGAGCGGGCGGGCATCGGCTGGGGCGACCTGGCGCTGGTGGAGCTGAACGAGGCGTTCGCGGCGCAGACGCTGGCGTGCCTGGCGGAGTGGACCGAGCTCGACCGTGAGATCGTGAACGTGAACGGCGGAGCTGTGGCGCTGGGACACCCGATCGGCTGCTCGGGCGCCCGGATCCTGGCAACGCTCGTCCACGAGTTGCAGCGCCGCGGCGGCGGCTACGGGCTCGCGGCGCTCTGCATCGGCGTCGGGCAGGGCATCGCGATGGTGGTCGAGTCGACGGCGTGAGGGGTTACCGGCGCGACCACAAGGAGGTCGACCCCCTGCTGCTCTCGCCGGGCTACCGGGCCACGGTGAAGCGGGCGCCGAAGCGGCCGCTGATCTACGTTCCGCACGGCCTGTCCGAGATCACGGGGCCGGTGTACGGGCACGACCGGGTCGAGGAGGGCGACAACGACCTCACGCGCCAGCACGAGAAGGAGGCCATAGGCCAGCGCATCACGGTGGCCGGCCGCGTGCTCGACGGCGACGGCCGGCCCGTGCCGGACGGGCTGATCGAGGTGTGGCAGGCCAACGCCGGCGGCCGC
Organism: Solirubrobacterales bacterium; assembly: GCA_038215095.1. GTDB lineage: Bacteria > Actinomycetota > Thermoleophilia > Solirubrobacterales > Thermoleophilaceae > DATACN01. The sequence continues at coordinate 12,034 of JBBQRG010000049.1, read as the reverse complement.
TACCGCCACCAGGGCGACCAGCACCCCGCGCCGCTCGACCCGAACTTCGACGGCGCCGGCCGCTGCGTGACCGACAGCGGGGGCAACTACGAGTTCACGACCATCCAGCCGGGCGCCTACCCGTGGCCGAACCACCACAACGCCTGGCGCGCGGCCCACATCCACTTCTCGCTGTTCGGGCCGGCCTTCGCGACGCGGCTGGTCACCCAGATGTACTTCCCCGGCGACCCGTTGTTCTTCCAGGATCCGATCTACCACTCGGTCCGCGACGAGCGCGACCGCGAGCGCCTGATCTCGAGCTTCGACCTTGAGAGCACCGTGCCCGACGTCTCGCTGGGCTTCAAGTGGGACATCGTGCTGCGCGGCCGCGAGGCCACGCCGATGGAGGACTAGTGGCGCTGCGCCCCACGGCATCGCAGACGGTCGGGCCGTACTTCCACATCGGCCTGCCTTGGGACGACGGGGCCGAGCTGGTCTCGGCCGACCACCCCGGCGCCATCAGGCTCGTCGGCACGCTCACCGACGGCGACGGCGCGCCGGTGGACGACGGCATGATCGAGATCTGGCAGGCCAACCAGGCCGGGCGCTACGCGCACCCCGAGGACGAACGGGGGGACGTGCCGCTGGAGGAGGGCTTCAAGGGCTTCGGCCGCGCCCAGACCGACGACTACGGGCGCTACGAGTTCCGCACCGTCAAGCCTGGCCCCGTCCCGGGGCCCGATGGCCGGCCGCAGGCGCCGCACATCGAGATGTCCGTGTTCGCGCGCGGCCTCCTGCAGCGGGTGGTCACGCGCGTGTACTTCCCGGACGAGCAGGAGGCGAACGCCGCGGACCCGCTGCTCTCCTCGATCGAGGACGACGCGGTGGCTACGCTCGTGGCCGTGGAGGAGAACGGCATGCTGCGCTTCGACATCCGCCTCCAGGGCGACGGCGAGACCGCCTTCCTTGACGTCTAGCGGCCTGTTCAGCCCGATCTTCGTGCCCGCGGAGCTGCGCGACGCGGTGTCCGACCGCGCCTGGCTGCAGGCGATGCTCGACTTCGAGGGGGCGCTGGCGGAGGCCGAGGCCGAGGTCGGCGTGATCCCGTCCGAGGCGGCCGGGGCGATCGCAGTGGCCTGCCGTGCGGAAGCGTTCGACGCCGCTGAGCTGGGAGCGGCCGGGCGCGACGCGGGCAATCCGGCGGCGGCGCTGGTCTCGGCGCTGACCGCAGAGGTCGGGGGCGAGGCCGCCGGCTACGTGCACTGGGGCGCCACGAGCCAGGACGTGCTGGACAGCGCGGCGATGCTGGTGGCGCGCGACGCGCTGGAGCTGATCGACGCCGAGCTGGAGGGCGTGGCGGCCGCCTGCGCCGCGCTGGCCGAGGCCCACCGCGACACACCGCTGGTGGCCCGCACCCTGATGCAGCAGGCGCTGCCCACGACCTTTGGACTGAAGGCCGCGGGCTGGCTGGTGGCGGTGCTGGGCGCCCGCACGCGGCTGGCGCAGCTGCGCCAGCGCCTGCCGGTCCAGCTGGGCGGCGCCGCCGGCACGCTGGCCCCGCTCGGCGACAAGGGCCCGGCCGTGGTGGAGGCCCTGGCCACGCGCCTCGGATTGACCGCGCCGGAGCTGCCCTGGCACACCGACCGCGCGCCCGTCGTCGAGCTGGGCGCCGCGCTGGCCCTGGCGGCGGGCTCGATCGAGAAGCTGGCGCTCGACGTGGTGCTGATGTCGCAGACCGAGGTGGGGGAGCTCGCCGAGCCGTCGGGCGAGGGCCGTGGCGGCTCGTCGACCATGCCCCAGAAGCGCAACCCCGTGGGCTCCGCGCTGGCGATCGCGTGCGCGCGGCGCGTGCGCGGCGCCGCCGGCATGCTGTTGGAGGCGATGGCGCAGGAGCACGAGCGCGCCGCCGGGGCGTGGCAGTCCGAGTGGGAGCCGCTCGGCGAGGCGCTCGCCCTGACCGGGGGAGCGGCGGCGCACATGCGCGAGGTCGTGGAGGGCCTCGAGGTGAACACCGAGCGAATGCGCGCGAACCTGGACGCCGCGGGCGGGCAGCCGATGGCGGAGAGCGTGATGTTCGCGCTGGCCGAGCAGGTGGGCCGCGCCGAGGCCAAGCGCGTGGTGGGGGAGGCCGCGGCACAAGCCGCCGACGGCGGGCTCTCGCTGCGCGACGAGCTGGTGGCCGGCGAGGCCGGCGACCGCCTGGGCGAGGCCGAGCTCGACCGCGCACTGGACCCCGCTGGCTACCTCGGCTCTGTCGGCACCTTCGTCGACCGAGCGCTTCAGCTATACCGGGGAACGCAATGAGCGTGCGGCTGCACCACCGGCTGGACGGGCCCGAGGACGCGCCGGTCCTGGTGCTGTCCAGCTCGATCGGCACGACACAGACGATGTGGGACGCCCAGGCGCCCGAGCTGGCCGAGCGCTTTCGCCTGCTGCGCTACGACCACCGCGGCCACGGCCAGTCCGAGGTACCCGACGGGCCCTACTCGATGGCCGATCTGGAAGCGGACGTGCTGGGGCTGCTCGACGAGCTGGGCATCGAGCGCGCCCACTTCTGCGGCCTCTCGCTGGGCGGCATGGTCGGCCTCTGGCTCGGCATCAACGCGCCGGACCGGATCGACCGTCTGGTGGTCTCGTGCACCGCTGCCTACTTCCCGCCGGCCGAGGAGTGGACCAGGCGGGCCAAGGTCGCGCGCTCCGCCGAGGGCGTCGCCGGGCTGGCGGAGGCAGCGCTCGAGCGCTGGTTCACGCCTGCCTTCCACGAGCGCCGGCCGGATGAGATCGACCGCTTCCGGGAGATGCTGAGCACCACCCCGGGCGAAGGCTACGCGGGCTGCTGCGCGGCGATCCGCGAGATGGACATGCGCGAGGAGCTCGGGAGCATCCAGGCGCCCACCCTCGTGATCGCCGGGGACGACGACCCGTCCACGCCGCCCGACTGGAACCGCGACATCGCGGAGGCCATCCCTGGAGCCGACTTCCGCGTGCTCCAGGACGCGCGCCACGTCGCCAACGTAGCCCGCCCGCGTGAGTACACCGACCTGGTCCTGGGCCACCTCGGCGAGCGATGAGCGAGGAGGGCATGCGCACGCGCCGCGAGGTGCTGGGCGACGAGCACGTGGACCGCGCGACGGACAACGCGACCGAGTTCACGCAGGAGTTCCAGGACTTCATCACGCGCTACGCGTGGGGGGAGATCTGGACCCGCCCCGGCCTGGACCGCCGCACGCGCAGCGCCATCACGCTGACCGCGCTGATCGCGCTGGGCCATGACGACGAGCTGAAGCTGCACGTGGGGGCCGCCCTGCGCAACGGCATGTCGCCCGACGAGATCAAGGAAGTGATCCTCCAGAGCGCGATCTACTGCGGCGTTCCCGCTGCAAACACGGCCTTCAAGATCGCCCAGGGTGTGCTCGACGAGCGGTCCGGGTAGGCCTCGGATGTGAGGCTGAGGGCGGCCGGATGCGTTGCGCTGGCGTTCGTCGCGGGCTGCGGCAGCGATTCGGGCGGCAGTTCGTCGACTGTGCGGGTGCAGGACACCGCCGGCGTGCCCGCCGCCTTCCTCGAGTACGGCGTGAAGCGGGGCTACTTCAAGAAGCGCAAGCTCACCGTCCAGGTGAAGCCCAGCCAGGGCGGCGCGACCGTGGTACCGGCGGTGGTGTCCGGCAGCGTGGACATCGGCGGCTCGAACCTCGTCTCGGTGCTGCTGGCGAAGAGCAAGAAGATCCCGCTGAAGGTGGTCGCGCCCGGCACCTTCGTCCAGGCCGACCGCACCAAGGACTTCTCGGCGATCATCGTGAAGGGCGACAGCCCGATCCGCGCGCCGAAGGACCTCGAGGGCAAGACGCTCGCGGTGAACACGCTGAAGAACGTGGCCGAGCTGACCGCCAAGGCGTCGCTCGCCAAGAAGGGCGTGGACGTGTCGAAGCTGAAGCTGACCGAGGTCGACTTCCCCGACATGGTCGGCGCGGTCGGCAAGGGGCGCGTCGATGCCGCATTCGCCATCGAGCCGTTCGTGACGCTCGGCCTGAAGGTCGGCGACCGGATCGTCGACCGTCCCTACGTGGGCACGAAGCCGGGACTGCAGATCGGCTGCTACTTCACGAGCCAGAAGTACCTGAGCAAGAACGGCGGCGTGGTGAAGCGCTTCCAGCAGGGCGTCGCTGACACGGCCGCCTCGATCAGCAAGGACCCGCAGTCGTTCCGCGACTTCCTTCCGAAGGGATCCTCGATCCCGCCCCCGGCCGCGCAGAAGGTGATCCTGCCCGCCTGGAAGGCGAAGACCGACCAGGCGTCCGTCGACCTGACGGCGCAGCTGATGCGGAAGTACGGCCTGGTCAAGTGAAGGTCGACGCGTTCTGCCACGTGCTGCCGCGGCCCTACTACGACCGGCTGCAGGAGATCTCCACCGAGCGCGCGGCGAACCTGCTGCGCCGCACGGCCCCGATCAAGTCGCTCTACGACATGGACGCGCGCATGCGCGTGATCGACGAGTTCGACGACTACGTGCAGGTGATCAGCCTGGCGGCGCCGCCGATCGAGTCGCTGGGCGACCCGGCGCTGTCGGCCGAGCTGGCTCGCCTGGGCAACGACTCGATGGCGGAGCTGGTGCAGGAGCACGCCGACCGCTTCGTGGGCTTCGTGGCCGGGCTGCCGCTGAACGACGTGGACGCCAGCATGGAGGAGCTCGAGCGCGCGATCGGCGAGCTCGGCGCGCTCGGCGTGCAGGTCTACAACCACGTGAACGGCGTGGCATTCGACGACCCGCGCTTCGAGCCTCTGTTCGCGCGCATGGCCAAGCTGGATCGCCCGATCTGGGTGCACCCGGCGCGCAATTCCTCGTGGCCCGACTACCCGACCGAGGAGAAGTCGAAGTTCGAGCTGTGGTGGCTGTTCGGCTGGCCCTACGACACGTCGGCGTTCATGGCCCGGCTGGTCTTCTCGGGGCTGATGAGCCGCCACCCCGGCCTGAAAATCGTGACCCACCACGCCGGCGGCATGGTGCCCTTCTTCTCAGGTCGCGTCGGCCCCGGCATGGACAGCTTCGGCGCCCGGACGCCGGACGACGAGTCGGAGCTCGTGGAGAGCGGCCTCGAGGGCCGCCCCCTCGACGCCTTCAAGCTCTTCTACGCCGACACCGCCGTGTTCGGCGCCCCGCACGCGCTGCGCTGCGCCTACGACTTCTTCGGGATCGACCACATGTTGTTCGCGAGCGACATGCCCTTCGACCCCGTGCAGGGCTCGTTCATCCGCAACACGATCTCGGACGTCGAGTCGCTCGAACTGCCAGACGGCGAGCGCGCAAAGATTTACGAGGGCAACGCCAGAGAGCTTCTCGGCGTCAAGCTGCCGACTTAGCCAGCCCGCCACCGGTGGCGTAGGGGGCACGTGTGGCCGCGGGCAGCACGCTGGCCTGGCCGCCAGCTACGGAGCGCTATATGGGATATTCCCTCGAGCCCTCCTGGATCGTGATCCAGCGGAGCTCCGTGAATTCCTCGATCGCTGCCTTCCCTCCGAAGCGCCCGAAGCCGCTGGCCTTGACGCCGCCGAAGGGCATCTGGGGCTCGTCGTGCACCGTCGCGCCGTTCACGTGGCAGATGCCGCTCTCGATGCGGCGGGCCACGTCGAGCGCTGAGGGCACGTGCTTGCCGAACACCGCGGCGGCGAGGCCGTAGTCGGTGTCGTTCGCGACCCGGACGGCCTCGTCGGCGCCGTCGACCTCGATCAGGCCCACCACCGGCCCGAACGACTCCTCGCTGTAGATCTTCATCTGGGGCGTGACGCCGGCCAGCACCGTGGGCGGGAACAGCGCGCCGTCGGCCTCGCCGCCCGTCACGACCTGGGCGCCCTGGTCCACCGCGTCCTTGACCAGCCCCGCGACGCGCTCGACGGCACTTGCGTTCACCATCGGACCGATCTGGGTCTCGGGATCGCGGGGGTCGCCCACCTTCAGCGCGCCGGCCTTCTCCCCCAGCAGCGAGGCGAAGTCGCCCGACACGGAGCGGTCCACCACCACGCGCTCGGTGGACATGCAGATCTGGCCCTGGTGCATGAAGGCGCCGAACTTGGCGGCGGCGACGGCCTCGTCGAGGTCGGCGTCCGGCAGCACCACCAGCGGCGCCTTGCCGCCGAGCTCGAGCAGCACGCGCTTGAGGTGACGCGCGGCGTTCTCCGCGATCAGCCGGCCCACGCGCGTGGAGCCCGTGAAGTTGATGCGCCGCACGGCCGGGTGCGCGATCAGCTCGTCGACCACGTCGGGCGCGTCGTCGGCCTCGTGGGTGACCACGTTCACCACGCCGGGCGGCATACCCGCGTCGGCGAGCGCCCGCCCGATCTCGGCGTGCGTGTGCGGGCAGACCTCGGAGGCCTTCAGGATCACGGTGTTGCCGTAGGCAAGCGGCGACGCGATCGCGCGCGTGCCGAGGATCACGGGCGCGTTCCAGGGCGCAATGCCCAGCACCACGCCGGCCGGCTGGCGCACGCCCATGGCCGTAAGGCCGGGCACGTCCGAGGGGATGATCTCGCCTGTGGCCGCGGTGGTCTGGGCGGCGGCCTCGCCCAGCATCCCGGCGGCGAGGTTGCAGTTGAACATGCCCCAGCCGAAGGTGCCGCCGGTCTCCTCGGTCACGATCGCGGCGATGTCCTGGGCGCGCTCGGAGATCAGGCCCGCGGCCTTCTGCAGCAGCTCGCGACGCCCCGCGGGCGGGGTGGCTGCCCACTCGGGGAACGCCGCGGCCGCGGCGTCGGCGGCAGCTCGCGCGTCCTCACGGCCGGCCGCGGCCGCGCTGCCGGCGGATTCCCCGGTGAAGGGATCGGTCTTGTCGAAGCTCTTGCCGTCCTGCGCTCCGGTCCAATCTCCGCCGATCAGCAGCGTGTCCATCAGTTCCATACCTCCTGTGCGGTCTCCACGATCAGGCGGAGCTTGGCGATCTCCTGCTCCTGGCTGAGCGCGTTCCCCTCGACGGTCGAGGAGAAGCCGCACTGCGGCGAGAGGCAGAGCTGGTCGACGTCCACGTACTTCAAGGCCTCCTCGATGCGGCGCTTGAGCGTGTCCTTGTCCTCAAGATCGCCGCGCTTGGTGGTCACGAGGCCCAGCACCACCAGCTTGTCCTTCGGCACGAAGCGCAGCGGCTCGAACGTGCCGGAGCGCTCGTCGTCGTACTCGAGGAAGAAGCCGTCCACGCCGAGCTCGCCGAACAGCGCCTCCGCCACGAAGTCGTAGCCGCCCTCCGCCGCCCACGAGGAGCGGAAGTTGCCGCGGCACATGTGCGTGGTCACGGTCATCCCGTCGGGCCGACCCTCGAGCGCCTCGTTGATGTGCCGGATGTAGCTCTCGTGCAGGTGCTCGGCGTCCTCGCCGCGCTCTGACATCTGCTCGCGCTGCTTGGGGTCGTTCAGGTAGGCGAGGCTCGTGTCGTCGAACTGCAGGTAGGTGCAGCCGAGCTCTCCCACGCGGCGCACCTGCTCCGCGTACGCGCTCGTCAGGTCGCTCCAGAACTCGTCCTGATCGGCGTACACGTCGGGGTCGATCGCGGCCGCGCCGCCGCGATAGTGCACCATGCTCGGGCTGGGGATCGTGAGCTTCGGGGTGGCGCCGTCCACCGTCTGCTGGAGGAACTTGAGGTCCTCGCCGAAGATCGTCTCCGACACGCCCAGCTTGCCGTCCACCTTCAGCGCGGCCGGGGTGAAGTCGATCTCGCCGTCCTCGTTCTTGAAGTGCACGGTGAGGTCGTCCTCGGCGCGGCTGATCCCGTCGAGGCTATAGATGAAGTCCATGTGCCAGGAGGCTCGGCGGAACTCGCCGTCGGTGGCCGACTGGAGGCCGGCGTCCTTCTGCAGCTTCACCACGTCGCGGATGGCGTCGTCCTCGATGCCGCGTAGCTGCTGGGCGTCGATTCGGCTCGCCGCGAAGTCGTCGCGCGCCTTCAGCAGCTCCGGCGGGCGCAGCAGGCTGCCCACGTGATCGGCGCGAAAAGGTGGCGTGTCTCGGTTCATGTCAGACAATTCTCCGGGGCCCCGGGCACCCTAACCTGAAGTAATGAGCCGAGTCGAGATCAAGACGCGCGAGAACGGGCCCTACAAGATCACCGGCCCGGTCACGCTGATCGACGCCGACGGCACGGAGTTCGAGCTGCCCGACGACGGCCGCCCGCTGGCGCTCTGCCGCTGCGGCGGCTCGGCCACCAAGCCGTTCTGCGACGGCACTCACAAGCGCAACGGCTTCCAGGCCGCCGAGCGCGCCTCAGGCGGCAGCGAGCAGTCGCTCTAGGCGGGCAGGCTCGGGGGCGCCCGCGTCGAGCGGCAGCTGCGCCGGCTCGTGCTCGGCCAGCCAGCCCCAGACGATCCTCAGCTCGTCCACCTCGGCAGCCGGCAGCGGGGCCGGGCGGCGGTCGCGGTCGCGCTCCAGCGCGGCCTCGGTGCGCCGCGCCAGCTCGCTGGGACCGGGCAGCGGTCCCCAGTCGGCCACCCGGCCGCGCACGATCCAGAAGGCGTCGAAGCGCTCCTTGACCGGGTGGCGCACGACCACCAGCCGCGGCGCCGAGTGCGTTGCCCGCAGCAGGCCCTCGAGGCGATCGAGCAGCCACGACAGGCGGTCGCGCCGGCGCAGCAGCGCGTCGGCGCGCTCGTAGCGGCGCTCGTGGGCGGCGTCGGTCATCTGGCGGTCGAGCTCCGCCAGCAGCCGCTTGCCGCCGTCGGGGCCGTCGAACAGCCCGAGCGCCTTGTCGAGCTGGCGCCGGTAGGCGTTGGGGTCGAGGTCGCCGAGGCAGGGCGAGGAGCAGCGGCCCATCTGGCCGTAGGCGGAGGGGTGCTCGCGCAGGGTGAGCTTGCGGCCGCAGTGGCGCAGCCGGTAGAGGGAGGTGAGCTGGTCGGCCAGCTCGAGCGCCAGCGCCTTGCCGCGCAGCGGGCCCACGTTGACCGCCCGGCCCGCCGCCGGCTCGGGCGCCACCTCGAGCACCGGGTAGGGGATGTCCAGGCGGCAGCGCAGGTACACGTAGCGGTCGCTGCGCTTGAGCTTCTTGTTGCCGGCCGGCTTGTGCTGCTTGATCAGCCGGTTCTCCAGCACCAGCGCGCCCAGCTCGGAGTTGGTGGGGCGGTAGTCCACGACCTCGGCGCGCCCCTCCCAGCCGGCCGGCTGGCAGAAGTGGGCCCGCGCGCGAGAGCGCAGCGACACCGACTTGCCGATGTAGAGCGGCCGCCCGCGCTCGTCCCTGAAGATGTAGACGCCCGGGTCGTCCGGCAGCGTGGAGAGGTCGGGCCGCGCCTCGCGCGGGATCGCCTCGGCGGGCTCGGTCTTGCGGGCGCGCCGCGTCGAGCGCCCGAGCGCCACGGCGTCGCCAAGCGTGGGCGCGTTTGCGCACAGCCGCGGGAACAGGGCGCAGAAGACGCGCCCGCAGGTGAGCGCGTCGGGCAGCGCGCGGTGCACCTCGTCCACCTCGATGCCGAGTGCCTCGGCCAGCACCGCGAGCCCGCGCTTTCGCACCAGCGGGGCGAAGCGCCGCGCAAGCGAGACGGTGCAAAGCACCGGCGGGTTCGGCCAGTCGAGCCCGGCGCGCTCGAAGGCCTGGCGCAGCACGCGCTTGTCGAAGCTCGCGTTGTGCGCCACGAGGGCGCGGCCGCGCATCAGCTCGGCTACCTCGGGGAGCACCTCGTCGGTCGGCGGCGCCGAGTCCACCATCGCCTGGGTGATGCCCGTGAAGCGCTCGATCCCGCGAGAGAGCGGGCGCTCCACCCGCACGAGCGATTCCCACGAGTCGTGGCACTCGCCGCCGCCCACCACCACTGCGCCGACCTCGGTGAGCTCGCAGAGGTCGCCCGCCAGCCCGTTCGTCTCGGTGTCGACCGCCAGGTACTCGGCTCCGGCGACCGGTTGGTCCAGCAACGTCACGCGCGCGATCCAACGCCTCGCGTCGGACGGATTGCAGGGGCGAACCCGTCTGGTCCCGGACCTACATTCGGGTGATGGCAAAATCCGCCTCGATTTTCGCCTGCTCAGCGTGCGGGCAGCAGACCCCCAAGTGGCACGGGCGCTGCCCGGGCTGCGGCGAGTGGAACACGATCGCCGAGGAGGCGCGGCCCGCCGCGGCCGCGCCGGGGCGCCCACGCAGCTCGGCCCGGGCGTTGACGCCCGTGCTGCTCGGCCAGGTCGAGGCGCCGGCGGTACAGCGCCTGGGGACCGGCATAGGCGAGCTCGATCGCGTGCTCGGCGGCGGCCTGGTGCCCGGCTCGATGGTGTTGATCGGCGGCTCGCCCGGCATCGGCAAGTCCACGCTCACCACGGCGGCGCTCGGCAACCTCGCCGCCTCCGGGCGCAAGGTGCTCTACGTGTCGGGCGAGGAGTCGGCCGCGCAGGTCCGGCTGCGCGCCGCGCGCCTGGAGGGCGGCGCCCTCGGCGTGCCGATCATCGCCGAGACGGATCTCGACGCTGTGCTGGCCACGCTCGAGGCGGAGCGGCCGGAAGCCTGCGTGATCGACTCGGTGCAGGTGCTCTATGACTCCGCCCTGTCGGGCTCGCCGGGCTCGGTTGGCCAGGTGCGCGAGGTGGCCGGCCGCCTGATGCGCGTGGCGAAGGCGCAGGGCACCGCGGTGATCCTGGTGGGCCACGTGACCAAGGAGGGCTCGCTGGCCGGGCCGCGCGTGCTCGAGCACCTGGTGGATTGCGTGCTCAGCTTCGAGGGCGAGCGCGAGCGCACCTACCGCACGCTGCGCGCGCTCAAGAACCGCTTCGGCTCGACCAACGAGGCGGGGGTGTTCGAGATGAAGGAGCAGGGCCTCGTGGAGGTCCAGGACGCCTCGGCCCGCTTCGTCTCGGAGGCCACGCGCGCCCCGGGGTCCGTGGTCCTGTGCGCGATGGAGGGCTCGCGGCCGCTGCTCGTGGAGGTCCAGGCGCTGGTGGCGCCCACCGAGCTGGTGCCGCCGCGGCGGGTGGCGAACGGCGTCGACCGCAACCGCCTGGCGCTGGTGCTGGCCGTGCTGGCCCGCCACGCAGGGCTCTCGCTGGGCGGCAGCGACGTGTTCGTGTCCGTGGCCGGGGGCGTCCGCGTGGACGAGCCGGGAGCTGACCTGGCCATCGCCCTGGCGCTGGCCTCGGCCTCCAAGGGCACCGAGCTGTCGGGCGACGGCAGCCCGCTGGCGGCCTTCGGAGAGCTGGGCCTGACCGGCGAGCTGCGCGAGGTCGCCCACCCCGACAGGCGCCTGGCAGAGGCCGCAAAGTTCGGCCTGAAGCGCGTCGTGCACCCTGGCCGCAAGGCGGGCGGGGTGAGGGAAGCGCTGCGCTCCGCGCTGGCCGGCGGCCTGCGCGAGGCCGCCTAGCCCGCCCTGCGAACGCTGAGGACGCCGCGCCGGAGCCCGGCGAACGTCGCAACGGCCCGCCCACCGCGCCGGGAGCGCAGCGTCACGCGCCCATTCGCCGCCGTTCGCCTGCGCCTCCCAGCAAAGCGCACCAGCGCCCCGTTCACCGGCCGCCGCGCGTCGGGACCGCGGCTGGTCGAGCTGGCGAGGAAGCGCACCCGGCTGCCTGGCAGCCGCCGAGCGGTCAGGCGGATCGCCAGCAGGCCCTTCGTTCGGTAGTGGCTCTTTCGCAGATGCCGGCGGCAGTAGGCGTCGCGGAAGGCGCGGTGGCCGGGCGGGTCGGGGTCGCTTGTGATGCTGTGGGCCGACGTCGCCGCGTTCGCCTCGATCGACTCCTCGACCTGCCGCCGTTCCTGAGCGGAAGAGGCGTTCGTCAGGCGCTCGGCGTTTCGCCAGACGCCCTCTCGCCAGCCGGCCACGAGCTGCTCGCCGGCCTGGTTGTCGGCGGGGTTGCCGCTCGGGTTCGTGGTCTCGACGTCGGGGTCGTAGTGGTCGCGGATCCCCTGGATCACCCGGTCGTAGGAGCGCTCGAGGAGGATGTTGAAGCGATCGTGGTCGGGCTTGCGGCTGGCGCCGGCAGCCGTTCGCAGGCCCATCAGCGAGTAGACATAGGGCTGGTCGCGCTGCACATGGGAGTTGATGCCGAGGAGCATGTCCTCGACGCCCGCCTCGTCGCCGCGCGCGGCCTGGGAGAACGCGATCCGCC
>JBBQRG010000048.1:0-23952 GCA_038215095.1 Solirubrobacterales bacterium | reverse complement strand
AGATCATCGTTCCCCTGCTCCTCCTCCGGCGACCGCATCGCCGGCAACGAGCCGGCCTTCGTCGTCGATTGTCGCGTTCCAGTCTCTAAGAGTTTCGTCGATCTGGTCGACCTCCTCCCCGTTCGCCGCGAGCGTGACGGGGTCGGCGGCGTCGCCGAGGTCCACGCGGAAGCGATACCAGGACAGCTCCCAGGCCACCACTACGGTGACGAAGCTGGGCTCCTCGATCGACGGCACGGCGGCCACCCAGGGCGCGCCGAGCGTGCGGGCCAGGCCCGCAATTGTGCGCTGGTGCTCCGACGCGTTGAAGAGGTCGAGCGACCGCTCCACCTTGGCCTCGACGGTGGTGGGCACCGCTCGCACGTGGCGAGGGTCCTTCGGGCGCGAGCGCTCCGCCTTCGGGCGCTGCGGGGGCGGTGGCGCCTGCTCGGGCTCCGGCTCCTCGGCCGGCTCGGCGCCGTTCAGCTCCTGCTCGTAGTCCTCGGAGTACGGCTCCGGCGGCGCCTCGGCCGCGGGCTGCTCGGGCGCGGCCTCGGGCCCGGGGCGCTTGCGCAGCCGCCCCAGCAGCGAGCGGCGCGGCTCGGGCCGCGGGGCGCGGGCAAAGGCCTCGTCGGCCACCGAGGCGCGGATCCAGCCGAGCCCCTCAGCGCGCGCCGTGCAGAGCTCGCACACGGTGTAGCGGCGGCCGTCGGCCGACTGGTAGGCCTCCGTGCGCTCGCCCTTCAAGATCGTCCGGCCGCACACGTCGCACGACACGTTGTCGTGGACGGGTCGAAGCTCCTTCTTCACCCAGTCGATGATATGCGCGAATCAGCCGGACGGTGCCTCATAGAAATGTCCATTGCAGTTCCGGGCCGGATCAGGCGCTTACGGCTTCCCTGCTCTCCCTCGCCTGGGCGATCACATGCTGCGACACGTGCCCCGGCACCTCCTCGTAGCGCGCCAGCTCCATCGTGTAGTCGCCCTGGCCGCCGGTGACGGCGCGCAGGTCCGGCGCGTAGCTCAGCACCTCGGCCATCGGCACCTCGGCCTTGACCTCGGTCATCGTGCCCTTCGGCTCCATGCCGAGCGGCCGCCCGCGGCGCGAGTTCAGGTCGCCGATCACGTCGCCCACGGCATCCTCCGGCACCACCACCGTGAGGGTCATGATCGGCTCCATCAGCACCGGCTGGGCCTGCTCCATCGCGTCCTTGAAGGCCATCGAGCCGGCGATCTTGAAGGCCATCTCCGAGGAGTCGACGGAGTGGTGCTGGCCGTCGTACAGGCGCACGCGCAGGTCCTGTACCGGGTAGCCGGCGACCGTTCCGGCCTGCATCGACTCCTGGATGCCCTTCTCGACGGCCGGGATGAAGCCGCCCGGGATCACGCCGCCCTTGATCGCGTTCACGAACTCGAAGCCGGAGCCCGAGGGCAGCGGCTCGATCTCGATGTGGCAGTCGGCGAACTGGCCGCGGCCGCCGGTCTGCTTCTTGTAGCGCGCGTGGGACTTGGCCCCGCCGCGGATCGTCTCCAGGTACGGGACGCGCGGCGGCTTGAGGTTCACCTCGGCGCCGTAGCGCTCCCTCATCCGCTCCACGACCACCTCGACGTGGATCTGCGTGAGCCCGGCCACGATCTGTTCGCCGGTCTGCTCGTCACGGTGCACGTCGATCGTCGGATCCTCCTCCTGCAGGCGCCTGAGCGCCGTGAAGACCTTGTCCTCGTCGCCCTTCGCCTTCGGCTCCATGGCGAACGCCATCACCGGGTTCGGCATCTCGGGGAGCCCGATCGGCACGTCGGTGTCGCCGGAGGCCAGCACGTCGCCGGCGTGGGTGTCCTTCAGCTTGGCGACGGCGCCGATGTCGCCGGGGCCGAACTCGTCGGCATGCTCCGAGTGGTCCTCGCCCTGGGGCACCAGCAGCTGCCCGATGCGCTCCTTGTTGTGCGTCCGGCAGTTCACGACGTGGCTGTCGTGGCCGAGCACGCCCTGGAACACCTTGAAGAGGTTGAGCCGGCCGGTGAACGGGTCGGACAGCGTCTTGAACACGAACGCCACGAGCTCCTCGGACTCCTCCGGCTCGAGCGTCGCGCCCTCGATCTGCACCGCGCCCTTCTTGGCCGGTGAGGGCAGGTCCTCCACGAATGCGTCGAGCAGCCGGTTGATGCCGAGGTTGCGAGTCGCGGCGCCGCAGGTGACCGGGAAGATGCGGCCCTCGGTGACGCCGGTCTTGAGCGCGGCGACGGTCTCGTCGTGGGAGATCTCCTCGCCCTCGAGGTAGCGCTCCATCAGCGCATCGGATACCTCGGCGACCTCGTCCATCAGCTTCTCGCGGTACTCCTGCGCGCGCTCGGCCAGCTCGGCGGGGATCTCGATCTCCTGGCAGTTGTCGCGGCCGTCGCCCTCGTAGCGGTAGGCCTTCATGTCGACGAGGTCGACCACGCCCTCCAGCTCGTGCTCGGCGCCGATCGGGATCTCGGTGGCCACCACGTGCTGGCCGAAGGCGGTCTTGAGCGACTCCAGCGAGCGGAAGAAGTCGGCGCGCTCGCGGTCGAGCATGTTCACGAAGATCAGGCGCGCCAGGCCGAGCTCCTCGGCGCGGCCCCAGAGGCGCTCGGTGGCCACCTCGGCGCCCATCACGCCGTTCACCACGAAGACCGCGCCCTCGCACACGCGCAGGGCCGCCAGCGCATCGGCCACGAAGCTGGGCTCGCCGGGGGTGTCGATCAAATTGATCTTGCGGTCGTCCCAGTGGAACGAGGAGATGCTTCCGCTGATCGACATCTCGCGCGCCTTCTCGTCCGGCGCCGCGTCCGAGACCGTCGTTCCGTCCGCCACCGAGCCCAGCCGGTTGATCGCGCCCGCTTCGAAGAGGAGTGCCTCGTTCACGGACGTCTTGCCGCTGCCCCGGTGGCCGACCAGCGCCACATTCCGGATTCTCCTGGCGGACTCGTGGGCCATTTAGACCGTCTCCTCTCCTCGGATGTCCCTCCCGGGGCAGACTACCCGGCCAGGGCCGAGGCGAGGGTCTCGTGGATCGGGGCCACGCTGCCCATCTCGGTGAGCGTGAGCACCCGCTCCAGCGGCGAGTCCGGGGGCATCACCAGCCGCAGTGCCTGGCGCCGCGTTCCGAGCCGCCTGGCGATGTCGAACAGCAGCGCGATCGCCGCCGAGTCGAGGTAGCGCGTCGGGCCCAGGTCGATCACGAGCGCGACCGCGTCGTTGGGCACCGAGCGCAGCAGCTCGTCGTGCACGTAGGTGGCGTTCGCCATGTCCACCTCGCCGGTGAGGCGCGCGACGACGGTCGCGCCGTTCAGCTCGACCGAGACCTCTGCGGCCGTGCTCACGCGGGCACCCCGGCCGACAGCCTGCGCCGCATGTTTACGACCGTGCCGCGCTCGTCGCGCACCACGTCGGAGCTGTCCATGATCCCGTCGATGATCTTCAGCCCTCGCCCGCGGTGGCTGGCGCCGCGGCTCTTGCGCCAGCTGCCCGAGTCGCGCACGGAGGCCACCAGCTCGTCGCCGTCGAGCTCGACCTCCACCTGGAAGCTCGCGTCACCCGGCCCGTAGGCGTGCTCGATCGCGTTGCCGCACGTCTCCGATATCGCCAGCGTGATCTCGTAGGACTCCGCCTCGGTCGCGCCCGCTGAGTGCAGGAAGCGCGCGAGCCGGCGCCTGAGGCCCAGCAGGGCGTCCGGCTCGGCCGGCAGGCGCAGGCTGATCCGCTGCAGCGCGGCGGGCTCCGCGCGCACCGCGATCAGGGCAACGTCGTCGGCGCGCTCGCCCTCGCCGAGCAGCCTGCGGAGCAGGCGGTCGCACAGGTCCTCCAGTTCCAGCGCGCCACTGCCGGCAACCTCCGCCAGCTCCTCGAGGCGGCGGTCGAGCGGGATGTCGCGGCGCTCCACCAGCCCGTCGGTGTACAGCACCAGCGTCTCCCCGCCCTCGAGCACGGCGGTGCCCTCGCGGAAGACCGCGGCGTCGGCGGCGCCGACCGGCATCGAGCGCCCGTCCTCGAGGAAGCGGGTGCCGTCTCTACCCACCACGAGCGCCGGCGGGTGCCCGGCGCTCGTGTAGGTGAGCTGGCCCGTCTCGCGGTCGAGCATCAGCAGCAGCGCGGTGGCGATCGTGTCGTCGCCCGCGCCGATCGTGAGCCGGTTCATGCGCCCCATCACCTCGGACGGCGAAGAGCCGACCAGCGCGTAGGCGCGGAACGCGTTTCGCAGCTGCCCCATGGCCGCTGCGGCGCGCAGCCCGTGGCCAACTACGTCGCCCACCACCACCGCCACGCGGCCGTCCTTCAGCTCGACCGCGTCGTACCAGTCGCCCCCGATCGCCTCGCCGTGGCCGGCGGGCAGGTAGCGGGCGGACATCGTCAGCCCCTCGATGACCGGCAGGCGCTCCGGCAGCAGGCTGCGCTGAAGCGTTTCCGCGATCCGGTGCTCGCGCTCGTAGATCTGGCGCAGGCGCTCCTCCATCGTCTTGCGCTCGTGGATGTCGGTGGCGCTGCCCGCGTAGCCGGCGAAGCGGCCGGCCTCGAAGCGCGGGGCGCCGCGCTCGAAGATCCAGCGGTACTCGCCGTCGTGGTGCTTCAGGCGGTACTCGTGCTCCCAGCCGTCACGCTCCGCGAAGGTGCCCGTCCACTTGGCGTCGACCTCCGGCACGTCGTCGGGGTGCACGCCAAGCGCCCAGGTGTCGCCCAGCTCGTCCTGGAGCGTCCTGCCCGTGAACTCCAGCCAGCCGCGGTTCACGAAGGTCACGAGGCCGTCCGCGTCGGTGGTCCAGATCATCACGGGGGCCGAGTCGGCGAGCTCGCGGAAGGCGTGCTCGCTGGCGCGCAGCGACTCCTCCATCGCCTTGCGCTCGTCTATGTCGGTGGCCGTGCCGACGTAGCCGAGGAACTCGCCGGCCACGTAGCGCGGCACGCCCACCTCCAGCACCCAGCGGTACACGCCGTCGCGGCGGTGCAGGCGGTATTCGTGGCGGAACTCGTCCCTCGTCTTGATGGCCTGGTCCCAGGCCTCCACCAGCTCCTCGCGGTCCTGCGGGTGGGCGGAGCTGGCGAAGGTGTCGCCCAGCTCGTCCGCCAGCGTGCGCCCGGTGAAGCGCAGCCAGCCCTCGTTCACGAAGATCACGTGCCCGTCGGGGTCGGTCATCCACATCAGCGCCGGCGCGGTGTCGGCGAGCTCGCGGAAGCGCCGCTCGCTGTCGCGCACCACGTCGTCGGCGCGCGCCCGCTCGACCGCGGCGCCGGCCACGTTCGCCACCGACTGGAGGAAGCTGACGTCGTCGGGGCTGTAGGTGCGCGGCTCCCGGCAGCTCACCACGATCACGCCGAAGTGGCGCCCGCGGGCCCCGATGGGGGCGGCCACCGCGCTGGCGATCCCGAGCTGCTGCTGCATCGCGCTCTTGACGAAGCGGTCCTCGCTCGCGTAGTCGTCCACGACGACGGTGCTGTCCACCCGCAGCGCGTAGCCGGGCAGCCCGTCCTCGCCGGGCGGCAGCACGTCGCCGACCGTCTCCATGGGCAGCCCGTGCACCGTGCGGCGCAGCAGTCGCCCGTCCCTCGTCAGCTCCAGCAGCGCCGCGAACTCCAGCTCGAGCTCACGGGCGGCGGCCTCCACCACCCCGGCGAACAGCTCGTCGACCTCCGACCCGCCCAGCGCCTGCTGGCCGAGTTCCGCCACCGCCACCTGCTGCCTGGCGCTCCTGCCCAGCCGCTCGCCATCGCCCCCCGCCATGGCTAAGAGCTAGTCCCCTGCCAACGGTTCTCCCTGCAGCCGCGACTTGAGCCGCAGGACCGCCTTCGTGTGCAGCTGCGAGACACGGGACTCGGTCACGCCGAGCACCTCGCCGATCTCGCGCAGGGTCAGGTTCTCGTAGTAGTAGAGCGCCACCACCAGCTTCTCGCGCTCCGGCAGGCGGGCGATAGCGTCCGCCAGCCGGTCCTTCATCTCGGTGGTGTCCATCTCGTGGGCGGGGTCGAGCGCCTGGGGGTCCTGGATCGTGTCGAGCAGCGAGACCTGGTCGCCGGAGGCGTCCGAGACGGTCCACAGCTCGTCGAGCGCGACCACCGAGGAGTTCGAGATCCGGACGAGCGACTCCTGGAACTCCTCGACCGTGACCTCGAGCTGCTCGGCCATCTCCTGGTCGGACGGCGCGCGGTGCAGCTGGTGCTCGAGCGCCGCGTTGGCCCGCTCGATCTCGCGTGCCTTGGTCCGCACCGAGCGCGGCACCCAGTCGAGCGAGCGCAGCTCGTCGATGATCGAGCCCTTGATGCGCGTGATCGCGAAGGTCTCGAACTTGATCTCGCGGCTGGGATCGAAACGCTCGATCGCCGAGATCAGGCCCAGCAGGCCATACGAGATCAGGTCGGCCTCCTCGACGTGCGAGGGCAGCCCGCTCGACATGCGGCCGGCCACGTACTTCACCAGCGGCGCGTAGGCCAGCACGAGCCGCTCGCGAGCCTGCTCGTCCCGGTCGTCCTTGTAGCGACGCCAGAGGTCCCTGAGCTCGATCGCCTTTAGGTTGGTCTCCACCATCGATTCCTTAGCTGCTGCCGTTCACGCGCGGGGATGAGCAAGGGCGTACGCCTGCTTCAAGCGCTTCGACTCTACCCGAGTGTAGGTCTGGGTCGTGGATATGGATGCATGGCCCAACAGCTCCTGGATCACCCTCAGGTCGGCTCCGCCCTCCAACAGGTGGGTGGCGAACGAGTGCCTCAGGGTGTGTGGGGAGACCCCACCCTGGAGCGCGGCGCGCCTGACCTGGATGCGCAAGCGCCTCCGAACGTCGGAGGTCGACAGCCGCCGGCCGCTCTTCGACAGGAACAGCGCGCGCTCCCGGCCGGCGTCTCCCGCGGCCAGCGCGGGCCGCCCGCGCGAGAGGTAGGCCTCGAGGGCGCGCCAGGCCGGCTCGCCGCCAGGGATCACCCGCGTGCGGCCGCCCTTGCCCTCCACGCGGACCTCCTCGGCGTCTGGGTCCGCGCTCTCCACGTTCAGGTTCACGAGCTCTTCGGCACGCAGCCCGGCCGAGTAGGCCAGCTCGAGCAGCGCCCGGTCGCGCAGGTCGAGCGGGCCGGAGCCGGGGATGCCCTCGAGCAGGCCGGCCACCTCGGCCGGCTTGAGCACGCGCGGCAGGTAGGAGTCCCGCTTGGGCGTGGACACCAGGTCGGCCGGGTTTGCCTCGAGCTCGCCGCGCTCGACCTGCAGCGCGTAGAAGGTGCGGATGGCCGCCAGCTTGCGGGCCACTGTGGACTTGCCGGCGCCGCGCTCCGACAGCACGCCGGCGAAACGGCGCAGCTCGCGGTGGGTCAGCTCGCTCGACTCGAGGTCGTAGCCGGCAGCCCACTCGGCCAGCTGGCCCAGGTCCACGCCGTAGGCGCTACGGCTCTTCTCGGCAAGGCCGCGGGCGCGCATGCTGTCGTCGAAGCGGCGCAAATCCCCGGCCCATCTAGCCTCTGCAGCCGTGGGGACGTTCTTCGTCAACACCGATGACGGTCGCATCGCCACCCGCAATCAGCTCGCGGAGGTCGGCGTCGTGGACGACCTCGGCAAGCCCGTCAAGCCGTGGCACAGGATCCAGGGGCCGAGCGACGCCTCGACCTTGTGGTACGCGCTTTTGCGCAAGCGGGAGCGGGGCATCTTCATCGGCTCCATGTGCATTCGCCATTCGCCGCGGCAAGCCTCCCTCGAGGAAAACGGTTGGGAGGAGGTGCCTGTGCAGGGCATCGGGCCCGGCTTCCCCGGACCGGCCTAGCCGATGTAGATCGGCGCTCCGACGGGGACCCGCGGGTAGAGATCGATCACGTCGGAGACGCCCATGCGGACACAGCCGTGCGACGCCGCGTGCCCGAGCGACGCCACCTCGTCCGTGCCGTGGATCCCGGCGCCGTTGAAGATGCCGAGCCAGCGGGCCTTGAGCGGGTTGTCGGGGCTGCCGCCGGGCACCACGGTGCCTCCCAGGCTCCCGGCCCAAGCCGCCTTTGGAACGCTCCAGGCGGGGTTCACCGCCTTGTTCTGGATGTGGTAGAGCCCGGCAGGCGTGTCGAAGCCCTGAGCCCCGATCGCGACGGTGTAGCTCTTCGCGAGGTGGAGCTGCTCGTAGAGGTTCAGGTGGAAGCTGTTGCGGTCCACGATGAGCACGGTGGGGTACTGCTTGGCGAGGCTCGCGCGCGTGATCTTCGGCTTCACCACCGCGACCGGCGCCTTCACGGTGCGCCCGGCGCTCGGGTCGGCGAGCGCCTCTTCCAGGCCGCGCTGGAGCGCTTCCGCCCGCACGGCGCGGCCGCTCTGCTCCTTGACCTCCGCCAGCGACGGGAAGTCCACGCGGGCGTCACGGGCGGGCCGGTCGAGCGATTTGCGGACGCGACTTACGAAATGCTGGACCGCCGCGCGGTCATAGGTGACCCGTGCAGGCACGCTCTTGTCGACCTGGCCGCCTGTCACGCCGCGCCAGGTGCGGCTGACCACGTTGCCCTCGCGGCTGGCGGCGAGGGCCTCTTCGACCATCCCCCCCACGTCGGCGTGCAGCTTGGCGCCGGCCGCCGAGAGCTTGAACCGCCGGCTGTGGCGGGTGACCACGACGGGCCGCGCAAGCGAAGCCGCCAGTTCGCGCCGAACGACGGCGCGCGCCTGCGAGGCGCTCATGCCACCGACGTCGTGGCCGGCGACCGAGACTCCCTTGGCGATCCGGTCCTCACGGGAGTTGTCGTACGCGTACGCAGCCACCGCCCCCACGATCAGCAGGAACACGAAAACCGCGACGAAGATGAACGACCTGTGCCTCATGGGACCTTGATGCGGCCTCGGGCCGCATTGGGATCAGTGTAGAGCGGGTTTCGCCGCTTTCTAGGGGGTCCCGCCCGGTGCAACCCCGCTTGCGTCGCCGCTGCGCGCGAGCACCGAGTCGATTGCGCCAAGAACGCTCGAGCGGCCGGCGTTGTCGCGCTCGTAGTCGCGCAGCACGCGCAAGTCGCCGGGCTCCAGCGAGCCCAGCAGCGAGATGACCTCCTCGGACTCGAGATCGTCGTAGTGGTCGACGGGAGCCCCGGCCCGCGGCGCCGGTGGCGCTGGTGGCGCCGGCTTGCGCTTCGGCGGCGGCGGCGCGGGTTCAGGCTGGGACTCGGGCGCCGGCGGCCCTGCCAGCGCCGACATCTCCTCGCCGCTCAGCTCGCCGAGCGCCCGGCGCAGCTCCGCCAGCTGGTCGCGCGAGAGCCCGCTGCCGTCGGGCGACCTGGCGCTCCGCACGTGCGGGCTCCAGCGCAGGAACTCCTCGACCTCGCGCTCGTAGCGGTAGGGCTCCCCCGCCCCGCGCATCAGCGGGTGCAGGCGCATGTGCTCGGCGAGCGTGATCACGGTCTCGCGGCTGGTATGGCCGTAGCGGAAGCCGGCGGCCTTGTAGCGGCGGTTGTCCACCCCGCGCCCGTAACGCAGCTGCATCTGCATCTCGGCCGGCACCTGCAGCCCGACGCGGCGCAACAGGCTGGTCGCGATGCCGGTGCCCCACGGCGGCAGGACCGGCGCGTAGGGCTTGCCCAGTAGACCGGCCACCTCGCTCAGGGCGAGGACCCCGTCGGCGGCGACGTTGTAGATGCCCGGCAGCACGTTGCGGACCGCGTGCTCGAGCGCGTGCACCACGTCCTCCTCGTGCACGAACTGGTAGCGCGGGTCGAACCCGAGGATCATCGGAATCGCCGGCAGCGAGAACAAGCCGATGTGCGAGGTCTGAACGTCGGGTCCCAGCACGTTGGCGAAGCGCAGGATGGTCACGGCCGCGTCGGGGTTGGTCTCGGCGAAGTCCCCGAGCGAGGCCTCCGCGTCCACGATGTCCCGCTCGATCGGCGTGCGGGGCTGGTGTGGCCGGCTCATCGTCTCGTCGAAGAAGGCGGGGTCGTCCTGCTCGCAGCCGTAGTAGTGGGCCGACGACTTGAACACCACCTTGCGCACCGGCGTGTCCGGGCCGCTGCAGGCGGCCAGGATGTTCATCGTGCCGATCACGTTGTTCTCGTGGGCCTTGCTCGAGGTGGTGGTCGTCGAGTCCACGACCAGGCGCGTGTCGACGACGGTGTCGATCTCGGCCGCCTCGACCACGCGGCGCAGCAGCGCGTGCTGGGCCCCGACCTTCACGTACTCGGTGCGCTCGAGCTCGACCGTGGGCTCCTCGTTGTCCACGCCGATGATCGCCTCGATCTCGGGGAAGCGCTCGAGCGCCTTCGCCAGCAGGCCGCCCCAGTAGGTGGACAGGCCGGTCACGAGGATGCGCCGCGAGTCGGTCATCCGAACCACACCGACCTGCGCCGGCTGACCATGTCCCAGAGGTTCTCCTGGATGCGTGCGCGGACCTCGTTCGCGACGGTCTGCACGAGCGCCTTGTCCTCGTGCATGCCCTCCTCCTCGAACTGGATCGGCTCGAGGAAGCGCACCTTGAACTTGGCCGGCAGGTAGCCGAGCATCCCCAGCAGCCCGAAGTGCGGGAAGGTCGGGGTGATCGGGAAGTAGAGCAGCCCCGTCAGGCGCTTCATGAGGTTCATCTGGGCGAACACCGGCGCCGCCTCCTCCGCGCCGACCACGCACACGGGCACGATCGGCGCCTTCGCGCGCATGGCGGCCTCCACAAAGCCCCCGCGGCCGAAGCGGCGCAGCCGGTAGCGGTCCTTGTAGAGCTTCTCGGTGCCCTTGCGGCCCTCGGGGAAGACGAGGACGAGCTGCTCCTCGTCGAACAGCAGCCGCTGCACGTTGGCCGGGTGCGCCGCCACGCAGCCGATCTTCGGGATCAGCATGGAGAACCCCGGGTAGCCCTTGAAGAAGTGCTCGACCGTGATGTTCACCGGGCGGGGGTGCGAGTGCTCCTCCTTGACAGCCTTCGCGATCATCGCCGCGTCGGGCGGCAGCGCACCCGAGTGGTTCGACACGAGCAGCCCGCCGCCGTTCGCCGGCACGTTCTCGATGCCCTCGACCTCCGCGCGGAACCAGTAGCGGTAGAAGAACTCGACGAGCGTCTGGTCCATAAGCCCCTCGATGCGCTCGCTGCGGCCCCAGTCGGTGAGCTGACGGTCGGGCTCGACGCCGGGCAAATGCTCGCGCAGCTCCTCGCGCCGCAGGGCGGGCAGAGGCGGCCCGGCGCCCAGCGCCGGCTTGCCCTCGCGCATGGAGAGCGGCGTGCGTTGTCCGTCTGCCATCGATCCGATTCTGTCAGGCCCGACCGGGGCGACGTTACGATCCCGCGCTGATGCGAGCCAAGGACGAGGTGCGACGGGAGGTTTGGCGGGCGATGGACCGCGAGGGCGTGTCGCGCTTTCCCGGCGCCGAGGGGCGGATCCCGAATTTCGCCGGGGCCAAGGGCGCCGCGGAGCGGCTGGCCAAGCACCCGGCCTGGACCAACGCCGAGGTCGTCAAGGCCAACCCCGACTCGCCCCAGACGCACGCGCGGCGCCTCGCGCTCTCACAGGGCAAGACGCTCGTGATGGCGGTGCCGCGGCTGCGCGACCAGCACCCCTTTCGGCTGCTCGACCCGAAGAAGCTCTCAAACGACGAGCTGCGCGAGGCCGCCACGATCAAGGGCGCCCTCAAGCTCGGCCAGGTGATCGACCTCGACCAGGTCCCCGAGCTCGACCTGGTGCTGACCGGCTCCGTGGCGGTGAACCTGAAGGGCGCCCGCATGGGCAAGGGCGGCGGCTTCTCCGACCTCGAGTACGGCCTGCTCTGCGAGGTCGGGCGCATCGATCGCCACACCCAGGTGGCCACCACGGTCCACCCCATCCAGATCCTCCGCGAGAACCTGATGATGACCGGCCACGACATCCCCGTGAACCTGATCGCGACGCCACGCGCGGTAATCGAAGTCGACGGCGCCTACAACCGCCCGGCGGGGATCCTGTGGGATCACTTGCAGCCGCCGCAAATACACGAGATCCCTGTGCTCGAGCGCTTCGGTTATGCCGGCTGAAGTGGGCAGCGGGCAGTGGGCGAGCCGGCTTCGCCGGCTCCGGGGTGGGCAGAACCAGCTGCGGACCGCGCCCTATTCACTGCCCACTGCGCACTGCCCACTGCCCACTCAGTCGAACCTCGCCAGCACAGGCCTCAGCCGACGCTCCAGCTGCGGCCAATCGGTGGCGCCCACTACCCCTTCTTCGCCTACTAGTTCCTCATTCCACGGATGCACGATCGTGGCTGCCTGCATTCCGGCCGTTCGGGCGCGGGTGATGTTCACCGGGCTGTCGTCCACGAGCAGGTCGACGTCCAGCTCGACGCAGCGGCTGATCTTGTCGAACGAGCAGTGGAGGTCGTCGTAGGGCATGCCGATCCGCTCCAGCCAGCGCGCCGTCGCCGGTTCGGCGGCGTCGCGGCGGTGGCTCGTGACGTGGATCCAGTGGCCCTCGTCGTGCCAGCGCCGGACGACCTCCACGGCGCCCGGGTACGGCTCTGCCGACTCGACGTTCTCGTCGGAGTGGGTCTCCTCGACGCAGTGCACGAGCGCGTCGCGCTCGAGGGCCGTGATGCCCCAGTCGCGCTGCTCCTCGTAGGGCAGGTCCACGCCGTAGCGCTCGCGCGCGATGCGCTGGAGCAGATCCCAGTAGTGGTGCAGGGTCGAGTCGATGTCCAGCGCTATGCGGGCCACTCCTCTCTACCCTAAGGGCGCTCGTGCCGAAGCTCGTCCCCGCCACCTCACCGCCCGCGGCCCCCTGGAAGGCACGCGAAGCAGACGAGGACTACGGGATCAGCGCCGAGCCGAACTGGCGCCAGGTCGACTGGGCGCGTCACCTGGGCCGGGTCGAGGTGGGGACCAGCATCAACTACGTGGACATCGGCGAGGGCGACGACACCCCCGTCCTGCTGGTTCACGGCCTCGCCGGCCAGTGGCAGAACTGGCTGGAGAACATCCCGCGGATCGCGCAGTCGCGCCGCGTGCTCGCCCTCGACCTGCCCGGCCATGGCCTGTCGGGAGACGTGTCGGGCGATACCTCGATCCAGGGCTACGGCCGCACGGTGGACGGCTTCCTCGCGGCGCTCGGAGTCGAGCGCGTGCACGTGGTCGGCAACTCGATGGGCGGCTTCGTGGCCTCCGAGCTCACGGTCCAGTTCCCCCAGCGGGTCGAGCGACTCGTGCTGGTGTCGGCCGCCGGCATCTCGAACACGAGCTTCTACCGGGCCCCGGCGATGACCTTCGGCCGGGTCGCGCAGGTGCTCACAACCGCCACCGCCGCGCGCCACCGGTCTTTGGCAGGGCGGCCCATCACGCGCCACCTGGCGCTCGCGCTGGTCGCGCGGCACCCGGCCAGGCTGAAGCCCGACCTCGCGTGGGAGGGACTGATGAAGGGCGCCGGCAAGCCGAGCTTCCATGACGCCCTCCGCGCCAACCTCGAGTACGACTTCCGCGACCGCATCTCCGAGATAGAGGTTCCGACGCTGGTGGTCTGGGGCGCCAAGGACTCGGTGATCTCGGTGCACGACGCCGGCGAGTTCGAGCGCCTGATCGGCGACGCGCGCAAGGTGGTGATGGACGACACCGGCCACGTGCCGATGCTCGAGCGCCCGACCGCCTTCAACGACCTGCTGATGGAGTTCCTGGCGGAGACGGGACCCTCGGAGGACAAGGAGTCTGTAGAGGGCGAGAGCGAGCGCGTTTGAGCGCCCGCGCCTGGGCCGCGTTCGCGGCCGTGTCGGTGCTCTGGGGGATGCGGCCTCAGCTGGTGACGGCGCCCTCGGCGGCCGAGCCGACCAGCTTAGCGTACTTGCCTAGCACTCCACTCGTGTACTTCGGCTCGGGCACCTGGTAGGCGGCCACCCGCTCGGCGATCTCGTCTTCGGGCAGGTCCACGTTGAGCTCGCGGGCGGCCACGTCGAAGACGATCGTGTCGCCGTTGCGCACCGCGGCGATCGGGCCGCCGCGCGGGGCCTCGGGGGCGACGTGCCCGGCCATGAAGCCGTGGGTGGCGCCACTGAAGCGGCCGTCCGTGAGCAGCGCCACGGAGTCACCGAGCCCCTCCCCCACGAGCGCGGCCGTGACTTGAAGCATCTCGCGCATGCCGGGGCCGCCCGCCGGGCCCTCGTTGCGGATGACCACCACCTCGCCGGGCTCGATCGACTTCTCCTTGACCGCGGCAAAGGCCTCCTCCTCTGACTCGAACACGCGCGCCGGGCCGCGGTGCTCGGTGCGGTCGTGGCCCGAGAGCTTGACCACGCAGCCCTCCGGGGCGAGGTTGCCGCGGAGGATCGCGAAGCCACCGTTCGGCTTGATCGCGTCGTCGAGCGGACGCACCACCGGCTGGCCCTCGGTCTCCTCGGCGCGGTCGGCCACCTCGCCGAGCGTCTCGCCGCTCACGCTGACCGCGTCGCGGTGGAGGATGCCGGCCTCGCCGAGGCGCTTGATCACCAGCGGCACGCCTCCGGCGCGGTAGAGGTCGGTGGCTACGAAGCGGCCGCCCGGCTTCAGGTCGCAGAGCAGCGGGGTGCTCCAGGCGATGCGGTCGAAGTCGTCGATCGTGAGCTCCACGCCCGCCTCGCGCGCCACGGCGAGCAGGTGCAGCACCACGTTGGTGGAGCCGCCGCTCATGGCCGCGCCCGCGATCGCGTTCTCCAGCGAGTCCTTGGTGATCAGGCGGCTCGGCTTCAGCCCGCGCTTGAGCACGTCGACGACCAGGCGGCCGCACTCCTCGGCGACCTTGCCCTTCTTGCCGTCCTCGGCGGGCACCATCGAGCTGCCCACGGGCGAGATGCCGAGCACCTCGAAGGCCATCGCCATCGTGTTCGCCGTGAACTGGCCGCCGCAGGCGCCGGCGCCCGGCGAGGCGCTGGCCTCGAGCTCGGCCAGGTCGGAGTCGGTCATGTCGCCGGCTGCGTGGGCGCCCACCGCCTCGAACACGTCCTGGATCGTCACGTCGTGGCCCTTGAAGCGCCCGGGCGCGATCGAGCCGCCGTAGAGCATCAGGCTCGGCACGTCGAGCCGCGCCAGCGCCATCACGCAGCCCGGGATCGTCTTGTCGCAGCCGCTCAGCGCGATCACCGCGTCGAACTGGTGCCCGCGCGTGACCAGCTCGATCGAGTCGGCGATCACCTCCCGGCTGACGAGCGAGGTCTTCATGCCCTCGGTGCCCATCGTGATCCCGTCGGAGATCGCCACGGTGTTGAACTCCATCGGCGTCGCGCCCGCGGCCCGGACGCCCTCCTTCACCTTCTCGGCGAGCCGCCGCAGGTGGAAGTTGCAGGGCATCGTCTCGGTCCAGGTGTTCGCCACGCCGACGATCGGGCGCTGCAGCGCGGCGTCGTCGTAGCCGATGCCCTTCAGGTAGGCGCGAGCGGCGGCGCGGTCCGGTCCATCGAGGATCGCCCGGCTACGGCGGCGCGTGTCGTCGGTCACCGACTGCTGCTGCGGCTGACCGCGCCGCCGGCGCGGCGGCGCTCCCACTCGGCGAGCCGCCACAGGTCCCTGCGCAGGCGCGCGGGGTCGAGCTGGCGCCCGACCAGGTGCATGTTGGCCCGCCGGATCACCCTCGCCTCGTCGGAGGTGAGCGCCATCCACTTGGCGAGCACGTCGTCCGACGCCGGCAGGCGGGTGCGGCCGCCGCTGCCGCCGCCCAGGTCCGGGAACTCCACGCAGTACTCGCTGAGGAGCTGGCCCGTCTCGGGCACGTAGGCCACGATCGGCTTGTTGGGGTAGACAAGGTAGGCGTAGGGGGCGCGGGTCTTGCGGCCGTCGGCGGCGCGGCGCGCGTGGCGGCCCTCGACGCGGATGAAGCCGAGGTCGCGGTACATGCCCCACTCCTCGTCGTTCACGCAGGAGCGCAGCAGCTCGCGGGCGCGCTGCTCGGCGCGGCGTTCGCGGCCCGGGTCGTAGAAGGGGACGTCGAGGATGTTCTCGGCTGCGGCGCGCCGGTCGGAGCGCTGCTTGCGCCAGCGGCGCGCCTCACGCGCGAGCATCGGGGCCGCGAGGGCCAGTGCAATCAGCGAGAGGGCGAGCAGCGCGAGCAGCAAGGGCCTGCCTCAGCCGCCCGAGGCGCGCGGGAAGAAGATCACGCGCTCCGCCCCGGCTGGGATCTCGCCGTAGTCCCTGATCATCTGCGCCTCGCGGCGGCCGCTGCCGGAGTTGACCGTGGGCACCGCGGCCCACATGCCCTCGTCCAGCTGGCGCCGGAACTCCTCCACGAGCCGCTCCTCGTCCTCGCGCACCTGGCGGTCGCCCTCCGCTAGGAGCAGCTCGCCATGCCCGGGCTTCATGCGCAGGAAGCGGATCACAGGGGCGTGATTATGTCACGCGTTTCGTCTCCGGAGGGGCGGGTAGGCGCCAAAAGGTGCCCACGGAGCCGCAGCCGGCGACGCTATCGGAGGTCGTGAACCGCGCGGCTGACGTCGTGGACCCGCTCGGCGCCAACGACGGCGTGGCCTACCTGGTGGAGCACCTCCAGGACCGCGACGAGCCTGTCAGCGCCGACGTTCCGCGCCTGGAGACCGAGCTCGCCGAGGTCGTAGGCCGCGTGGACCCGCAGGAGGAGGACCCGGCGGTCACGATGATGTCCGCCCTGATCCTGCAGCTCGCCCACCGCCGCGACGAGCTGGACGGCGAGCCCGTGCGGCTGCTCGAGCAGGCCGCCCGCGACGAGTACCACGGCAAGCCGCCCGAGCTCGTCGCGCATTGGCTCGCCGAGCAGGACGTAGCGCTCTAGCCGAAGCGCTCGGCTCGGCCGAGTGCGCACGGTCCCTCTAGCCGAAGCGCTCGGCTCGGCCGAGTGCGCACGGTCCCTCTACCGGACCTTCGACCCCGCCCTCAGCCCGAGCACGTCCACCGGACCCGCGCCCTCGCCGAGCTCGCGCAGGCCATCGCGCACGGCGGCCTCCGCGACCCGCTTCGCCTGCCTGGCCGCCTCCAGCGGATCGGCGCCGGTGGCCAGCGCCGCCGCCAGTGTCGAGGAGTGCGTACAGCCCGAGCCGTGGGCGGCTCCGCCGGGCTGGCGCTCGCCGGGGATCAGCTCGATGCGCTCGCCGTCGAAGAACACGTCCGTGGCGTCCTCCCGGTGGCCGCCCGTGACCACCACGGCCTCCGGGCCGAGCGCGTGCACAGCGCGGGCGAGCTCCTCCGGATCGTCCGAAGCGTCGCGCCCGGTCAGCGCCGCCGCCTCGGCCAGGTTGGGAGTCACGACCGTGGCCCGCGGCACCAGCTCCTCGCGCAGCGCCTGGACCGCTTCCTCGTCGAGCAGCCGCGCGCCGCTCTCGGCCACCATCACGGGGTCGAGCACCATCGGCACCTCCCCCACCAGGTCGAGCGCCGCCACCACCGCCTGGATGGCCTCCGCGTTGCCGACCATGCCGATCTTCACGGCGTCCACGCCGATGTCCCCGGCCACCGCCCGTACCTGCTCCACGATGGCCTCTGGCGGCAACGGATAGACCGCATTCACGGCGGTCGTGCTCTGCGCGGTGACCGCGGTGATCGCGCTCATCCCGTGGGCGCCGGCCTTCGCGAACGCCTTGAGGTCCGCCTGGATGCCGGCACCGCCGCCGGAGTCGGAACCGGCGATCGTGAGCAACCTTGGAAGCGGCGCGGCCATGGCGGCGGAAGGATAGGCACGGCCGCTTAGCGGAAGCGCTCGGCTCGGCCGAGTGCGCACCGTTCCTCCTAACGCCCCGCCGCCCGCTCGTAGGAGCCCAGCCCCGAGCGCTTCACCAGCCCGTCGGCCTCCAGCCGGGCGAGCGCGGCGCGGGCCTCCCGCACGGTGAGTCCGGCCGCGCTGGCCAGCTCGCCCAGGTTGCGCCCTGCCTCGATGCCCGCCAGCACCGCCTGCAGCGCGGGGTCGCTCGGCAGCTGCGCGCTCGCCAGCTCGAGCGCACCCGCGCCGAACAGCTCGTCGAGCACGTCCTGCGCGCCGGTGATCGGGATGGCGCCGTCGCGCAGGAGTCCGTTAGTGCCCGCCGCGAACCGCGAGGTGACCCTGCCCGGCACCGCTCCCACCGCCCTGCCGATGTCGCGCGCGAACTCCGCCGTGATCAGCGAGCCGGACGGGTCGGCCGCCTCGACGAGGACCGTGAGCTCGGACAGCCCGGCCATGATGCGGTTGCGCGCGGGAAAGCTCCAGCGGTACGGGCGCGTGCCGGGCGGCATCTCGGAGATCACCGCCCCGTTCGCGGCGATCTGCTCATAGAGCCGCCCGTTCTGGCGCGGATATATGACGTCCGGCCCGCCGGCAAGCACTGCCACCCCGCGCCCGCCGCCGTCGAGGCAGCCGCGGTGCGCCGCGGCGTCGATGCCGAGCGCCAGGCCGCTGACCACCGTGACGCCGGCCGCGCCGAGCCCACGGCCGAGCTCGTAGGCCACCTCCAGTCCGTACGGCGAGGCGGAGCGCGAGCCGACGATGGCCACCGCCCGCTCGAGCTCCGGCAGCTCGCCGACGGCGAACAGCGCGGTCGGCGGATCGTGCAGCTCGCCGAGCTGGCCCGGGAAGCCGGGGCGGTGGCGGCAGGCCACACCGATGCCGCGCTCGGCGAGCTCCGCCCGCTCGCCTTCGGCGTGGAACTCCCCCATCCGTTCGTGGACCTCCTCGACCGCCTCCCCCGCGACCGCGTCGATCAAGTCGGCGTCGGGCAGCGCGAGGATGCCCGCGGAGCGCGACCCCGGCCTGTCGAGCAGCCCGGCGATCCGCGGCGCGAGCAGCCCGAGCAGCCTGCCGCGGCGCAGGCAGGCATCGCAGGCGCTCATGCCGCCAGCTCCTCCCAGCCCGCCACCCGGTAGCCGAGGGCCTCGTCGACGTCGTCGCCGCGCACCCGCTCGCGGCCGTCGAGGTCGGCGATCGTCCGGGCGACCCTCAGCACCCGGTCGTGCCCGCGGCCGCTGAGCAGCTGCCTGCCCGCCACCGCCAGCAGCCGGCCGCGCACGTCGGCATCGACCTTCACCACGCGCCTCGTGAGCCGGCCGTCCATCTCTCCGTTGCAGCTCACCCCGCTATCCGCGAGGCGGGCGCGCTGACGCTCCCTTGCCGCCACGACCGCGCCGCGCACCGCACGCGAGTCGCGGCCCCGGGAGCGCCCGGTGACCAGCTCCACGAGCGGCACCGAGTCGACCTGGCAGGCGAGGTCGATGCGGTCGAGCAGCGGGCCGCTCAGCCGCCGGGCATAGCGGCCGCGCTCGAGCGGGCCGCAGCTGCAGCGCTCCGGCGGCTTGGCGCATGGGCACGGGTTGCAGGCCGCCACCAGCATCGCCCGGGCCGGAAACTCCACCGAGCGCTGGCGGCGCATGACCTGCACGCTGCCGTCCTCGAGCGGCTGGCGCAGCGAATCGAGCGCGTCGCGGGCAAACTCGGCCAGCTCGTCGAGGAACAGCACGCCGCGGTGGGCCAGCGTGATCTCGCCCGGCTGCGGGCCGGTGCCGCCGCCCACGAGCCCCTGCGGGGAGGTCGTGTGGTGTGGAGCCCGGAACGGCCGCTCTGCCGCCAGGTGGCCGCTGCCGAGGCCGCCGGCGCTCTCGATCTGGGTGATCTCGAGCGCTTCCTCCAGCGTCGGGGGCGGCAGGATGCCGGGCAGGCGCCGCGCCAGCATCGTCTTGCCGGAGCCCGGCGGCCCCACCATGAGCACGTTGTGCCCCCCGGCCGCGGCTATCTCGAGCGCCCGCTTCGCGTCCTCCTGGCCCCGGACGTCCGCGAAGTCGAGCAGCGGCTCGGCGGGCGTGCTCGCCGGAGCGGCCGGCTCGGCGGGGTCCGTGCTCCAGTCACCGCGCAGCAGGTCGCGCATCCGGACCAGCGTGGGCACGCCTAGCACCTCCAGGCCCTCGACCAGCGCCGCTTCGGGCGCGTTCTCCACCGGGACGATCAGCCGCCGCAGCCCTGCCTCCCTGGCGCGCATGGCCATCGCCAGGGCGCCGCGGACCGGGCGCAGCTCGCCGCTCAGCGACAGCTCGCCGCAGACCGCGCAGCCCTGCAGCGCCTCCGGGGCCACCTGGCCGCTGGCCGCGAGCAGTCCCACGGCTATCCCGAGGTCGAAGCCGGGACCACCCTTTCGCAGGTGGGCGGGCGCCAGGTTCACCGTGAGGCGCTTCATCGGGAACTCGAGCTCGGAGTTCAGGAGCGCCGCGCGCACCCGCTCGCGCGACTCCCTGATGGCGCGGTCGGGCAGCCCGACCAGCGTGAACGTGGGCAGCCCACGCCGGATGTCGGCCTCGACCGTGACCTCACGGCTGGTGACGCCCTCGAGGGCGAAGGTGGCGACGCTGGCGAGCATGGCCGGCAAGCTAGGAGCGCCTCCTAGACCGGTGGGCACGCGGGTGTGACAACGTCGTAACGCTCGCGCGCCCAGCCGTCAGGCGATCCGTCCTAGCGTCGTCGCCGATGACCGGCGATCCGCGGCGGCTACTGGGAGAGACGGGCGAGTCGCTCGCCTGCCGTCACCTAGAGGCGCGCGGCTTCGAGGTCGTCGAGCGCAACTTCCGCACCCGCTACGGCGAGCTCGACGTGGTGGCCGCCGACAGGCGCTACCTGGTCTTCTGCGAGGTCAAGACGCGCATCGTGCGCGGGGCGCCGGGGCCGCTTGGGCCCTTCAGCGCGATTGGAGCCCGGAAACGGCGGCAGGTGAGGCTGATGGCTCGCGAGTGGCTGGCGCGGGAGGGCTCAGTGAGCCGCGCGCGCCCGCCGGAGCTGCGCTTCGACGCGATCGGCGTGAGCTTCGACGCGGCCGGCCGCCTGGTCGAGCTCGAGCACCTGGAGGACGCTTTCTAGGGCTAGGACTCGATCGCCAGCTGCTGGTAGGCGATCGACTGGAACGAGAGGCGGTGCAGCGGGGAGACGCCGTTCGCGGCTATCGCCGCGCGGTGCTCGGGGGTCGAGTAGCCGACGTTCGTCTCGAAGTCCCAGCCGGGATGGCGCTCCGCGGCGCGTCGCATGTAGCGGTCGCGGGTGACCTTTGCCAGCACCGAGGCGGCCGCGATCGCCGCGCTGCGGCAGTCGCCGTCGACCACCGCGCGCTGCTCGAAGCCGAACTCCGGCACGTTGAAGCCGTCCACCAGGCAGATGGTGCCCCTGCGCGCCACGCCCAGCAGGGCGGAGCGCAGCGCGTCCAGGTTGGTGACGTGCAGGCCGCGGCTGTCGATGCCCCGCACGCAGCGCGAGACCACGACCGACTGGGCGGCGGCGCGCAGCACGAGCGGGTAGAGCTCCTCGCGCGACTCCTCGGTGTGCTGCTTCGAATCGTTCAGGCGGCTCAAGGCGCGGCGGTCGGAGAGCGTCAGCCGCTCGAGGTCGAACAGCACCGCGGCGGCCACCAGCGGCCCCGCCAGCGAGCCGCGGCCCGCCTCATCGGCTCCGGCCACGTAGCGGCAGCCGATCTCGCGGTCGAAGGCGAACAGCCGCCTGCCGCTGTGAGGACTCTTGCGCCGCGTTCGACCCACGCTGCGGCGGATCATAGGCGGACGTACGGCGGAAGTTAGAGCCCGCCGATGCGACCCGGCGGCCAGTAGGTCATGAACGCCTCGCCCACGATCCACTTCTTGGGGATCGGGCCCCAGTAGCGGCTGTCGGCGCTCTCGCCGCGGTTGTCGCCCATCATGAAGTACATGCCCTTCGGGATCGTGATCTCGTGAGGGAGGTTGCAGATGTCGCAGTCGGAGGAGGGGTTGATGAACGGCTCGCGCTGCTTGCGCCCGTTCAGGTAGACGCGGCCGGCGAGCACCTTGAGCCGGTCGCCGCCGACGGCCACAACCCGCTTGATGTAGTTCGTGTCCGACTCGGCGGCGGTCGGCCGCGGGCAGGGCGAGTCGCTGGGCTGGCGGATGCCGCAGACGTTGTCGTCGGATCCCTTGGGCGGCTTGAACACCAACACATCGCCGCGGGTCGGGTTGCTGAAGCGCAGGCTCACCCGGTCCACCAGCACGCGCTGGCCGATCTGCAGCGTCGGGACCATCGACTCACTGGGAATCCGGAACGGCTTGACGAGCACCGCCTGGATGCCGAGCGCGAGGCCAAGCGCCACCGCAACGATCATCACCAGCTCGAGGATCGAGCTGCGGGCGCTCTGCTCTTTGCTGCTCTGCGCCACGTTGGAGGCCAGGCGGACCTTGCCGCCTACGACTCGTCGGAGCCGGGCGACTCTGCCTGTACCGCCACGTCGTCCCCGGACTGCTCGGCCCCTTCGGCCTCGTCGGTCGCGGCCACCTCGGCGAGCTCCTCCTCGCCCGGCCTCGCGACGTCCTCGTCGACCGGCATGGCGCCGGCTTCCGGCGGCTGCTCCTCGGGCGGCAGGGCCGACAGGTCCTCGCCGGTGAAACGGCGCTCCCGCACGCGGGCGCCGCGGCCCACCCGGTCGCGCAGGTAGTAGAGCTTCGCGCGCCGGACGTCGCCGCGGGCGGCGACCTCGATGCGCTCGATCTTGGGCGAATGCACGGGAAACGTGCGCTCCACCCCCACCCCGAACGACTGCTTGCGCACCGTGAAGGTCTCGCGCGCTCCGCTGCCCTGGCGCTTGATCACGATGCCCTCGAAGACCTGGGTACGGCGGCGGGTGCCCTCGACCACCTGGAAGTGGACGCGCACGCGGTCGCCCGCGGCGAAGCGCGGGACGCGGCGCAGTTGCGCGCGCTCGATGCTGTCGATGACGCCTGACATAGAAGAGGCGCGACCACCGGGGGGTGTGCCGCGCGTGGCCGAATGGTAGCGAAGGGCCTAGCGATCCCTGGCGCGCTCGCGGGCCCGCTCGAGGCGCCATTCGCGTACGCGCGCGTGGTCGCCCGACAGCAGGATCTCCGGCACGGCGTGGCCGCGCCACTCCACGGGCCGGGTGTAGTGCGGATACTCGGGCGCGCCCTCGAGGGCCGGGCTGAAGGACTCCTCGAGCGCGCTGTCCTCGTGGCCGAGCGCGCCCGGCAGCTTGCGAATCACCGAATCGGCGATCACCATCGCCGCCAGCTCGCCGCCGGCGAGCACGTAGGGCCCGATCGAGACCACGTCGGTGGCGAGGTGCTCGTGCACGCGGTCGTCGAAGCCCTCGTAGCGGCCGCAGAGCAGCGTGAGGTCCCCGGCCCCGGCCAGCTCCGAGGCCAGTGCGTCGTCGAACTGGCGCCCGCCGGCGGACAGAGCGACCACCCTGCGCCCGGGCGGCCGCTCGAGCGGGTCGCCGCCGTAGCGGGCGGCGAGCGCCGCCTCCACCACGTCCACGCGGATCACCATGCCGGCGCCGCCCCCGTAGGGCGTGTCGTCCACCTGCCCGGATCCCAGCGGCGTGGTGGCGCGCAGGTCCACCGCCTCGAAGGGGTGCCCGCGCCCGGCGGCGTTGCGCACGTGGCGCTGCTCGGCGAACCAGGCGAACCACGAGGGAAACAGCGTGAAGACGTCGACGTTCATTGCTGTCCCAGCCAGCCGGCGTCGGCCTCGATGCGGCGCGCCTCGACGTCCACCGCCACGATCGCGTCGGAGATGAACGGCACGAGCGTGCCGTCGTCGAGCTCCAGCAGCGGGCAGGAGGGCGAGTCGATCACCCGCTTGACCTCGCCGAGGCCCTCCACCCGGCAGCCCACGAGGTCGCCGGCCAGCCACTCCCCCTCGTCGAGGGATGCCTCCACGAGCAGCAGCTCGCCCTGCAGCTCGCGCGCGTCGCGGATCCCCGACAGCCGCACCAGCGGGCGCGAGTCTGTGCCGCCCCTGCGCTCAACGCGGTGCTCTCCATCGCCAACCCTGACCTGGGTGCCCACGCCGAGCTCGTGCCGGGCGTCGGCCACGTAGAAGCTGCCGTCGCGCCCGTGCGTGCGGCCCACCCGGCCCGCGCTGACCAGCGTCAATCGAGTACGTCGACGAGGACGCGGCGCTCGTGCTTGACGGCGGCGGCCTTCACCACCGTGCGCAGCGCGGCAACGGTGCGGCCGCCGCGGCCGATCACCTTGCCGGTGTCGTCCTCGGCCACCTGGAGCTCCAGCACCAGCGTGCCGTCGTCCTCCTCGAAGGACTCGACCGACACCTCCCCGGGCTCGTCGACGAGCGTCCGGGCCAGGTAGGCGAGCAGCTCCTCCACC
>JBBQRG010000047.1:0-24134 GCA_038215095.1 Solirubrobacterales bacterium | reverse complement strand
TGAATGAGTCGCCCCGATATCGAAGTCGTAATTCCAGCGCGGAACGAAGCCGACCGGCTTCCGCACCTGATCGACGAGCTGCGCGAGGAACTCGGCTCGGACGCGCGCCTGATCGTCGTGGACAACGCGAGCAGCGACGCGACGGGTGCGGTGGACGCGGACCTCGTCGTGCACGAGCCGCGGGTGGGGAAGGGCCACGCGGTCATCCGACGTATCCGCGCCGCGCGCGCCAGCCGCCTGTTCGTTTGCGATGCCGACGTTCGCGGAGTGACCGGCGACGCGATCCGCGCGCTGCTGTCGAAGCTCGACGAGACCGGTAGCCCCGCCGCCCGCCTGGCGATCGGCCGCTCCGTGGAAGAAGCGCCGGTCACGAACCTGGTTGCTGTACCGCTCCTCGCATCGCTCGGTCTGACGGTGTCCGAGAGCCCCTAGGAGGACTCGTTGCGGTCGACACCGAGTTCGTGCTGGCCCAGCATCTCCCGGGCGGCTGGGGCTTCGACGTGGCCTTGACGGTGTCGGTGCTCCGTTCAGGGCAGCAGCTGTTCGAGCTGCCGGTCACGTCGGTGACGCATCGGCGAAGGCACGTGAGCGACTACACGGGGGTGGCGACCGAGGTGATCGCGTCGCTCCTGAGCGCGTGCGCGATCACGGAGTGGGACCACGCGAGCTGCACCCGCTGCAGCTCCGTTACCTCCGCCGCTGCAGTTTGACGAGACAGACCTCCAATCTGTAGCGTCGTTCGCGTGGGGGGTCGGTGGAAAGCGTTTGCGCTCGTGCTCGCGTTGGTGGCGGGGCTGTCCTCGGTCCCCGCCGCCGGAAAGAAGCGCCAGAAAGCCCGCGCGCACTCCTATCCGGAGCTCCGCGTGCTTTCCACCCGGGCGAACATCGTCTCCGACGGCGACGCGCTGGTGGAGGTCGTGTTGCCAGGAAGGCTGCGGCCGGGCAAGAGCTGGATCAGCCTCAACGGCCGCAATGTCACCTCGAGGTTCCGGTCGCCGTCAAGGGGCCGCTACGTGGGCTTGCTCACGGGGCTCCACGCAGGCGAGAACACTGCGACCGCGCGACTTCCGAGCGGAAGCGGCGCGCGGCTCAAGATCACCAACCACCCGGTCGGCGGCCCCGTGATCGCCGGGCCGCAGATCCAGCCGTGGAAGTGCTTCGAAGGGGCGGTGGACAAGCAGTGAAACCGCCCGGTGAGCTACGCGTTCTCCTACAAGTCGACGTCGGGCGGCCCGCTCCGGTCCTACGACCCACGGAACCCGCCTTCGGACGTGGCAACGGCCACCACGGACCAGGGTAAGAGGGTGCCGTTCATCGTGCGCCAGGAGACCGGCACGATCGACCGTGACCAGTACCGGATCGCAGTGCTCTACGACCCCAAGAAGCCATGGTCGCCCGTCACGCCCCAGGACGGGTTCAACCACAAGCTGGTGATCTTTCACGGCTTCAGCTGCGACACCGGCTACCAGCAGGCCGACGCCCCCGACGTGCTCAACGAGACCGCGCTCGCCAAGGGCTTCGCCACGATGTCGCACGCGCTCGACAACGCCGGCCACAACTGCAACATCGCCACCGAGGCCGAGTCGCTGATCATGGCCAAGGAGCACCTGATCGACTCCTACGGCACGCTGCGCTACACGATCGGCAGCGGCTGCTCGGGTGGCTCGCTGGTGCAGCAGCAGGTGGCGAACGCCTATCCGGGCCTCTACCAGGGCCTCACTCCAGCATGCAGCTTCCCCGACGCCTGGTCGTCGGCGATGCAGTACGTGAACTACCAGCTCCTGCGCCGCTACTACGAGAACCCGGCCGGCTGGGCACCGGGGGTGGTCTGGACCCCCGACGCGATCGCCGCGGTGGAGGGTCACCCCAACCCCGCGAACGCGGTCACGTTCACCACGGCGATCCCCTCGAGTGGCGAGCCCACCCGCTCCTGCCCCGGCGTGCCGCAGGACCAGGTCTACGACGAGCACACCAACCCCCACGGCGTGCGCTGCACGCTCCAGGACTACATGGTCAACATCTTCGGCAAGCGCCCCCAAGACGGCTTCGCAGGCAGGCCGGTTGGCAACGTCGGCTTCCAGTACGGGCTCAAGGCCCTGCTCGCGGGCAAGATCTCCCCGGCCCAGTTCACCGACATCAACCAGAAGATCGGGTCGTTCAACATGGATTACGACCCGGTGCCCGAGCGCATGGATGCCGACCGCCCGGCGCTCGAGCGGGTGTACCGAAGCGGCGCGGTGAACACGGCCGAGAACCTCGACCAGGTGGCGATCATCGACCTGCGCGGCCCCGACCCGGGCGCCTTCCACGACGTCTACCGCACCAACATCATGCGTGCGCGCCTGCAGCGCGAGCACGGCACGACTGCCAACCAGGTGCTCTGGCGAGGACAGGTCCCGCTCCTCGGCGACGCCACCTACACGGACGCCTCGATCCTCGCCATGGACGGCTGGCTCGCCGCGGTGGAGAAGGACACGCGCGGTGTACCCCTGGCCCGCAAGATCATCCAGGACAAGCCCAAGTCGCTCGCAGACCGCTGCACCGATGGCGCCGGCCACGACCAGCCGGCGAGCAGCTGCGACGCCACCGTCCAGGCGTATTCGGACCCGGAGATCGAGGGCGGCATGCC
This sequence comes from Solirubrobacterales bacterium, assembly GCA_038215095.1. Lineage (GTDB taxonomy): Bacteria > Actinomycetota > Thermoleophilia > Solirubrobacterales > Thermoleophilaceae > DATACN01. The sequence goes on along the minus strand of JBBQRG010000047.1, from coordinate 21,505 downwards.
GCCCACCCACGACACGCTGCGCTGCAACACCAAGCCGCTGAGCCGCTCGGATTACGGGTCGCTCTCGTTCAGCGACGACCAGTGGGCCCAGCTGCAGAGGGTCTTCCCTCGGGGCGTCTGCGACTTCTCGAAGCCGAGCCAGGACAGGGTGAAGACCCAGACGTGGCAGACCTATCAGGACGCCAATGGCAAGGTCGTCTACGGCGGCCGGCCACTCGCCAGCGTGCGCTCGCAAGCCTTCGGCTGCATCTCGCGCCACTCTCCGATTGGCCCGCGCAACATCGGGCGGGTGAGGATCGGTCTCAGCAGGCGGCGTCTCGCGCGGCGGCTGCGCGGTCCGCAAGGCCCGACCACCCGCACCAAGCGCTCCTGGCGCTGGTGCGTGAGGTACAGCAGCGGCAGCGTGCGAGCCGCCTTCACCCGTCGTGGGCGAGTGGCGCTAGTGGCCACCACGTCCGCCCGTCACGGCAACCGCCGGGTGCGCCCCGGCCGCCGGGCGGCGGCACTTCGCTCGGCCTACCCACGCCGGCGCAGGATCGCCCGAGGGCTGTTCCAGGCGAGCCCGGGCAGCCCGCGCCTGATCGGCGTGCGCGGCGGCCGGGTGCGCTACATCGCGGTGGTCTCGCGCGGCCTCCTTCGCAACCGCCGGGCGCTCGAGGGCTATCTGCGCCTGGCCGGGGTGGAGCGCAAGGCGGGCAAGCGCAAGCGGCGCTGACCGCGAACAGTAGGCCTGCTTTCGTACCCGCCCTGGTCACGTTCGCCGTCATGGCGCACAATGAGGAGTCGCTCCTCGCCACGGCCGTCGGTCAGGCGCTCGACGCCGTGCGCCCGGGCGACCGGGTCTGGGTGGTGGACAGCGCGTCGAGCGACGGCTCAGCGGCCATGGCGCGCTCGCTCGGCGTGGAGGTGATGCCGGCGCCGCTCGGCAAGGGCCAGGCGATGAGCGCTGTGCTCGAGCGCTGCCGGGGCGGCCATGTCTGCTTCGTCGACGCCGACATAGCGGAGTCGAGCTCGAACATTCCGCTCGTGCTGCGCGACGCCATCGAGGCCGACGGAGCGGACATGGTGGTCGGCGAGTTCGACTGGCCGGCCAAGCCCTTTTCGGGGGCCCAGTCGGGGATCTATTGGCCGCTGGTGGCGGACCTGTTCCCGGACGCCGCGCACATCGCACCCAAGACGCCGTTCAGCGGCTTCCGGATCCTCGACACGGCGATCGGCATCCGCCGGCTACCCCCGCGCTGGGGGGCCGAGACGTATCTCAACCTGCTGCTGACCGCCACGGGGCGGCGCGTGGGCACCGTCGACCTCGGTGTCTACGACGGGCCGCAGCGGCTCAAGGCGGTGGACCTGGGCAACGACGCAGCGGCGGCGATCCTCGACCTGGCGGAACGCCACGGCCGCCTCGAGGAGGGGCAGCGGCCGGCATGGGAGGAGTGGGTACGGCGGACGGTCGAGGTGCTGAGCACCCAGCCCGCCGTGGGTGAGCCGGTGGGCGACTACGTGGAGCGGCTCGCCGAGGCCGCGGCCCGGCCGCGGCCACCCGCGCGGGCCGCCGTTGCGGCGGATTGACACAATGCCGCCGCCCATGCCGGTGGCCTCCGACACAGCTCCGCCCGAATCGCGTCACGAGGCGGTGGAGCGCGCCCGCTCACTAGCGCCGCTGCTGCGCCGGCTGGCGCGCGCGGCCGAGGACGACCGGCACCTTCCCGCCGAGATGGTGGAGGCGTTCACCGCCGCCGGACTCGTGCGCGGCCAGGTGCCGCGGCGCTGGGGCGGCACCGAGCTCGGGTTGGCCGCGCACGTGGACGTCGCGATCGAGCTCGGGCGCGCCTACGGGTCGATGGCCTGGGTCGGTTCGTTCCTGATCGACCACGCGTTCCTGCTCGCCCACTTCGCGGACGAGGCACAGAGGGAGGTCTGGGGCGAGCACGGCCCGGACGAGCGCATCGCCACCTCGTTCGTGCCCGTGGGGGCGGTCGAGTCCGCGGAGGCCGGCTGGCGGCTCAGCGGCGACTGGTCGTGGGCCAGCGGGGTGGAGCACTGCGGTTGGATCATGCTCGGCGGTGTGGTGCCCGGCGGGGACCATCCTGAGTTCCGGCTGTTCCTGGTGCCCACGAGCGAGGTGACGATCGTGGACACCTGGTACAGCGCGGGGCTTCGCGGCTCGGGCTCCGACAACGTGGTGGTGGACGACGTCTTCGTGCCCGAGCACCGCACGCTCGTGATGGAGACGGTTCGTGAGGGCCGCTCCCCGGGCGCCGCCGTGAACCCGGCTCCGATGTACTCGGCTCCGTTCATGTCCTGGGGCGGCCACGCGATGGCCGGGCCCGCCATCGGCATCGCCCGCGGCGTGCTGGAGGAATGGGGCGAGCGTGCCCGCGGCAAGGCGCACTCATACACCCGGGAGCAGGTATCGGCCGCGCTCCCGATGCAGCTCACGCTGGCCGAGGCCGCGGCGCAGGTGGACTGCGCGGAGATGCTGGTGCGCCGCTGCGTGGCCCAGGCGGAGTCGCCCGAGGAGATCACGCTCGAGCACCGCGTGCGCAACCGGCGCGACCTGACCTACGCCACGCGGCTCGCCGCCACCGCCGTGAGCGGGCTCATGCGAATGGCCGGGGCGAGCGCGCTGCGCGACGAGAGCCCGATCCAGCGCGGCTGGCGCGACGTGCAGGCGATCTCCGGCCACGTGTTCTGCAACTTCAACGCAGCCGCCGAGAACTACGGCCGGATGGCCTTCGGCCTCCCGCTCAACCCACTCGACCCCTTCTTCTGAGCCGGTGAGCGATCGCGCGCGGGTCGTGGGCGGCGTGCTCGTGCCGCACACGCCGTACTTCACGGTCAAGCTGGCGGCTGAGCCCGAATCGGCGGATGCCCGCTGCTTCGCCGCGGTCCGCGGGCAGCTCGAGGAGCTGCGCCCGGACGTGATCGTGGCGTTCGACTGTGATCACCTCAACACGTTCTTCCTCGACAACCTGCCGACCTTCGCCGTCGCGGCGGTGAACCGCTTCGGCGGCCCGAATGACCACTCGCCGGGCCTCGAGCGGCGGGTGGTGCCGTCGCACCGCGGCCTGGGCGAGGCGATCCACGAGCGCGGAGTGGACGCTGGCTTCGACCTCGCGCTCGTGCAGAGCCTCGAGGTCGACCACTCGATCATGGTGCCGCTGCACTTCCTCACCCCGGATCACGAAGTGCCGCTCGTGCCGGTGTTCGTCAACGGGCTCGTGCCACCGCTCCCCACGGCGGGGCGGGCGCACGCGCTCGGCAGGGCGGTGGGCCAGATCGTGCGCGCCTACCCGGAGGACCTCCGCGTGGCGGTCATGGCCACCGGCAGCATCAACCTCGAGGTCGGCGGCCCGCGCGTGAGCGAGGGGGAGCTCTGGGGCGCTCCGGACCCAGCCTGGATGGACCATGTGGTGGAGCGGCTGCGAGCCGGAGAGGTCACCCGGCTGGTGGAGGAGGCGACAGCCGAGAAGCTCGCGTCGGTGGGCAACGTGGCCGGCGAGCTGCTCTGTCTCCTGGCGATGCTCGGAGCGATCGGCGACGCGCGGCCCGACTTCCTCGAGCCGCAGCCCTATTTCGGCCACGCGTACGGCACTTGGCTGCTGGGGGAGGGGGGATGAGCACCTACGGGGTCAACTCGGTGGGCCGCCGCGTGGTGCACGACCCCGCCTTCCGCGAGCTGCTCCGCGCCGACCCCGAGGCGGCGCTGGACGAGCTCGAGCTCACCGACGAGGAGCGCGCGGCGCTGATGGCGGGCGACGTGACCACGCTGTACCGCCTCGGTGCGCACGAGTATCTGCTCGTGTCCATCGCGCTCCACGGCGCCCTCGGGCTCGACCCCAAGCTGTTCAGCGAAAGGATTCGCGCGGCTGGGCCCCGACGAGCGCGGCCCGCGTGACCGCCGCCGGGCCGTAGCGACGCCGCACCTCGTCGAGTGCCGCGTCGCGGGCGCTCGTGTCCGGCCCGTCGAGGGCGAGGGTGAGCTGGCCGCCGCCGTCGTCCAGGCCGGTCACGGCCACGCCCACGAGCGTGATGCCGCGGCGGTCGATGGTGGGCGTGGCCGCCGCCAGCAGCCGCCTGGCCGTGGTGAGGATCAGCTGCGTCTCGGCCGTTGCGTATGGCAGCGTGTGGGAGCGGGTGACCCGCGAGAAGTCGGCAAAGCGCAGCCGCAGCACCACGGTGCGCCCGGCGCGCTGAGCCGCGCGCATCCGCCGGCACACGCGGTCCACCAGGCCGGCCAGCAAGCTGTCGATGCGCTCCGGGGTCGTGGACGAGCGCCCAAGCGCGCTCTGCGAGCCGAACGAGCGCCGCCCCCGGCCCGCCCGCACCGGGCGCGGATCGCGGTTGTGGGCGAGCGCGTGCAGTTTGCGCCCGGCCGCACGCCCGAGCATCGACACGAGCGCGGCCTCGGCCAGCCGCGCCACATCGGCCACGGTTCGGAGCCCGCGGGCGTGGAGCTTGGCCGCGGTGGCGGGGCCGACGCCCCACAGCCGCTCTACCGGAAGCGGATGTAGGAACGCCAGCTCCGCGTCGGGAGGCACCACCAGCAGGCCGTCGGGCTTGCCCACGCCGCTTGCGACCTTGGCCAGGAACTTGGTGCGCGCCAGCCCGACGGTGATCGGGAGGCCCACTCGCTCGCGCACGGTGCTGCGCAGCCTGACGGCGATCTCCCGCGGCGAGCCGGAGATGTGCTCGAGGCCGCGCACGTCGAGGAACGCCTCGTCGATCGACAGCTTCTCCACCAGCGGCGCCGTCTGCTCGAAGATCGCGAACACCGCCCTGCTCGCCTCGACGTAGGCCGACCAGCGCGCCTCGACCACCACCGCTTTGGGGCAGAGTCGCCTCGCGCGGCCGGCTCCCATCGCCGAGCGCACGCCGTAGGCCCGCGCCTCGTAGCTCGCGGCGAGCACCACGCCCGGCCCGACGATCACGGGGCGTCCGCGCAGCCGCGGGTGGTCGCGCTGCTCGACCGAGGCGTAGAAGGCGTCGAGGTCGGCGTGGATGATCGTGGCCTGCCTCGACACGAACATACGTTCGCACAATTCGACCGATGAATCCAGGCCTGATCGACGGTCTAGTGTCGTGACGATGGAGTCCGCGATCACTCTCCGCGGGTTCGTCAAGCGGTTCGGCACGATCACGGCCGTCGACGGGCTCGACCTGGATGTCCCGTACGGGGCGTGCGTCGGCCTGCTCGGCCCCAACGGCGCCGGCAAGTCGACCACGATGAAGGCGCTCACCGCCCAGGTGATCCCCGACGAGGGGGAGCTCGAGGTGCTCGGCTACGCGCTGCCCGGGGATTCCAAGCAGGCACGCGCCGAGATGGGCGTGGTGCCCCAGCTCGACAACCTCGACGTGTCGCTAACCGTGGAGCAGAACCTGCTGGTGTTCGCCCACCTCTACCGGGTGCCCGCGCGCGAGCGCAAGGAGGCGATCGAGCGGGCGCTGACGATGGCCAACCTCGGCCCCCGCCGCAAGGCCAAGGTCGACGAGCTGAGCGGCGGCATGCGCCGTCGCCTCCTGATCGCTCGCGCTCTGCTGCACAGGCCGCGGCTCGTGCTGCTCGACGAGCCCACCGTGGGACTCGACCCGCAGGTGCGCCAGGAGCTGTGGGCGCTGATCGACCGGCTGCGCTCCGAGGGTGTCTCGATCCTGATGAGCACGCACTACATCGAGGAGGCCGAGCGCCTCTGCGACACGGTGACGATCATGTCGCATGGCAAGGCCGTGGCCGTGGGGGCGCCGCACGACCTGATCCGCGAACACGCGGGGCCCGAGGCGGTCGAGGTCTACGGGCCGCCGGCGCGGCTCACCGAGGTGGAGGCGGACGCCAACGCGCGCGGCTGGCGCACGCGCCGCACTGGCACCTCGGTGGCGGTTCTGCACGGCAACGGCGCCGCCGACCTCGACGGCGAACGGAGGGTCACCAACCTCGAGGACGTGTTCGTGCTCCTGACCGGCGAGGAGATCTCCTGATGGCCCGCCCCCGCCAGCTGCGCCGGCTCGAGCTGCCCGCGCTCCAGGGCGTGATGGTGCGCGAGCTCGTGAACTACTCGTCGTTCTGGCGCTCGTCCACGTTCTCCTCGACGGTCGACCCCACGATCTACCTGCTGGCGTTCGGCTTCGGCTTCGGGTCGCTCGTGAGCAAGGTGGCCGGCTACGACTACATCGACTTCGTGGGCACCGGGATCGTGGCCACCACAGTGCTGTTCTCGGGCGCGTTCCCGGCCATGTACTCGACCTTCGTCAAGTACCAGTTCCAGCACACCTACGACGCGATCCTGGCGGCGCCGGTGGACACCGAGGAGCTCGTTACCGCAGAGGCTCTGTGGATCGCGGCCCGCACCGGCGTCTACGGCTGCGTGCCGATGCTCGTGGCCGTGGCGTTCGGGCTCGACCCGAGCTGGGGGATGCTGCTGGTGCCCCCGATCGCGGCGCTGGCCGGCCTCGGCTGGGCCTGCTTCGGGATCTTCATCGCCGCCAAGGCCAAGGCGATCGAGAGCTTCTCCTACTGGCAGAGCGGGCTGCTCACGCCGATGTTCCTCGTGGCGGGCACCTTCTTCCCGCTCGACAAGCTGCCGCAGTGGGCGCAGGTGCTCGGCAACTTCAACCCGCTGTTCCACTGCGTCCAGCTAGTGCGTCACGCGGTCTTCGGCTTCCAGGGCTGGGCGGACATCGGGCACCTGGCCTTCCTCGCGGGGTTCGCCCTGGTGTCGTGGCGGCTCGCCATCCGCTTCATGGAGCGCAAGCTGATCCTCTGAGCGGCGCCCGGTCCAGAGCCGGTCGGCGCCGGCCCAGGCGGCGAACGTGAGCCCGCCCACGGTGCCGGTGGCCGTGGAGAGCAACCCCGCCGCCGCCACCGCCGCCACGCCGTTGCGGCCCAGGATGAGCACCGCCGCCGCCGCGCCGGTGCTTGGCCCGATCGGCAGCTGTGCCAGGGCCGACATCGCGATCAGCACGGCGATCGCGTCGAGGAATGACGCGTCCACGCCCACGGCCCGGAGCAGCAGCCAGTTGCGCGATATCTGGGCCAGCACGGCCACCAGCACGAACGCGATCAGCCGGCGCCCGCCGCGCAGGCTCCGGAGCACCGCGAGCCCGCCCCACAGCAGCCGGCCCTCGCGGAGGGCCAGCCGGCGCAGCCCGGCGCTCAACCCGCCCACGACGGCGAGGCAGATAATCGGGAGCCACCACGGCAGTCCGAGCGGCGCCACGAGCGTGAACGACGTGAGCGCCGCAAGCGTGGCCTCGACGGCGAGGATCGGAAACTCCGCCGCGATCAGCGTGGACACGCCGGGACTGTCCGCTGGGGACGAGCGCCGCAGCGCCGCTATTCGCGCGGCCGTGCCGACCTGGGCGTTGAGCAGGCTGCCCACGTAGCCCATGCTCGACGCGCGATAGAGGATCCGGCGGTCCACCGTTCCCCCGGCCGCGCCGATGCAGACGTGCCAGGCCTCGCTCCGTGCCAGCAGCGCCACCAGCTGAAGCGCCGCGGCGGCCAGCAGGACCCAGATCGACGCGCTCGAGAGCGCGATCTCGAACTCGTGCCGCCGGCCGGCGAGGATCGCCGCGAGGATTGCCACCGCCACGAGCGAGCCCGCGATGCTGATCGCTTTCCGGTGCCGGCTCCACGCTTCTCGCATCTGTCTGGAGGCTGGCAGAACGGAGTACCCTGGTAGCGCAACGCTGCTGGCGGGATTCCAACGCTTCCTCTCCCACTTCGTGGTGCACACACCCGCCGAGGAAGCGGCCGAGAGGCTTAAATGGAACAGCAGCAGGACAGCCGCACGGCGGCCGCCACGATCTCCACGGAGGCGGTTCAGCTCCTGCACGAGTACACGGGGCGCGGGCCCACCAAGGCCAAGACCACGATCGGCGACAACCTGGTCACGGTCCTGCTGGCCGACTCCCTCACCAAGGGCGAGCGCAAGCTTGTGGACGCCGGCCGTGGCGAGCGCGTGCTGCAGCTGCGCCACGACTTCCAGACGGTGATGCGCAGCGAGTTCGTCGGGATCATCGAGCGAAACCTCGACCGCAAGGTGAGCGCCTTCATGAGCCAGAACCACATCGACCCGGACTACGCGATCGAGGTGTTCGTGCTCGACGGCCAGCCCGCGCCCGCGGACTAGCTAGGCGCGGCGTGCCTGCTGGCGCTCGGGGCTGATCCGGACCACGTTCCAGATCAGGCCGAGTCGCTCGAGCAGCTGAATGACCAGCGCCGACGGGTCGAGCTGGAGCCGGCCCAGTCCGTGTGCCGCCGAGGTGGGAAAGGCGTGGTGGTTGTTGTGCCACGCCTCGCCGAGGGTCGGCAGGGCCAGCCAGCTGAGGTTGCGCGACTCGTCCCTCGTGGAGAACGCCTGGCGTCCGAACACGTGGCAGAGCGAGTTGACGCTGTAGGTCACGTGGTGGAGCAGGAAGACGCGCACGCCGCCGCCCCACAGGAGGCCGGTGAGGCCGGCCACCACGGTGCCGCCGAGGGCCACGCCGAGGCCGAACGGCACGGCCAGGCCGAGCGCCACCCAGAGGAAGAACGTTCGGTCAACGAAGGCGATCACGGGGTCGTCGATGAGGTCCGGCGCGTAGCGCTTCTTCGAGCCGCGCTCGGTGTGCAGGAAGAGCCACCCGATGTGAGCGTGGGCGAGGCCGCGGAGCGTGCCGCGCAGGCCGCCGCCGTGACCCACGTGCGGGCTGTGCGGGTCACCCTCGTCGTCCGAGTACACGTGGTGCTTGCGGTGGTCGGCGACCCAGGAGATCACGGGGCCCTCGATCGCCGCGGATCCGAGCGCGGCCAGTACCCCGCGCAGCACGCGACTGGTCTTGAAGGCCCTGTGGGTCAGGTGGCGGTGGAAGCCCACGGTCACGCCGAGCCCGGTGAGCAGGTAGACGATCGCGAACACCACCAGGTCGTTCCAGTGCAGCACCGAGTTCCAGAGCTGCCAGCCTGCGATCCCGAGCGCGAAGAACGGGAGGACCGTGACGAGCCCGGTGATGGTGCGGTGGAGCGACTCGTTGCTCACCGGCTCCACCTCGTCGGGCGCCGACCGCTTGACGGCCGTGGGGGCGTGGGTGGTGCTGGTCGTTGAGATCGTGCGCTCCGGTACCGGCGGCTGTCAGCGGTCGCGGTCGCAAGCACCGGCCGTCGTCTCGGTGATCTGACCGTAGCAGTCACGGGTAACCTCGACCTATCCCATTTGCCAGCACCGAACCTCTGCGCCGGGAGCTCGTGCGCGCGCTCCCATCACGGCCGTTCACGGTCGAGTTCTGGGACGGCGCCGAGGTGCCCGCCACGACCCCCGGCGGCCCCAGGTTCGCGGTCCGCTCGCCCAAGGCGGTGGCGCAGGCCCTGTCGGCGCCCGGGCAGCTCGGGCTTGGCCGCGGCTACGCCACCGGGCTGCTCGAGGTGGACGACATCGACCGGGTGATCGAGGTCCTCCAGGGCTGGGAGCCGCCCGAGCTCGACCGCCCCACGCGCGCGCGGCTCGCCTTCGCGGCGCTGCGTGCGGCCGGGCTTACGCTCCCGCCGCGTCCCCCGCGCGCCGAGCTGCGGCCGAAGGGCAGGCGCCACAGCAAGCTGCGCGACGCCCGCGCGGTGCGCCACCACTACGACGTCTCGAACGAGTTCTTCGCGCTCTTCCTCGACGAGTCGATGACCTACAGCTGCGCGATCTTCTCGCGGGGCGCCACCACGCTCGAGGAGGCGCAGGAGGCCAAGCTCGAGCTGATCTGCGCGAAGCTCGGGCTCGAGCCCGAGCAGCGCGTGCTCGACGTGGGCTGCGGCAGGGGCAGCTTCGCGATCCACGCCGCCGCGCGGCACGGGGTGGAGGTCACCGGCGTCACGCTGTCAGAGCCTCAGGCCGCCCTGGCCCGGCGGCGGGTGTCGGAGGCGGGCGTGTCGGATCGCGTGCGGATCGAGGTGCGTGACTACCGCGATCTCGCCGGCGAGCGCTTCGACGCGATCGCGAGCATCGGCATGGTCGAGCACGTGGGCGACGAGCAGATCGACGTCTACGCGGAGCGCCTGGCCGCGCTGCTCGGCCCTGGCGGGCGGCTGCTCAACCACGGGATCGCGCGCCTTCGCCACAACGACCCGCCCGCCGCCGCCTTCTCCGAGCGCTACGTGTTCCCCGACGGCGAGCCGCTGCACCTGTCGCGGGTGCTGCTGGCCCTCGAGCGCGCCGGCTTCGTGACCGACCACGTGGAGGGCTTCGCGGCCGACTACGCGCAGACCCTCCGCGCCTGGGCGCAGCGGCTCGACGAGCGCCTCGGCGAGGCCGAGCGCGTGGCCGGAGCCGAGCGCACGCGCGTCTGGAGGCTCTACCTGCGCGCCGCGCGCAACGGCTTCGACAACGGCTTCACGTCGGTCTATCAGGCCAACTGCCGCAAGGCCTAGCTACGCCGCTTCGGAGTACTCGGCGTCGTCCGGCTCGCCCGGCGCCATCGCCCCGGACGCATCCGGCTTCGGCTCCTGCTGAAGCACGGTGACGCCCACCACGATGGCCGCCACCACGAGCGCGGCACCGATCACGAATGCGAGGTGGTAGCCGCCCACGAGCGACGAGGCCACCGAGTGGCCGGCGTCGCGCAGGTCGGCGCTGCGCGTGGTGGAGAGCGTGGCCAGCACGGCCAGGCCCAGCGCGCCGCCCACCTGGGCGGTGGTGTTCACGAGCCCCGAGGCCAGGCCGGCGTCCTCCTGGGTGGCGCCCGACATCGCGAGCGTCATCAGCGCCGGGAAGCCGACGCCGATGCCGAGCGCGAGGAGGACCATCACCGGCAGCACGTCGCGGACGTAGTTGCCGTCCACCGGAACGCGCGTGAACAGCGCGAGCGCGACGGCCACGAGCACCATGCCGGGGATCAGCACCTGGCGCGCGCCGAAGCGCGTGACCAGCCGCTCGGAGTAGCGAAGCGACAGCGTGCCCATGATCAGCGTGGCCGGCAGGAACGCGAGGCCGATCTCGAGGGCGTCGTAGCCGAGCACGCGCTGGAGGTACAGGGCGCCCATGAAGAACATGCCGAACATCCCGGCCACGAGCAGCGCCTGGATGATGTTGGCCCCCGCGACGTTGCGCGAGCGGAAGATCCGCAGCGGGATGAGCGGGTTGGCCGTGCGCGACTCGCGCAGGATGAAGGCGGCCAGCAGCGCCAGCGAGGCGGCGCCGAAGCCGATAGCCCCCGCGGAGGTCCAGCCGTCGTCGGCCGCCGGCTTGACGATCGTGTACACGCCGAGCATCAGCGAGCTGGTGATGAGCACCGCGCCGAGCACGTCCGCGCCGTCGCCGAAGCCGATGCCCTCGTCGCGGTGCACGAGGCGCGAGGCCAGCACCGCGGTGACGATCCCGATCGGAATGTTGATGAAGAAGATCCAGTGCCAGTTGATCAGCTCGGTGAGCACGCCGCCGGCCAGCAGGCCGACCGTGCCGCCCGCGGAGGCCACGAAGCCGTAGACGCCGATCGCCTTGGCCTTGTCGCGCGGCTCGTCGAACATCGTGACGATCATGCCGAGCACGACCGCGGAGGTCATCGCCCCGCCGACGCCCTGGATGAAGCGCGCCGCCACCAGCATCTCCTGGCTCTGAGCGGCCCCGCAGAGGATCGAAGCGACCGTGAACAGCGCGAGGCCGGCCATGAACACCCGCTTGCGCCCGAGGATGTCGCCGAAGCGCCCCGACAGCAGCAACAGGCCGCCGAACGAGATCAGGTAGGCGTTGACGACCCAGGCGAGGCTCGACTGGGTGAAGCCGAGGTCGGTCTGGATCGACGGCAGCGCCACGTTGACGACGGTCACGTCGAGCACGATCATCAGCACGCCGGCGCAGAGCACGTAGAGCGCGATCCAGCGCGAACGGTCGGTGGAGTTGGCGGGTGTCACTTCTCGGTCTCCTGGCATCGGGTTCGAGAGTAGAGACAGCGGCCGGCGGACGAACTCATCGCTTGGATTGCCAGAAAGCGATCTCGCCGGCGGCCGGCGTGCCCACCACGCTGCGCCAGCCGCTGGGGCCCTCGCGCGGCTCGAGCATCACCGAGGCGCCAAGCCAGCGGGCCCGGTCGGTGGCCTGCTCGATCCGGTCGACCTCCACGTAGGGCAGCCACAGCGGGCGCTCGGTGGGGCACTCGACGATACCGCCGCCCAGCCCGCGGCCGAGCTCGAGCGCGAGGTATGAGCTGGAGCTCGCGTCGATCCGCTCCTGCGGCCAGCCGCAGAGCTGCGCGTAGAAAGCCCGCGCGCGCTCGAGATCGCCGGAGTGGAGCTCGAGGTGGACGACCGGTTTGGACGAGGCTGGCATCATCCCTACGTGTAAGACCCGGCGGGGGCCCCGAACTAATCGGAGGGCGATGTCCAGCTCTTCCACAACGATCTCTGAAGCGCAGGAGCGCGAGCTGCTGGAAGCCGCGCGCGGCGGCAGCGAGGACGCCTACGGGCGCCTGTTCGAGCCCTACCGCGGCGAGCTGCACGCCCACTGCTACCGGATGCTCGGCTCGACGCACGACGCGCAGGACGCCCTCCAGGACGTGCTGCTGCGCTCGTGGCGCGGGCTGGCCCGCTTCGAGGGCCGCAGCGCCTTGCGCCCCTGGCTGTATACGATCGCTACGAACACCTGCCTGAACCACATCGCGCGGCGGCCCAAGCGCGTGCTCCCCGTCGACTACGGCCCGGCCACCGATCCCCACGACGGTCCCGGCGAGCCCATCGTCGAGTCGGTGTGGGTTGAGCCCTACCCCGACGAGACCCTCGGCCTCGAGGACGGCCTCGCCGGGCCAGAGGCGCGCTACGAGCAGCGCGAGAGCGTCGAGCTGGCCTTCATCGCGGCGCTCCAGCACCTGCCGGCCACCCAGCGTGCCGTGCTGATCCTGCGCGAGGTGCTCGGCTTCTCGGCTAAGGAGGTCGCAGAGACGCTGGAGACCACTGTGGCCTCGGTGAACAGCGGCTTGCAGCGTGCGCGCAAGTCGGTCGACGAGCGCCTGCCCGAGCAAAGCCAGCAGGCGACGCTGCGCGCCCTCGGCGACGAGGCGCTGCGCGACATGGTCAACGGCTACGTCGACGCGTGGGAGCGCAACGACGTCGACGCCGTCGTGGCGATGCTGACCGAGGACGCGACGTTCGCCATGCCGCCGCTTGCCAGCTGGTTCCGCGGCCGCGAGGAGATCGCGACCTTCCTGGCCGGCTGGCCGCTCTCGGGGACCTGGCGGTGGCGTGTGGTGCACGCTCGCGCCAACGGTCAGCCGGCGCTTGCCTACTACGCCTGGGACGAGGACGAGCGCAGCCATCTTCCCTTCGCGCTCAACGTGCTGACCCTCCGCGGCGGGCTGATCAGCGACGTCACGGCCTTCGTCGCGCGGTCGACCCAGGCCACTGAGCGCGAGGTCTACGCGCGATGGGTCGAGCAGCCGGTCGACCCATCGAGGATCGTGACCACCTTCGAGCGCTTCGGGCTGCCGGCGCGAATCGACTGACGGCTCCGAAAGCCCTCCGCAGCCGCCGTAGGGGTGTCGATCCTCGGGCGGATGTCATCGGCTGAGCAGCCGGGTGGCGGTGGCCTTCCAGGTGGCGACGGCGCGGGAGCCAGGCTCGAGGGCGAGCTGGCCGGCGGAGGCGTCGGTGATCTCGGCGCTGAGCGGTTGGGGGGCGGCCAGGCCGACGCGGATGCGGTTGCCGATCGCTGTGACCGAGATCACTTCGACGGGCAAGTGGTTTTGGGCGGAGCCGCTGCGCGGCGTGTCTGCCGGGGCCAGCGCGATTTCCCACGGGTAGACGCTGACCGCGACCGGCCCATCGCCCGGCTCGGTGCTGGCCACGCTGCCGCCGCCGTCGAGCGCGACGTGGGTGAGCCCGTCCGCGTCTGGTCGGGCCGTGCCGGTGAGCACGACGGCGCCGGTGAAGTCGGCCACGAACGACGAGGCGGGGGAGGCGGCGAGCTCCGCGGCGCTGCCCTGCTGCACGACGCGCCCGCCGTCGATCACGCCGACCCGGTCGCCCAGCAGCGCGGCCTCAGTGAAGTCGTGGGTGACCAGCAGCGTCGGCACGCCGGTCTCGCGCAGCACGGCGGCGAGCTCGCGCCCGGCTGACGCCCGAGTCCGGGCGTCGAGCGCCGAGAGCGGCTCGTCTAAGAGCAGCGCGGCCGGCCGGCGGGCCAGGGCGCGGGCGACCGCGACGCGCTGGCGCTCGCCGCCCGAGAGCGTGCGCGGCCGCGCGTCGGCGAGATCGGCGACGCCGAAGCGCTCCAGCAACTCGAGGGCGCGGCGACGGCGCTCGCCGCGCGGCAGGCCACGGATCGGGTAGGCGACGTTCTGCCACGCCCGCAGATGCGGGAATAGCGCGTACTCCTGGAAGACGTAGCCGCACCGGCGCCGCTCGGGCGCCACGTCGAGGCCGGTGGCGGTGTCGAGCCAGAGCTCGTCGCCGCAGCTGACGCGACCCCTCTCGGGCGCCACCAGCCCGGCGACGACGCGCAGCACCGAGGTCTTGCCCGCACCCGAGGGTCCGGCGAGCGCCAGGCAGCTCCCCGCGGCGGTCTCGAGCGCGACGTCGAGCGTGAATGCCCCGAGCCGCGCTTGGGCTTCAACGCGCAGCACTGCCGAGCCACGCCGAGCCGCTGAGCAGCTTTACCGACAGCAACAGCGCGGCGGAGACGGCAACAAGGACGGCCGAGAGGGCCAGCGCACCGGTGAAGTCGGTGGAGAAGCGCTCGTAGATGGCCAGCGGCACCGTCTGGGTGATGCCGCGGAACGAGCCGGCGAACATGAGCGTCGCGCCGAACTCGCCCAGCGCACGGCCCCAGGCGAGCGCCAGCCCCGAGATCAGTCCGGGGCCTGCGGTGGGGATCGCCACGCGCAGGAAAGTGCGCGCCTCGGAGGCGCCGAGCGTGCGCGATGCTTCGAGCCAAGTGCGATCGAGCGCCTCGAACGCCGATTGCGCCTGGCGCAGGTAGAACGGGGCGGCGACAAAGGTCAGCGCCAGGATCACGCCGGCTGTGGTGAGCACGAGGCGGATGCCCGCGTCCTCGACCAGGCCGCCGAGCACCCCTTTGGGTCCCAGCGCGGCGAGCAGGCCGATCCCAGCGACCGCCGGCGGCAGGACCAGCGGCAGCTCCACAAGCGTCACCAGCACCGCGCGCCCGCGAAAGCGACGCCTGGCCAGCAGGTAGGCGGCGGGCGTGCCGAACAGCACGATGAAGCCGACCGCGATCGCGCTGCAGGTCAGGCTGAGCCGCAGCGCCTCCAACGCGCCGTCCTCACCAAGGCTCGAGAGCAGGTCGAGCGGCCCCGTGTCAACGAAGATCGCGACGATAGGCAGCGTCAAGAAGCATAGGACGACCGCGAGCATCGGCACCAGCACGACGAAGGAGAACCAGCCGCTGTGCCTCACCCCGGCGGCGGCGGCTCGAATCCAGCCTTATCGAGGGCCTGGCGCCCGGCCCCCGAGAGCAGGCCGTCGATGAACGCCTGCGCCTGGCGCGGCTGCTTGGCCCCCTTGACCACCGCGACGCCGTAAGCGACCGAGGGCTGGAGCTCCTTGGGCAGCTCGACCGCCTTGAGCTTTCCCTCAGTACCGGTCACGTCAGTGATGTAGACGAAGCCCGCGTCGACTGCGCCCTGGGTGAGCTTGCCGACGATGCCCGCCACGTCGGGCTCCTCCGAGCGCACGTTCGCGAGAATCGCCTTGCTCTCGCCCTCCGGCAGCTTCCCGAGCACCGTGCGCGTGTAAGAGCCGACGGGCACCGACTTCGAGCCGACTGCCAACGTGACCCCCGGCCGCTCGACGTCCGCTAGCGAGCCGACCTTCGCGTTGCTCGCCGGGACGGTGAGCACCAGCCGGTTGCGGGCAAACACCGTCGGCTTCTCGACCAGGCCCTTCATGAACAGCTGCTCGGGCAGCTTGGTGTTCGCCGCCGCGTAGACATCGGGCTTGACGCCCTGCTGGATCTGCGCCGCCAACTCGTCAGAGCCGGCGAACGAGAACCGAGCCGACGCGTCCTGGAACGCCGTGCCATAGGCGGTGAACGCTTTCTTGAGCGACGCCGCGGCCGACACCGTGAGCTTCGGCTTCGAAGCACCCGAGGAGGCGCCGTCGCTCCCGCCGTCGTCGCTGCCGCATCCCGCCCCCGTCAGCACCGCCGCGGACAGCAGCACCCCGAGCAGCCGTCGAAGCGTCATCCATCGCCCCTTTCGACCATCACCGACGTCGCCTTCACGGTCGCCGTCGCCCGCATGCCCTCGGTCAACCCCAGCTCCTCGACGGCGTCGCGGGTGATCGCCGCCGTGATCCGGTGCGGACCGGCTTCGATCTCCACGAGCGCCATCACCCCGTCCACCTCGACCGAGCGCACGACCCCCGAGAAGCGGTTGCGCGCCGAGAGCGCGTCGCCGGCGGCATGGCGCGATGGATGCGCCGTCAGCCGCTCCACCTCGCTGCTGGGAACGCGCCGCTGATTGCGCTCGTCGCGCGTGGTCTGCAGCTTGCCGGCACGATCCCAGCGCCGCAGCGTGTCGATGCTCACCCCGATCGCCCGCGCCGCGTCGCCCAACGTCAAGTCGCTCGCCATCTGCCACAGCATTGCATAGGCAGCGAAGGAGTGCTCGACTCGGTCTTTACCATCAGACTCGCATTCCGCCGTCGCCGCTAGGGGCCTGACATGAGCAACTTCACCTCCACCGAGCGGTTCGGACCGACCGGTTGAGCGCCGCCCCCGCGGCCGCGACGTCCTTCAGGGACCGCACGGCCTGGGCGCGCAACCTCGCGTCCCCGCTGCGCGACTTCCTCAGCAACGAGACCGGCGGCGCCGTCGCCCTGCTGGCCGCGACGGTCGCCGCGCTGCTGTGGGCGAACTCGCCCTGGTCAGGGATCTACGAGTCGCTGTGGTCGACCGACCTCGCGATCCGCCTGGGCGACTCGGCGATCTCGCTCGACCTGCGCCACTGGGTCAACGAGGGGCTGATGACGTTCTTCTTCCTGGTCGTCGGGCTCGAGGCCAAGCGCGAGCTCGACATGGGGGAGTTGCGCGAGCGGAGGCGCCTGACGCTCCCGGTGGCGGCAGCGGCGGGGGGCCTGGTGGTGCCGGTGCTCATCTACCTGGGCTTCAACGCGGGAGGTGACGGCGCGAGCGGGTGGGGGGCGGCCATGTCGACCGACACGGCATTCGTGCTGGGCGTGCTGGCGCTGGCGGCCCCCAGCGGCACTCGCCTGCGGGTCGCCATGCTCTCGGTCGCCGTCGTCGACGACCTCGTGGCGCTGCTGGTGATCGCAACGGTCTACACGGAGCAGATCTCGGTCGTCGCGCTCGCCGCGGCGGTCGGTCTGTTCGGCGTGCTGCTCGCCCTGCGGTGGGCGCCCGTCACATGGCGGCGCTCCGCCGCCGCGCTTCTCGGCGTCGGGGTGTGGGTCGCGCTCCTGGAGTCGGGCATCGATCCGGTGGTCTCGGGGCTCGCGGTCGGCCTGGTCACCAGCGCTTACCCGCCCGTGCGTACCGACCTCGAGCGGGTCACCGAGCTGACGCGCTCCTTCCGCGAGCAGCCGACGGCCCAGCTCGCGCGCTCGGCCCAGCTCGGAGTGGTGTCGGCGATCTCGCCCAACGAGCGCCTCCAGCACCGTCTCCACCCGTGGACGAGCTTCCTGATCGTGCCGCTGTTCGCCCTCGCCAACGCCGGCATCGCGGTGGATGGCGAGCTGCTCTCCGCCGCCGTCAGGTCGCCGATCACCCTCGGCATCCTGTTCGGGTACGTGCTCGGCAAGCCAATCGGCATCCTCGGCGCCAGCTGGCTCGCCTCGCGGCCGCGGCTCGGCGGGATGCGCAGGGCGCTGAGCTGGCCCGTGCTCGCCGGCGGAGCGACCGTCGCGGGCATCGGGTTCACCGTTTCTCTGCTGATCTCGAGCATCGCCTTCCAGGGCCGGGCGCTCGAGGAGGCAAAGCTCGGCGTGCTGGCCGCGGCTGTGGTGGCATCGCTGGCCGGGTGGGTCGTGCTCCGGGCGATCAGGATGCTGCCCGCGGGTCTCCGCGCTCGCCAGATAGCCGCCACCAGGGACGACCTCCTCGACCTCTCCGACGACGTCGATCCCGACCGCGACCACGTGCGCGGCTCGGAGGCGGCGCCGGTCACCCTCGTCGAGTACGGCGACTACCAGTGCTCCTACTGCGGCCAGGCCGAGGTCGTGATTCGCGAGCTGCTCGACTCGTTCGGCGACGAGTTGCGCTACGTGTGGCGCCACCTGCCGCTGACCGACGTCCATGAGAACGCTCAGATGGCTGCCGAGGCGTCCGAGGCGGCGGCCGAGCAGGGCGCGTTCTGGGAGATGCACGACATACTGCTCGAGCACCAGGGCGAGCTGCAGCCGGCCCACGTCGCCGACTACGCGGAGGGGCTCGGCCTCGACATGGAGCGGCTCTGGGACGATCTGCGCAGCCACAAGCACGCTCCGCGCGTCGCTGCCGACGTGGCATCAGCCGACGCGAGCGGGGTGGCCGGCACGCCCAGCTTCTTCATCAACGGCAAGCGCCACCAGGGCGCCTACGACGTCGCGACCCTCACCCAGACGGTCCGCGCCGCACGCGCACGGGCCCGTGGTGGATCGCCCGAGGTCGCGCAGGTGCGCTGAGGCTCGCCCGAGAAGGCTCGCGCCCGAAAGGCACGCGGTGCAGCCGAGGGGTGCCCCGGGTGCGCCGCGACGACGCGGTCTTGACCAATGTCAGATTTCGAGCAGCTTCAGAAGCCGCCGCGCCAGGACGGCGCTGCCTTCGATCTTGACCTTTCCGCCCGCCATGCTGGCGAGCGCAGCGCGACCTCGGCGATGGGTGAGCTTGGGCACCCCGGCGAAGAGCGGAGCCGCGGTCAGCTGGACGATGTCGGGCAGGGACCCTGAGATCACGAGCTCCGGGTCCCAGCCGTTCTGCTCGTCAGCGTCCTCGACGAGCACGCAGTCGGCGGCGAAGTCCAAGCGCACGGGGGCGAAGTCCTCTCGGAAGCGCAGCTCCACCTTGCCGCGGAGTTGGCTGGCGACCTCCGGCCGTCTTGTATTCCCCAGCGCAACGAGCCCGTACATGCTCGCCGAGATGCCGTTGGGCTCCATGTGTCCCAGCTGCACCGGGGGCCCTTCGAGCTTGGCCGGCGACGAGCTGGACTCCGTGTCATTTGTCTCATGTTGGTTCGTTGTCATCCAGCCGACGGTAGGGGGAACGGGCGATCCTTCTGTGACGAGGTGGTGTTTCGGGATGCAATGCGGCCCGGCCTGCCTGCCTCCCGGGAGGCAGGCGTCAAGTAGGCCCTCAATACGGCCGCGTCGGCCACACGAGTCGGGGCGGTCGCCGACCGGTAGTCGGTTGCGCCCCGTGGGAACGGGTAGGTAAGGAGCGGCGGCGCTTAGATATCACTATCCGCGCTGCCGCCCGTGGATCGAAAGTCGGCCCCGAAGAGGGCGAGGGGATCTGGGAAGACCGAAATCCCCCCGACGCCGGCACACGCTCAGCCGTCCCGGCCAGGCCCGCAACCGCCACGAGCGCAGGCTGGATTCTCGCCAGCCCCATCTGACCCGACCGAAGGAGACCTATATGAGTATTGCTGACAAAGTCCGCAAGATGCCCGGCATGGCAGCGGCCGAGGGCGCCCTGACTGGCGCCGTGGCCACTGAGCAGGATCTGCCGATCAAGGACTACGACAAGCAGAGCGTCGAGGAGATCGCGGGCAAGCTGAAGGGTTTCTCCCAGCGTGAGCTGCGAACGATCGGCGCCTACGAGCGCAAGCGCAAGAACCGCGCGACGATCATCGACAAGATCGCAAAGCTCACCGGCGAAGAGCCGTGGCCGGGCTACGACGAGGCCGGTGTCGAGGCCATCACCGGGGCGTTGACCACTGGCGATGCCGAGACAGCGCGCCAAGTCCGCACCTACGAGCGCGAGCACAAGGACCGCGTCACCGTAGTCGAGGCGGCCGACACGCGCATCGACCGCAAGTAGCGCTAGACCAGCAACGCGCCTGACTTACCGGCAGCAGCGCGATGGCCCGAATGCAAACGCCCATGAACTGGAGGCCCGACTCGATGAGTCAGTCCAAGCAGAAGATCGTGCAGTACCTCAACGAAGCCCATTCCACCGAGATCGGCTTGACTCGCGTGCTGCAGTCCCAGATCGCGATGACCCCCGCGGGCTCTTACCGCACCGGGCTGGAGAAGCACCTGAAGGAGACGCAGGGCCACGCCGAGCGTGTACAGGAGCGGCTGACAGATCTCGACTATGGCAAGAACCCCCTGCAGGTAGGCCTCGGGGCGGCCGGGGGCGCGCTCGGGCAGGTGCTGGCATTCGCCAAGACCCCGCTTGACCTCGTCCGCGGTAGCGGCGGGGAGGAGAAGGTGCTCAAGAACGCGAAGGACGCCTGCGCCACCGAGGCGCTCGAAATCGCGACCTACACCGCGCTAGAGCGCCTCGCGCGCTCGGTCGGTGACGCCACGACGGCCGACCTGGCCGCCTCGATCCGTTCCGACGAGCAGGAGATGCTCGACCGTGTACTGGGGGAGATTCCCAGGCTCACCGACGCGGTGGTCGGGGCGGAAGTTGACGGCAAGGGCTCCTATGACGTTTCCAAGACGGGCGCGGCCGACGCGGCACGCGCCGGAGGCGAAACGGCCAAGGAAACCGCTCGCAGCACGACCGCGCGCGCTAAGCAAGGTGCGCGCCAAGCTCGCAAGGTCCCGGGCGTCGCCCAGGCCGAAGGCCAGGTCAAGGGCGCGGTGGCCTCCGAGGAGGACCTCGCCATCGCTCGCTATGACAAGCTCACGGCCGAGGAGATCTCGGGCAAGCTTGGCGACCTCTCCCAGATCGAGTTGGCCAAGGTCGACTCCTACGAGCGCAAGCACGAGAACCGGGCCACGGTCCTTGGCAAGGTCACATCCCTGCGCGGCGACGAGCCGTGGCCGGGTTATGACGAGCTATCCGTCGCCGACATCGAGTCCGTCCTCGGCGAGGGCGACGACGAGCGGGCAAAGGACGTGCGCTCTTACGAGCGGGCACACAAGAACCGCGCCGGTGTACTCAAGGCGGCCGAGCGCGACCTCGCCAACGCCTAGCACCACCGAGGCCGTCCCCGGGAACCGTCCCTCCAAGAAGAGGGGCGGTCCAGGGGCGCTGTGGGAGTCGGAGGCTGTTTTCTGCAGTCGGAAGACAGGACGTCCCTGGATTCTCGAAGCGGCCCTTCGCGAAAACCTGAGCCGAGCCGATCAAGGACTACCGTCCTGGGTGGACAGCAGCGGAAAACAGGATCTTGAGGCGTTCCATCCAGGTCCCACGAGCGAGGCGATTCCCGTCGCGATCGCGCATCTGAAGACCCATTGGGAAGCGATCATTGAGTCATGGCACACCTAGCCCGCACACCTGGCACCGACGCCTCATTCGACTTGCTCGGTCGGATTGCTGTCGACGATGCCAGCCACGGGCGCTATCCCGACGGGACCGTGTTCATCCCCGCCGACTCGGCAGATGCCTCTGTCCTGATCGCGAGGGCGATCGCGGACCGCAAGCCCATC
>JBBQRG010000046.1:0-24941 GCA_038215095.1 Solirubrobacterales bacterium | reverse complement strand
CCATCCATCTGTGCGGCCTACCTGGGACTCGGCGGGCAGCGTCGTCGTCCCTGCTTGGCCTTGCACCGGGTGGGGTTTGCCTGGCCGGCGTGTCGCCACGCCGCCGGTGCGCTCTTACCGCACCATTTCAACCTTGCCGGCGACGAGCTCACGTGTGGCCCGTCGCTTAGGCGGTGTGTTTCTGTGGCACTTTCCCGCGGGTTTCCCCGGGTCGGTCTCCCGACCACCCCGCCCTGCGGTGTCCGGACTTTCCTCGAAGCCGGTTTTCTCTCCGGCCCCGCGGCTGCTCAGCCAGCCGTACCAATGGTAGGCCCCGAGCTGTCAGGACAGGTGCGAGCCGCAACCCGTGCACTCGCCGCCGCCGCCGGCCACGGGCCGCATCGGCGCCCGGCAGACGGGGCAGTCGGTGGTCGCGCCGGCCCGCAACTCCGCGAGCGAGCCCTCGAGCCGCTGCTCCAGCGTGAGCCTGCGCGGCCGCGGCGAACCCTCGGCGGCGGGCCGCAGGAAGGGCGCCATGGATGTGGTGAGCGTGGCGCTCATGGAACCTGCCTGCACAGGCCGACGACCCTGCCGAGCACCTTGACCTCGCGGCTGCGGATTGGCTCCATCGTCGCGTTCTCCGGCTGCAGGCGCACATGGTCGTTCTCGCGGAAGAAGCGCTTCACCGTGGCCTCCTCGCCGACCAGCGCCACCACGATCTCGCCGTCGGCGGCGGTGTCCTGGCGGCGCACCACCACGTGGTCGCCCTCGAGGATGCCGGCGTCGACCATCGAGTCGCCCCGCACCTCCAGCAGGAACTCGCCGTCGCCACCGCCGGCGATCTCGGGCACGCTGACGTATTCCTCGATGTTCTCCTCGGCGAGCACGGGCTGGCCGGCGGCGACCTGGCCGACCACCGGCAGGCCGGACGGCGCCACCACCTCCTTCGCCTTGCCCACGAGCACCTCGAGGGCGCGCGGCTTGCTGGGGTCGCGCCGTAACAGGCCGACCTTCTCGAGGTTCGCGAGGTGGGCGTGCACGGTGGACGACGACGTGAGCCCGATGGCCTTGCCGATGTCGCGGACGGTCGGCGGGTAGCCGTGCTCCGAGCCGTAGCTCTTGATGAAGTCGAAGATCTCCTGCTGGCGCTTCGTGAGGTTCAGCTCGACCATTCAGACCTCTCCTAGAGAGCCGGGTTCAAGGCGTATTCCGAACATGTGTTCGCAGGCTAGCGCGGCCTGCGGACGACTTCAAGTGCCCCAGAGGCGGCTCTATACTCCGCCGGGCTGCGGGCGCCTGTGGCGGAATTGGTAGACGCGCAAGGTTGAGGGCCTTGTGGCCCATTTGGGCCGTGGGAGTTCGAGTCTCCCTGGGCGCATGGGAACGCGACATTCGTCTAGTTTGTGGCAACACGGACGTACCTGGTCCACCTTGTCACCAAGTGGACAAGCGCGGAACGCGGGCGATCGGATCCGCGACATGGATTCGACGGATCACGCACACGGCGCTGCTTGGACTCGCCGCCGCGACGATCGGATTCAGCCCGACCGCGGCGCCTGCGGCCGCCCCGGTCCAGGCCGGGCCCCCGCCCATTTCCCTCGGAGCCGCCGACGCCTTTTCGGTCCTTGGTGGGAGCACGATCACGAACACGGGCCCCACGGTGATCAACGGCGACGTCGGCTTGCATCCGGGCACAGCGGTCGTCGGGTTGCCGCTCGGGACGGTCAACGGGGCGCGCCACGTGGGCGATGCTGTCGCCCAGCAGGCCAACACCGACCTCAAGACGGCGTACGACGCCGCCGCGGCGCGGCCGTTCTCGCTGACCTCGCCGCCCGACATCGGCGGGCGAACACTCGCTGCCGGGGTCTACAAGACAGGGTCGATCCCCTCACTTGGGCTGACCGGGCGCCTGACGCTCGACGGGCAGGGCGACCCGGGCGCGGTGTTCATCTTCCAGGTCGCCTCCACGCTCGTCACAGCAGCCGATAGCAGCGTCCGCCTCATCAACGGGGCACAGGCGTGCAACGTCTTCTGGCAGGTGGGCAGCTCCGCGACGCTCGCAACGAGAAGCGCGTTCCAGGGCAACATCCTGGCTCTGACGTCGATTTCCGTGAACGACGGCGCAACCGTGGACGGCAGGCTCTTGGCCCGCAATGGGGCGGTGACGCTGATCAACGACAGCATTACGCGGTCGCGGTGTGCGCCCGGCACGGGCGCGGCCCCGGCGCTCCAGCCGCTGGACGTGCGGCTGTCGAAGCCCGCCGTGATCGGTCGGGACACCTCGATCGTGGTCGAGGCGATCGACACCGGCGCGCCAGTCAGCGGGTTGAGCGTCCAGTTCGGCCGCGGCGGTGACGCGCTCGGTACCAGCGCATGCCGGCTCACCGGCCCCGAAGGGAACTTGCCGCGCGCGTTCAGGCCGGGAGTGCGGACGCGCTTGGCCGTCCCCCACCGCTTCCGCAAGGGCGGAAGGCAGAAGCTGCTCGTGCGGGTCGACTCGGGCGGCTGCTCGTCCTCGCTGACGAGCTTCTACCAAACCGTGACGGTCACTCCCACGAAGCCGGGCCAGCGACCGCGACCACTGGTCGTGGGCAAGCCCACGCTCGTAAAGCCGCCGAGAACCCTGCTTCCGCCGATCGTGCCCGGCAGCCCGCTCGCCGGCCGCGGGGCGCCGATCCTGCCCGTCCCGCCGGTCGCGGACGCCCGCAGCAAACACGGCTGCAAGAACGCGGACAAGCGCGTGGGACGCTCGGGCGCCGCTCGACGCAACGCGCGCCGCGCCCTGCTCTGCTTGCTCAACGCGACGCGCCGGGCCCACGGCCTGGGTTCCCTGCGTGGGAACCAGAAGCTACTCCGGGCAGCTGAGCGCCACTCGCATTCGATGGTCCAGCAGCACTTCTTCGCCCACGTCGAGCCAAGCGGCTCGAGCATGCTCCGGCGGATCCTGAGCGCCGGCTATCTCTCCGGCACGCACGGCTTCACCATCGGCGAGAACCTCGGCTTCGGCATGGGCGCGACCTCGAGCCCGCGCAGCATGATGCGAGCCTGGATGAACAGCGCGCCGCACCGGGCGAACATCCTCACCGGCGGCTTCCGCGAGATCGGCCTGGGCGTGGTGCCTGGCATCCCGAGGCGCGGCGGCGCCGGCGGCGGCACGTACACGACCGACTTCGGCGTCCGCCGCTGAGAGCCTCGCTCCGCGGAACCACCCCATCCGGGGGGACTGGGAGCATATTCGCGTGGCTTGGCCCTTGCTCGTGGTCGCAGGGCTGCTCGAGATCGTCTGGGCGCTGCTGCTGAAGCAGTCCGACGGGTTCTCGAAGTTGCTGCCAAGCCTCGGCTTTTTCGTCGCGGGCGCAGGGAGCATCGTCGGGCTGGCGCTGGCCGTGAAGCAGCTCCCGATCGGCACCGCCTACGCCGCCTGGACGGGCATCGGCGCCGTGGGCACGGCGCTGTTTGGCATGCTCCTGCTCGGCGAATCGGCCGCGTTGGGCCGCCTCGTGTCGATCGGCCTCGTCGTGCTCGGCGTGCTGGGACTGCGCATCTTCGGCGGCGACTAGCCGCCGCTCGCGTCAAGTCTGCGGGGCAAGAACCCGATCCATACCCGGATGGCAATCGAGCCGCTCGACACCGCTGCCCAGGTCGGCGCGCTTCCAGTTGCGGGCCAGACCCCCTACCTCGAAGCCCTGCGTCGCTACGCCCGCGGCGGGACCGGGCGCTACCACGTGCCCGCCCACAAGGGCGGAGTTGGAGCTCCGCCCGCGCTCGCGTCGCTGCTCGGGGAGGCCTTTGCCCTGGACATCCCGGCAGCCACGCTCGGCGTGGACCTCGGCGTCGAGCCGAATCCTCTGCAGCGGGCCGAGGCCCTGGCCGCGGAGACGTGGGGTGCTCGACGCACCTGGTTCATGGTCAACGGCGCATCCGAGGGGAGTCACGCCGCCTGCCTGGCGCTCGCCCACGCCGGCGGCGAAGTGCTCGTGCAGCGCAATGTCCACTCGAGCACCATTCACGGCCTGATCCTGTCGGGGCTGCGTCCCACGTTCGTGGCTCCGGGTGTCGACGCCGAGCTCGGAATCGCACACTGCGTGACCCCCGCCTCCCTGCGGGACGCCTTCGAGCGATGCCCTTCCGCCGTCGGCGCGATCGTCGCGTCGCCGAGCTACTTCGGAGCGGCCGCCGACGTCCGAGGCCTGGCGGAGATCTGCCACGAACACGGCGTGCCGCTGCTGTGCGACGAGGCATGGGGCGCCCATTTCCGCTTCCACGAGCGCCTGCCGAAGGACGCTCTCGCAGCCGGCGCAGACCTCGTGATCTCCGGGACGCACAAGCTGATCGGGAGCCTCACCCAGACCGCCATGCTGCACCTGGGCGACCGCGATTGGCCCCAGCTCACGGAGCAGCTGCTCGACCGCGCACTCGGCATCGTTCGCTCCACCAGCCCCAACTCGCTCCTGCTCGCGTCGCTGGACGCCGCCCGCGAGCACGCCGCAAGCTCCGCCGCGGACCTGCTCGACACGGCGCTCGTTGAGCTGGACGTCGTGAAGGCGGATGTCCAGGACGCCTGCGGGCTCGAGGTACTTGGCGAGCGGCTCGTGGGTCGGCACGGCGTCGCCGGATTCGACGCGCTGCGGCTCGCGATCGACGTGCGTCGCGCGCCCCGCGACGGGCTGGTGCTTGCCGCCGCGCTCCATCGCCTCGGGAACGTGAACGTCGAGCTGGCGACCGAGCGCGTGCTGATCGCCCATTTCGGGATCGCGGAGCCGATCCTCGAGCAGGGAATGCGCCTCACCGCCGAGCTGCGCGCCGTTCTCGACCTGCTGGAAGACGATCGAGCCACCCCGCCGCCGAACCTGCCCGAGCCGCTTCCGCTCGGCGGATCCGCGCTCTCGCCCCGGGAAGCCACCTTCGCCCGGCACGAGCTGGTCTCGCTCGAGTCGTCGGTCGGGCGAATCTCGGCCGAGTCGATCGTCGTGTACCCACCGGGCGTTGCGAACATCCTGCCCGGGGAGCACTTCACACCCGCGGTGGTGGCCCACATCGAGGCGATGGTCGCCCGCGGTTGCGCGCTCCGAGGGACGTGGGATGGCCGTTCGCCGGTGAGGGTGGTCAGCCTCGACGGCTGAATCCGGCTCAAGCTACCCCCTCTGCGCGCCGATCTTTGCCTGGATGGTCACAAGCACTCCACCAGCAGCCACCGATTCGGTCTTCTTCGAGTTCCCCGCGAGGACCTACCTCGAGAAGTACTACAGCCACGTCGGCGACGAGAACGCCGCGTTCATGCGCTCTGTGACCGGCTACCTCCGCGACCGCTCGGTCCCGACCGACACCGTGATCGAGGTTGCCGGCGGGCCCTGCCTCTACTCGCTGATGGCGATGATGGCCCGCCGTGAGCGGCCGTTCCGCCACGTGACCTTCACCGACATCGGCTGGAAGAACCTGCGGGAGGTGGACGGGTGGTTGCGCAACTACCCCCAGCAGTTCGACTATCAGCCGCTCCTGCGCTGGCTGCAGGAGGAGGTGGGCTCGGATCCCGACCAGATAAGCCGGTCGCTGCGCTCCTCGAGCTGGGAGCTCGCGAACTTCGACTGGCGCGAGCCCGTGCCATCTTCCTGGACGCGCGCATACGACGTCGTCTCCTGCCACTTCTTCGCCGAGTCGGCCACCAACGACGAGGCCGAGCTCGTCGACTTCCTTCGCAAGCTGGGACGCCTCGGCGGGCCGGAGGCCACCCTGTTGCTCTCGTTCATGTGCAAGTCGGAGGGCTACGTCATCGGCCAGCGTTCGTTCCCGGCATTCTCGATCGACGAGCACAACGTCTTCGACTACCTCGAGCAGGCGGGCCTGACGCTCGAGGACGTAGAGCTGAGCACCACCCCGTGTGAGGACCCGTCAACCATGCCGGGTTACGACGCGCTGCTGTTCATCGGCGCGCGCCTGCGGCGTTAGATCGACCCCGGTCAACATGAGCGTCAGAGCCCCGATAACCAGCGCCCTGCCCCTCGCCGGCGAGACCGGGCCCGCCAAAGCGCGCCTCGTGCGTGCCGGCGGCGTGGCGCTGGCGGCCGTCTGGGCCATCTATCTGCTCCATGTCCTGACGGGCGTGGGAGGCATCGGGCTTCGCGCGTTCTTCAACAGCGGGGTCTTCAGCGGAATGATCCTGGCAGCGGGCAGCATGTGCGCGGCGCGCGCGGTCCTGATCGAGGAGGACCGGCTGGCCTGGTCGGTGCTCGCCGGCGGGATGCTCTCCTGGGGGGTCGCCTCGGTCTACTGGAGCCTGTTCTTAAAGCACCTCCAGGCACCGCCCTACCCGTCGATCTCGGATGCCCTCTACCTGGCCTTCTACCCGGCTGCGTACATATCCCTGATGCTGCTGGCGCGGCGCCACCTACGAGACGTCGGGCCGAGCATGTGGCTCGACGGGCTGATCGGGATGTCGGCCGTCGGGGCGGTGGGCGCGGCCTTCGTCGTCCCCTCGGTCGTCGCTAACACCGGCGGGAGCACGGCGGTAGTCGCGACCAACCTCGCCTACCCGCTCGGCGACCTGCTCCTCATCGCGCTGGTGGTGGGCGTGTACGGGCTCACCGCCTGGCGCCCCGGGCGCAACTGGCTCCTAATCGGCGGAGGCCTGGCGTTGCTGGGACTGGCGGACACCATGTACCTGTACCGCGTCGCCAACGGCACCTTCGTCGAGGGACAGCTGCTCGACGCCATCTGGCCGGCCGGGATGGTCCTGCTCGCCGTGGCCGCCTGGCAGACGGCCCCCCGCTCGGTGACGTTCGCGTTGCAGACCTGGCCCGTGCTGGTTGTGCCTTCGCTCTTCTCGCTCGCCTCGCTGGGCGTGCTGATCTACGGCAACGTGAAGGACGTCAACCTCGCGGCGCTGGTGCTGGCCGCGGTGACGATCGTCGCCGCCCTTTCACGCCTGGCACTCAGCTACAGGGAGGCCCGGGCCCTCTCGGAGTCGCGCCGCCAGGCCACGACCGACGAGCTCACCGGACTTTCGAACCGGCGCTACCTCTACCAGCAGCTGTACGCCGAGCTCGGCCGTGGGCGCTCGGCGAAGACGCCGATCACGCTGCTCGTCGCCGATCTCGACGGCTTCAAGGAGCTGAACGACACACTCGGCCACCAGGCCGGCGACCTGCTGCTGCAGCAGGTCGGGCCGCGCATCCTCGACGCGCTGCGCGCCGAGGACACCCTGGCGAGGCTGGGCGGCGACGAGTTCGCCGTGATCCTGCCCGGCCTCGACTCGGAGGGCTCCTCCGAGATCGTGCAGCGCATCCAGGGCCTGCTCGACGCGCCCTTCACCATCCGGGGGCTCACGATGCACATGGAGGCGAGCTTCGGCATCGCGAGCTTCCCCGAGCACGGCACCGACGTGGACGCGCTCGTGCAGCGTGCCGACGTCGCCATGTACCAGGCAAAGACCTCCCGTGCCGGCTACGAGGTGTACGCGGCCGAGCGCGACCTGCACAGCCGCGACCGCCTGGGGCTGCTCGGTGACCTCCGCGCGGCCATAGAGGGAGGGCAGCTCGAGGTCCACTACCAGCCGAAGGTCGACCTCGCCACGCGCGAGGTCACCGGCGTCGAGGCACTAGCGCGTTGGCAGCATCCCCGCCGCGGCCTGCTCGGGCCGATGGAGTTCATCCCGTTCGCCGAGCAGACCTCTCTGATGCGGCCGCTCAGCCTCTTCGTTCTCGACACCGCGCTGCGCCAGCACCGCGACTGGCGTGCACAGGACCTCTACCTGAAGATCGCAGTGAACCTGTCGGTGCCCAACATGCTCGACAGCCGGCTGCCCGGGGACGTACGCGAGCTGCTCGAGAAGTGGAACGTCGCACCGGACGCGCTCGAGCTCGAGGTGACGGAGAACATCGTGATGACCGACCCCGAGCGCATGATCGAGGTGCTGGGCGAGCTCCGTGAGATCGGGGTGGGGCTCTCGCTCGACGACTTCGGCACCGGCTCCTCCTCGCTCGCCTGGCTCAAGCGGCTGCCGGTGGACGAGCTGAAGATCGACAAGTCCTTCGTCATCGGGATGGAGTCGAGCGAGGCCGACTCGGTGATCGTCCAGACGACGGTGGAGCTCGCCCAGCGGCTCGGCCTTCGCGTGGTCGCCGAGGGCGTCGAGACGGAAATGGCCCTGGAGTACCTCGCCGAGACGGGCTGCGAGGAGGCGCAGGGCTTCTTCCTGCACCGCCCGGTGCCGGCCGAGGAGCTCACCCGCTGGCTGACCGAGTCAGCGCCCCTGGCCGTGAACGCCGCCCCGCTGGGGCTCGGCGATCAGCCGCTTGCCGACCCGTCGACATAGGACGCCGGCAGCAGCAGCGTGAAGGTCGGACCCAGCCCGGCCTCGAAAAGCGTGAGGCGACCGCCCTCCGACTCGGCGAGCGCCCGCGCCAGCGCCAGCCCGATTCCGGTCCCGCGCCCCTCGCGCCGCTCGAACACCGCCTCCGCCGCGGCGCCGACCCCCGCGCCCTCGTCCGAGACGTCGATCGCCAGCGCGCCGGCCGCCGGACGGGCGCTGACGGAGACCGCGCCCGCCCCGTGGCTGCACGCGTTGTCGAGCAGCACGTCGAGGATCTCGCGCGCGATCTCCTCCGAGGTCGCGGCGGAGGGCGCCTCCGGGTCGACCCGCCGCCGCAGCACCCGGCCGCGCTCGGCCAGGCGCCCGTGCCAGCGAGCGCCGAGGTCGTCCAGCAGCGCCGCCGGCTGGACGGTCGACGCCGGCCGGGGGTCGTCGCGGGCCACCGCCAGCAGCGTGGCGATCGTGGCCTCGAGCCGGTCGACCTGGGCCAGCGCCCGCTGCGCGTATTCCCGGCCCTCCCCGCCGTCCATCTCCTGCTGCTCGACCTCCAGCCGCAGCGCGGCGAGCGGGGTGCGCAGCTGGTGCGAGGCGTCGGCGCTGAAGGAGCGCTCGCGCTCGAGCTGCCGGCCCAGGCGCCCGGCCGTGGTCTCGAGGGCACCCGCAAGGGCGTCGAGCTCGGCCACCCCGTGGCGCTCTGGCCGGATCGTGAAGTCGCCCTGGCCGAGACGGTCGGCCGACTCCGCGAGATCGTGGACGGGACGGGCCAGGCGGCGCGACAGCAGGATCGCCGCGGCGGCGGCCGCCAGCGCGATCAGGACCGCCAGTCCCGCGAGCAGCAGCCGCGCCTGGCGCACGCGGCGGTTCAGCGCGCTCGCCGGGCGCTCCGCGCGCACGGCCCCCACCACTCGCTCGCCGGCCGTGACCGGGACGACGGCGATCAGCCGCTCGTCGTCGCCGCGCGAGACGAGCGTCGCTGTCTCGAGCGCGCGGCGCACGATCGCGTCGGCCTTCGCGGGGCCCGCGCCGCCGGTCCGGAGCCCGAGCCGGTCGTAGGCGGCGAGCCGGTCCGGCGACGGGCCGAACTCCGGCCGGTCCCCCGGCCGCGCCGAGGCGTCAACGACGCGCGAGGCGGCGGTGGCCGAGCGCTCGAGCCGGTTCAGCTCCTCGTCCTTGTACAGCCGGCCGGCGGCGATGCCGAGCGGGACCGCCAGAAGCACGATCGCGCCGAGCGCCACGGCCAGGATGGCGGTGAGGATGCGCCTTCTCACGGCAGCTCGAACCGGTAGCCGACCCCGCGCAGCGTCGCGATCGCGCCGTCGGGCAGCTTCGCGCGCAGGGAAGAGACGTGCATGTCGAGCGTCTTGGTCGAGCCGAACCAGTTCGTGTCCCAGACCTCGGCCATGAGGCGCTCGCGCGTGACGGCGCGGCCCGACTCCGCCACGAGCAGAGCGAGCAGGTCGAACTCCTTGGGCCGGAGCTCCAGCTCGTCGCCGTCGGAGAACGCGCGGCGCGCGTCCACGTCCACGACGAGCCCGCCGACCTCGAGCCGGCCGCTCGGGCGCTGGGCTGCCGCCTCGACGCGCCGGCCATGCGCCCGCACGCGCGCGAGGAGCTCGGCGAGGCGGAAGGGCTTGGTGAGGTAGTCGTCGGCGCCCGCGTCGAGCCCCGCCACCACGTCCATCTCCTGGTCGCGGGCCGTGACGATCACGATCGCCAGGTCGGGACGGGCCCGGCGCAGGTCGCGGCAGACCTGTATCCCGTCGGCGTCCGGCAGGCCGAGGTCCAGCAGCACGAGCCCGACCGAAGGAGGCACAGCGGCCACCGCCCCCCTGCCGCCCGCCAGCCGGTGCACTCCGAAGCCCTGCTGGCCGAGAATGCGCTCCAGGCCCGAGGCGATCGCGTCGTCGTCCTCGATCACGAGCACTTCCATCACCGCAGACCGTAGTGCCGCGGCGGGCCTGCGGCAGGAGGATTGACCTCCCGTTGACCTTCGTGCGGGCGGAGCGTTACCCCCCGCTTCGTAGCTTCGGCGGCATGCGAACTCGTGCGTTTCTCCTCACCGGCGCCGCGGCGCTCGCGCTGGCCGCGGCCGGCTGCGGCTCGTCCTCCGGGTCCTCCGGGTCGTCTGGCTCCTCCGGAGCCTCGACGACCAAGGCCCAGGACGTGAGCCCGGCGGGCGACATACCCGACAACCAGGCCTTCGTCGCCTACCGGGCGCCGGCCCTTCACTACAGCGTGAAGGTGCCGGAGGGCTGGTCTCGCCGGGCGAGCGCAGCGGCGACAAGCTTCACGGACAAGCTCAACAGCATCACGCTCACCGAGCGGAGCGCGTCCGCGGCCCCGAGCGTGGCCACCGGCAAGGCGGAGTTGAAGCAGCTGGCCTCACTGGCCGGCTTCAAGGGTGGCAAGGTGAGCGTCGTGCGCCGCAAGGCAGGCGCGGCGGTCCGGGTGACCTACGAGGCGCGCGGGCCGAAGGACACCGTGACCGGCCGGGCGCGCACGCGGGCATTCGAGCGCTACGAGTTCTTCCACAAGGGCCGCGTGGCCGTCCTCACGCTGGCGGGCGCAAAGGGCGCCGACAACGTGGACCCGTGGCGAATCGTGACCGACTCGCTGAGGTGGACGGCGTGAGCGAGGCGCTCGAGGCCGACAGCCTCTACCGCTTCTACCACGCCGGCGACGACGAGACGCTCGCCCTGCGCGGCGTCAGCCTGACCGCGAGCGCGGGCGAGGTCGTGGCCGTCACGGGCCCCTCGGGGTCGGGCAAGTCCACGCTCCTGGCCTGCCTCGCGGGCCTGGACGACCCGGACGGCGGCACCGTGCGCGTGGCCGGGCAGCGCCTCAGCCGCCGGCCCGAGGAGGAGCGCGCCGCGCTGCGCGCCAAGCACATCGGGGTGCTCTACCAGCAGCACAACCTCGTCGGGCACCTGACGGTCGACCAGAACGTGGCCCTGGCGCAGCGGCTGGCGGGCGCCGACCGCGGCCCTGCATGGCGCCGCACGCTGCTGGAGCGGCTCGGCATCGCCGCACGCGCGTCGCACCGGGCCGCACAGCTCTCCGGCGGCGAGACCGCTCGCGCCGGGCTTGCGATCGCGCTCGCCAACGAGCCCGCTGTGCTGATCTGCGACGAGCCGACCGGCGAGCTGGACGGGGACACCGCGGGCCAGATCCTCGAGCTGCTGCAACAGCAGGCGGCCGACGGCACGGCCGTCATCGTGGCGACGCACGCCCAAGCGGTCGAGGGCGCGGCGGACAGGGTGCACCACATCGTGGACGGAAGGGTCGAGGCGTGAACGCGTCCGCCGAACCGCTCGTGCTGCTGCGCCGCGCGGCGCGCACCTACGGCCGCGGCCCGGCCGCCGTGGTCGCGCTGCAGCAGACGGACGGCGAGGTCTGGCCCGGTGCGCGCATCGCCCTCACGGGCCCGTCCGGCTCGGGGAAGTCGACGCTGCTGCACCTGATGGCCGGGCTGGACAGCCCCACCGTCGGCGAGGTCAGCTGGCCGGCGCTCGGGCCTCCCGAGGCGCTGCGCCCGGGCCCGGTGGCCGTGGTCTTTCAGGGCGCGAGCCTGTTGCCGCCGCTGACCGTGCTCGAGAACGTGGCGCTCCCGCTCGTGCTGGCGGGCGAGACCGACGCAGACGCCCGCGTGGCGGGAGCCCGTTCGCTCGGCGTCCTGGGGCTCGAGGACCTGGCCGACAAGTTGCCCGAGGAGATCTCCGGCGGCCAGCTGCAGCGGGCGGCGATCGCCCGCGCGCTGGCCGGGCGCCCGCGGCTGGTGCTGGCTGACGAGCCGACCGGCCAGCTCGACCGAGTGACCGGCGCCGAGGTCGTCGACGTGCTGATGGCAGCGGCCGACCACGCCGGCGCGGCGCTGGTGGTCGCCACGCACGACCTCGCCATCGCGGATCGCCTCGCCGAGCGCTGGGAGCTGCACGACGGCCGCGTCGTGCGCGGCCCGGAGAGGAGCCCCGCATGGTCACGCTGACCTGGCTGAGGGGCCTCCTGGCCCGCCGCCGCGGGCGGCTCGTCGGGACTGCGCTGGGCGTCGCCGTAGGCGTGGCCCTGCTCGCCTCGATCGGCTCCTTCCTGGCCTCCACGAACAGCCGCATGACCCGGCTCGCGATCAACCGCGTGCCGGTGGACTGGCAGGTCGAGGCGCAGCCGGGAACCGACGCGCATGCGCTGCTCACCACGACGAAGAGCTTCCCCGGCGTGAAGACGGCGCTGCCCGTGGGGTTCGCACGTACGACCGGCTTCCAGGCCGGAGGCAAGAGCGTGCAGAGCACCGGCCCGGGCCGCGTGCTGGGCCTGGCCCCCGGCTACGCGCGTCAGTTCCCCGGCTCGATCCGGACCCTGTCGGGCCGCGGCGACGGCGTCGTGCTGTACCAGCAGACCGCGGCCAACCTGCACGCCCGCCCCGGCGACAAGGTCATGGTCGGCCGCGCAGGCATGCGCCCCGCTTCGGTGAGAATCGACGGCGTCGTCGACCTTCCGGCTATCGACTCGCTGTTCCAGCAGGTCGGCGCGCCGGTGGGCGCCCAGGCGCAGGCGCCGCCCGACAACGTGATGCTGATGCCGAGCAGCGTCTTCAAGCGCGTCGAAGGACCGCTGGCTGCGCGCCGCCCCGACCTGGTGAGGACGCAGGCGCACGTGGCGCTCGACCACCGCCTGCCGAGCAGCCCTAGCGCGGCGTTCGACCGCGTGTCCGGCCACGCGCGGAACCTCGAGACGCGGCTGACGGGCGCGGGCCTCGTTGGCGACAACCTCGGCACGACGCTCGACAAGGCGCGCTCGGACGCGCTCTACGCCCAGATCCTGTTCCTGTTCCTCGGGGTTCCCGGGGCGATCCTGGCGGGCTTGATCACCGCCGAGCTGGCCGCGGCCGGCGCGGAGCGGCGGCGGCGCGACCAGGCCCTGCTCCGCACCCGCGGGGCGACCGGAGGCCAGCTCATGCGAACGGCGGTCGCCGAGGCGGTGCTGGCAGGCGGCGCGGGCGCGGCGCTCGGCCTCGGCGCGGCGCTGCTGATCGGCAAGCTGGAATTCGGGGCAGCGAGCTTCGGCGCCGGCACGGCGTCGGCCGTGACATGGGCAGTGGGCTCGGCTCTCGCCGGCCTGGCGATCGCCGCGGCGGCGATCGTGCTCCCGGCCCGCCGCCAGGCTCGCCGGTTGACCGTCGCGAGCGCCCGGCGCACGGTGGGCCGGGACCGCGCCCAGCCGCTCTGGAAGCGGCTCTGGCTCGACGTCATCGCGCTCGTCGCGGGCGGCCTCGTGTACTGGCAGGCCAGCCGCAACGGCTACCAGCTCGTGCTTGCTCCTGAGGGCGTCCCGCAGGTGTCGGTGAACTGGTACGCGCTGGCCGGGCCGGTCCTGGCCTGGGTCGGCGGGGGCCTGCTCGCCTACCGCTTGAGCGAGGGGTTCCTGCGAAACGGCCGTGGCGCGGTCACCCGGCTGGCCCGCCCGCTGGGCGGCGAGCTGGCTCCGACGGTCGCCGCCACAATGGGCCGCCAGCGCGGTCTGCTCGCCAGGGCGCTGACGCTGGTCGCGCTGACCTCCGCGTTCGCGGGCTCCACTGCGATCTTCAACTCGACGTTCGAGCAGCAGGCCGAGGCCGACGCGCGCCTGACCAACGGCGCCGACGTGACCGTGACGGAGTCGCCCGGCGCCGCTGTCAGCCCAGCCGCCGCCGCACGCCTGCAGCACGTGCCGGGCGTGAAGAGCGTCGAGCCGCTGCAGCACCGCTTCGCATACGTCGGCCCCGACCTGCAGGACCTCTACGGCGTCCGGCCCGAGACGATCGGCAAGGCGGGCAAGCTCCAGAACGGCTGGTTCATGGGCGGCTCCGCCGGCCAGCTGATGCAGCGCCTTCGCCAACACCCGGACGGCGTGCTGGTCGCGGCCGAGACGGTCAAGGACTTCCAGCTGCGGCCGGGCGACCCGCTGCGCTTCCGCCTCCTGGATGCGAAGACAGGGCACTTCCGCACGGTCCAGTTCCACTACGTCGGCGTGGCCAAGGAGTTCCCGACTGCTCCGACCGACAGCTTCCTCGTGGCCAACGCCGGCTACGTTGCAAAGCAGACCGGCTCGAACGCCGTCGGCGACTTCCTGATCCAGACGAGCGGCCGCTCCTCCACGGCGGTGGCCGCGGACGTGCGACGGCAGGTCGGCACCGGCGGGAGGGTGGACGACATCGCCTCGAGCCGGCGGGTGGTCGGGTCGAACCTGACCGCCGTCTCGCTCTCCGGCCTCACCCGTGTCGAGCTCGCCTTCGCGCTCGTGCTGGCCGCTGCGAGCACCGGGCTGGTGCTCGGGCTCGGCCTCGCCGAGCGCCGCACGACGTTCGCGATAGCCCGGGCGCTTGGCGCCCGGCCGCGCCAGCTCGGGGCCTTCGCATGGACCGAGGCCAGCTTCGTGGCGGGCGGAGGGTTGGTGGTGGGCTCGCTCGCCGCCGCCGGCCTCGCGCTGATGCTGGTGAAGGTGCTCACCGGCGTGTTCGACCCCCCGCCCGACACGCTCGCCGTGCCGTGGGGCTACCTGCTGCTGGTGATCGGCACGGCGCTGGCCGCCGTGGCCGCCGCCACGACCCTCACCCTTCGGACGCTCCGCCGCCCGTCCATCGAGTCGCTCAGGGAGCTGTGAGCCCGAGCGCGCCGGCCAACGCGCGCAGCAGCAGCTCGCGCAGCTCGTCGCGCGTCAGGTCGCGGTGCTCGAGCCAGTCGAGTATCGCCCCGTCCAGGAACCAGAGCCAGCCTGCAACGGCCGCCCGCGCGTGCGGTCCATCGGCGCCGAGCCCATCCAGTATCCGCTGTGAGGTGCGGGCTCGCACCTGGTCCACGAGCACCCTGACCTCCGGCGTTCCGGCGGCGCCGCGGATCAGCCGCTCGTAGGCGAGCGCGTTCTCCTCCACCCAACCCAGGAAGGCGTCGAGGCTGGCCGACAGGGCCTCGGCGGGCGGCAGCTCCGGGTCCGGCTCGGTGCGGCGCGTGACCTCCTCGGCCGCCTGGCTGAGCGTGGCCACGAAGAAGCGCTGCTTGCTCGGGAAGTAGTGGTACAGCAGGGCCTTCGAGATGCCCGCCTCGCGCGCGATGCGGCGCATCGAGAGCTCCTCGTAGGGATGTCGCGCGAACAGCTCCGCACCGAGCTCCAGAAGGCGCCTACGGCGTTCGTCGACCGGCAGGCGGGTGTAGGCGGCGCGTGCGATCGGACCAGTCTACCTCCTTGTTGACCATCGGTCGACAGCGTGTTACGGTGACCTTATCGAACAGAGGTCAACAACAGAAATGACGGGGGCTGACGCCGCGCGTGAGCCCAACTTCCTGCTGGCTCGCGCCGAGAAACGAGCGCTGACGGCAATCGCACGCCGGCTTCCGCGCTGGGTCCTCCCCGACGACCTGACCGCACTCGGCGTGGCCAGCGCGGTCGGAATCTGCGCCGCCTACGTGCTGAGCAACCAGAGCCCCACCTGGCTCTGGGTGGCGAGCGCGCTGCTCGTGGTGCACTGGTTCGGCGACTCGCTCGACGGCACGCTCGCCCGCGTGCGGCAGATCCAGCGCCCGCGCTACGGCTACTACCTCGACCACCTGGTGGCCGCGGTCTCGACCGCGGCCATCGGCATCGGCCTGGGGCTCTCGCCGCACATGCTGCTGTCGGTGGGCGCGCTCGTGGTGGTGGCCTACCTCGTGCTCTCGATCAACGTCTACCTGGAGAGCCAGGCGCTCGGCCGCTTCTCGATCGGCTACGGGCTGTTCGGCCCAACCGAGCTGCGGCTGGTGCTGATCTGCCTGAACACGGCGCTCGCGCTCGGCGCGGGGCTGAGCTTCACGATCTTCGGCACCGGCCTCGGCGCGCTCGACCTGGTCGGCCTGCCAGTGGCCGGGGTGATGCTGGTGCTGCTGATCGGGCGCGCTCGCAGGAACCTGCGCGAGCTGGCCGAGGAAGAGCCCCCGGCCCCGAGGGGTCCTAGCGGTCGCGCTCCTCGACGATCTGGTCGAGCTTCTCGGCGACGTCCGGGTTCTCCCGCCGCATCTGCTTGACCCGGTCCTGAGTGAAGAAGATCGCCTTGACGTCGTCCTTCGCGACGACGTCGGCGTTCCGCAGGCCTCGGCCCACCACACCGACCTCCCCGACGACGTCGCCCGCCCCGAGGGTCGCCACGACCTCGTCGTCGCGCTTGACCTCGACCTCGCCGGACTCGATCGCGAACAGCTGGTAGGAGTGGGCCCCCGCCTTGGTGAGCTTGTCGCCCGAGCTGATCTCGGTCTCCTCCGCGATGTTCGCGAGGTGCTCGAGATGCTCGTCGTCGAGGGACGAGAACACGTCGATCTTCTTGAGGCGGCCGGTGTCCATGGGGATCAGGCGGCCAGGCTATCGTGGTCGCCGGCGAGCTCGAACCAGACGCGGGTCGGCTCGCTCTCCACGCCCCAGCGGTCGGCTATCCCCTCGACCAGCATCAGCCCCCAGCCCCCGGGCTCGGAGCGCCAGGGCGAGCGCTCCACGGGGGTGAAGCCCTCGCCGCGGTCGCTGACCGTCACGTGGAGCCCCGCGTCACCGACCGTGGCGTCGAGGGTGATGCGGTTGACCCCGGCAGTGGAGGCGTGCTTGATGCCGTTGGTGGCGAGCTCGGTCACGAGCAGCTCGACCTCCTCTGCCTTCTCCGGCCCGAAGAAGACCTCGAGTGAGCGGACGGCCCGGCGGAGCGCGCTGCCGGCCACCGGCGATGCCGGAACCGACACGGTCAGGTCGGCCCGCGTGCGCTCGTCATCGGAAGAACATGCTCCCTGCCCAAGCATCCTCATGTGGGGGGGAATACCCGATTTGGGTGCAGACCACACAGTAGTTTTGCCCGTCCCTGCACGATTTGCTCACAGACCTGATGGATACGGCCGCCGGACATGCCGACTACGCGGACGCCCGATACGTGCGAATTCGCTCGGAGCGGATCGCAACCCGGAACGGCTCGCTCGACGGGCTCGACTCGGCCGAGTCGGAGGGGATCGGGGTACGCGTGCGGGTGGGCGGCGCCTGGGGCTTCGCGGGCGTCCGCGGCTCCGATCGCGGCGAGGCCGAGCGGGCGCTGGCACGCGCCCTCGAGGTGGCCGCTTCGCAGCCCTCGGGCCTGGCCGGCGCGCTGGCGCCGGAGCCGCCGGCGCGCGGTAGCTACGACAGCCCGGTCGAGCGCGACCCGTTCGAGGTGCCGCTCGACGAGAAGCTCGCGGTGCTCGCCGCCGCCTGCGACGCGCTGGGCGAGGAGCCGGACGTGACCGTGGCGCGGGCGAGCTTCCGGGCCTGGCGCACCGAGAAGGTGTTCGCTTCGACGGAGGGCGCGCTCTGCGAGCAGCGCCTGACCGAGTGCGGCGGCGGCATCGCAGCCGTGGCCGTCCGTAACGGGGAGACGCAGGTTCGCTCCTTCCCGAGCTCGCACTCTGGCTCTGTGGCCCAGGCGGGCTACGAGCACTTCGCCCGCCTCGGCCTGGCCGCGGCGGCGCCGCGAATCGCCGAGGAGGCCGCCGCCCTGCTGCGTGCCCCCGCCTGCCCGCCCGGCCGTGCCACGCTGATCCTGGCTGGCGAACAGCTCGGCATGCAGCTGCACGAGTCGATCGGGCACGCCGTGGAGCTCGACCGGGTGCTCGGGCGCGAGGCCTCGTACGCGGGCACCAGCTACGCGGGACCACGCTCCCCCGGCTCGCTGCGGGTGGGCTCGGAGCTCGTGAACGTGACCGCCGACGCCGGCACGCCGGGCGGCCTCGGCAGCTTCCGCTGGGACGACGAGGGCGTCGAAGCCCAGCGCACCCCGATCGTGGGCGAGGGCGTTTTGCGCGGCTTCCTGAGCTCCCGCGAGACCGCCGCGGAGACCGGCCTCCCCCGCTCCGGCGGCTGCATGCGAGCTGACGGCTTCGAGCGCCAGCCGATCGTCCGCATGACCAACGTGAACCTCGAGCCCGGCGACGCGGGCACGCTCGAGGAGCTGATCGCCGCCACCGAGAGCGGCATGCTGATCGAGACGAACCGCTCCTGGTCGATCGACTCCCGGCGGCTCCAGTTCCAGTTCGCCGGCGAGGCCGCCTGGGAGATCGAGGACGGCGTTCGCACCCGGCTCCTGCGCAACCCGACCTACGCCGGCGTCACGCCGCGCTTCTGGGCCGGCTGCGACGCCGTTTGCTCGGCGTCGGAGTGGGGCCTCGCGTCCCTGACCGACTGCGGGAAGGGCGAGCCCGGGCAGATGATGCGCGTGTCCCACGGCTCCGCCCCCGCGCGCTTCCGGGACGTCGAAGTGGGCGTGGCTTGAGCGCTGCCGGGCTGGCGGCGCGGGCGCTCGAGGCGGCGCCCGCCGGCGACGGCAGCTTCGCGGCGGCCACGCGCGAGCACTCGCTCATGCTGCGCTTCGCCGCATCGCGGCCGACGCAGGCCACGGCTGTGGACGACATGGGCGTGGAGCTGGCGGTGCTGCGCGACGGCCACGTCGGACGCGCCTCGACCAACGACCTCTCGGACGAGGCATTGGCTGCCTGCGGCCGCAGGGCGGCGAACGCCGCGGAGGCCGCGGCGCGCTCGGTCGGCAGCGGTCCCTACCCCGGCTTCCCGCCCGCCATGCCGGCGCGCTCCCACTCCGGGCACGACCCCGAGACCGCGAGCCTCGACGCGGCCGGCGGCGGCGCCCAGCTGGTGGCCGCGTTCGAGGTGGCTGACCGCGCCGGAGCCGAGGCGCACGGCATCTGGACCGCGGCCGAGACCGAGACGGCCGTGGCCTCGAGCACGGGCGCCGCGGCCTCGGAGCGCGTGACGGACGCCTTCATGAAGGTCATCTGCATCGCCCCCTCCGGGAGCAGCGGCTATGCGGCTCGCACGGCCGTCGCGATGGCGGAGCTCGACGGCGCCGCGCTGGCCGAGCGCGCCGCCGGAAAGGCGATGGCGGAGGGCGACCCGGTGCGCCTGGAGCCGGGCGACTATCCGGTGGTGATGGAGCCGGCCGCGCTCGGGCCGCTGCTCGACATGCTCGCCATCACGGCCTTCGACGGCCTCGCCCACGCGGAGGGCCGCGGCGCGCTCCAGGGCCGGCTGGGCACGCGGGTCGCCGCGCCGTCGATCAACCTGTCGGACTCGCCGCGGTTCCCGCGAACGCTGCCGCGGGCCTTCGACGCCGAGGGCGTGCCGAAGGGGCCGCTGCCGCTGATCCAGGACGGTGTGGCCCAGGCCGTGGTGCACGACGTGCACAGCGCCGCGCTGGCGGGAGCGCGCAGCACCGGCCACGCGCTCGAGGTGGGCGGCTCGGCGTCCGGCCCGTTGCCCACGAACCTGGTGCTGGCGGGCGGTGGCGCGGCCGACGAGACCGAGCTCTGCCTCCCCATCGAGCGCGGCGTCTACGTGAGCCGGCTCTGGTACGCCAACGTCGTGCGCCCCAGCGAGAGCCTCGTGACCGCGGTGACTCGCGACGGCACCTTCCTCATCGAGGATGGCAAGCTCAGCCGCCCGCTGGCGGACATCCGGGTGACCGACTCGGTACTCGGGATCCTGGGTCGCACCCAGGCGCTTTCGGCCACGCCCGAGCTGGTCAGCGACGGCGAGTTCTACGGCCGCCGCTTCGCGCACGGCGTGGCCTGTCCCGCGCTCCGGGCAGGCGCGGTGCGCTTCACGGGAGCCGCCTAGGCGGCGTTGGCGCGGGCGTGCATGACCAGGCGAACGACCGTGGACCCGGCCGTGGGCGCCACGTCCACCTCGTCCACCATCGTCGCCATCAGCGCCAGCCCGCGGCCGCGGTCCGGCAGCTCGTCGGCCTCGGAGAGGTGGGGCGCGAAGGTGCCCCAGTCGTGCACCTCGAAGGTGAGGTCGCCGTCGGGCGACGTCGACGAGCGCACCACGATGTGGCCCTCGGGCGACGCCTCGCCGTGCTCGATCGCGTTCGCGACCGCCTCGTTGGCGGCAAAGGTGAAGCGAAACTGCTCGTCGGCGTCCAGGCCGTGCTCGGCGGCCGCGGTGTCGGCCAGCCAGCGGGCGCGGCGCAGCTCGCGGGGGTCCTGGCGCAGCCACAGCTCGCGGAACTCCTTGACGGCCAGCGCCGGGCGCCCGCCCCCGCCGGGGGGAGGGAGAGCAAAGCCCACACCACCGAGTGCGAGCGCAGAACCAGTGGCACCGAGACGGAGCATCGTTTGGAGTGTCCCCATCCCTACCCCGAACCCAACCCCATCTGGACGTATGTTGGGCATACGGAATGCGCGGTTTTGCAGGGCCGTCTGCGCACCGATATTGCGAAAGGAATGCAGACCAAGGACAGGCAGGACCTGAAGGGAGCCGTCACGTCGGTGCGCCACAGGGCGCTTGACCTGCTCGAGGACATGGAGCGGATGGGCTTCGCGGCCGATCCCTCTCTGGCGGACGCCGTGGCCAGGATGCAGGGCGTGGTGAACGCGCTCGGCGCGAGCCAGGCGGGGCGCGCGACGCCGCCGCCGGTCTCCCAGGACGCGGCGATCGTGCTGGCGCTGGCCTCGACGGCCATCCCCTTCGCGACCTCCATCCAGGACGAGGCCGCCCGCTGGCTGCGCGTGATGAGGCTGCACGGCCGGGTCGGCGTGACATTGCAGGCGCTCGGCGTGCCCGAGTCCCCGCTCGAGACCGGCAGCGCCGCGCCCCCCAACGAGACCGTCGAACGCCGCCCGCGCGACCGCGACCCGGTGGTCGAGGTCACCCACCTCGCCCGCGAGCTGGCCCGCCGCCGCAGCGCGGACGTGACGGGCACGGTGGACGTGCTGTTCGCGCTGTTCGCGGTCTACGGCAAGGCCTTCGACCGGGCCCTGTACACGCGCGGGACATCGCGCGACGAGCTGCTCGAGTGCCTGGCGGCACGCGCCGACGCCGAGGCCGGCGTGGGCGTGAGCGCCGTGGCTACAGCTTGAGCAGCGCGATCACGTTCACGAAGAAGAGCACCGAGAACAGGATCGTCCAGCGGTTGAGGTTGCGCTCAACGAGCGAGCCGCCGCCGAAGGGACCTGCGCCCGTGCCCACTCCGAAGGCGCCGGACAGCCCGGCGTCCTTGCCCGAGTGAAGCAGCACCAGCACGATCACGATCACGGCGAGGATCACCTGCACCCCGCTCAAGATGGCCACCATGGCAAATCAGGGTAGCGGCCCCGTCGCGGCAAGCAGCCAGCGCGGCCGGCTGCGCGCCGACGCTATCTATTCCAGTCGGTCGAGTTGCCTGAGGATCTCGATGGCCTCGCCGCGGAGCTCGCGGTCGACCTCGCGCCAGTCGCGCTCGGAGAGCTTGCCCATGCGGTGGTCGAGCTCGGCGTCGCGGATCTCGCGGTACTTGGCCTCCTTGGCCGCCTCGAGCTGGGCGCGCACGACGTCCTCGTGCGCCTCGGCCTGGCCGGGGCGGCGGAACGGCATCGCCACGACGACGACGACAACCGTGGCGAGCAGAATGAGCGCGAGGCCGTACTCCACGCTCAGGCGCGCGACAGTTCGCGGCCGAGCTTGGCCGCATAGAGACTCCGAACGCGGCGCAGGCGCGCCTCGGGGGCCGGCCAGACCGCGATCAGCGCGCCCAGCACGGCGATCGCGCCGCCGATCCAGATCCAGAGCACCAGCGGCGAGACGATCGCTCGAAAGGCCGCCGGCGGCGGGTTCTTGCGATAGCGCTCGGTCAGGGCCGCGATCACGAGGGCCTGGACGTCGCTGCTGGCCGTGGGGAAGCGGCGGTTGGCCTCGGCTATCGGCTTCTGGAGCGAGCCGATGTCGGGCCGGATCGCGAGCCAGAAGTCGCGCTTGAGTCCCCAGCGGACGTCGACCTCGCTGTTCGCCTCGCCGTTGAAGTAGCGGCCGATCACGCCCTGGGTCGGATCCTGGGTCGGGTAGTAGTTGCGGGACGGGTGCAGCGTGAAGCGCTGCTTGCCCTTCCTCACGTCGAGCACAGCGCCCAGCGAGATCGGCGCGCCCGTCCCGGCCCGG
This sequence comes from Solirubrobacterales bacterium, assembly GCA_038215095.1. Classification (GTDB taxonomy): domain Bacteria; phylum Actinomycetota; class Thermoleophilia; order Solirubrobacterales; family Thermoleophilaceae; genus DATACN01. Next base: position 2,716 of record JBBQRG010000046.1, on the reverse strand, counting down.
TCGCCGCCCAGCTTGGCGGTGGGCTTGCGGTAGGTGAGGGCGTAGTCGCCCGTGTGGAAGGTCTGGCCCGGTGACAACCGGACGTCGCGCTGGTCGTGGAAGGCCGACGAGGCCGCCACCCCGAGGAACAGCACGGCGATGCCGGCGTGCACGAGATAGCCGCCGTAGCGGCGCCGGTTGCGACCCGCAAGCCGGAGCAGCGCGCGCGGCCATGGCTCTCCGGTAGCAACCCTGCGCGCCGCGGCGCCGCGCAGGAACTCCTGCGCGACGCTCGACAGCACGAAGGCGACGAAGCAGAACATGGCGAGGGAGGCGGGGCTGTCGGAAGCGTTCGTGAGCGCGAGCAACGCCACCAGCGCGACGAGCGTGAAGACGAGCGGCGCCACCAGCACACGCCGCAGGCCGGACAGCGTGACGCGCCGCCAGGCGAGCACGGGGCCGATGCCCGAGAGCAGCACCAGCACGAGCGCCAGCGGCACGGTCAGGCGGTCGAACCAGGGCGGGCCGACGCTGGCCTTCTGCCCGGTGAGCGCCTCCGAGATCAGCGGGAAGAAGGTGCCCCACATGATCACCAGGGCGAGGCCCACCAGCACGAGGTTGTTCAGCAGGAAGAACGACTCCCGAGACAGCAGCGAGTCGAGTCGCGCCTCGGAGCGCAGGTCGGGCAGCCGCGACAGCACGAGGACCACCGAGAAGGCCACCACGATGCCGATGAAGACGAGGAACTGGGTGCCGATCGTGGAGGCACCGAAGGCGTGGATCGAGTCGAGGATGCCCGAGCGCACCAGGAAGGTTCCAATCAGCGCGAACACGAAGGTGGCGCAAACCAGCGACGCGTTCCAGATGCGCAGCATGCCGCGCTTCTCCTGGACCATGATCGAGTGCAGCAGGGCGGTGCCCAGCAGCCAGGGCATCAGCGAGGCGTTCTCGACCGGGTCCCAGGCCCAGTAGCCGCCCCAGCCGAGCTCGGTGTAGGACCAGAGCGCGCCCAGCATGATGCCGGTGCCGAGGAAGGTCCAGGCGATCAGCGCGAAGCGCCGCGTGGCGCGGATCCAGTCGGCTCCGGTGTTGCGGGTGATCAGCGCGCCGACGCAGAACGCGAATGGGATCGCGAAGCCCACGTAGCCCGTGTAGAGCATCGGCGGGTGGATCATCATCGCCGGGTGGCGCAGCAGCGGGTTCAGGCCCGCTCCCTCGGCCGGCGGGTGCGCGAGCGTGTTGAAGGGGTTCTCCCAAGCCACCATCAGCAGCAGGAAGAAGGCAGCCACCACGCCAAGCACCGCGGTGGCGTACGGCGCGATCTCGCGCAGCGAGCGTCGGGTGAGGAACAGCACCGCGCTCGAGAACAGCGACAGCAGGAAGGCCCACAGCAGCAGCGAGCCGTCCTGAGTGGCCCACATGGCGGCCGCCTTGTAGAAGGTCGGCGTGTCCGTGGACGAGCCCTCGGCCACGATCGCGTAGTGGAAGTCCGAGCGCAGGAAGGCCGACTGCAGGATCGCCACGGCCGCGATCATCAGGCCGGCCGTGGCGTAGATCGCGCGCCGCCCGGAGGTGACCCACGCCGGGCCGCCGGCGCGCGCGCCGTACAGCGACGCGCCCGCCGCGTAGAGGGCGGTGAGCAGCCCCACGGCGAGGCAGGCGGAGCCTACGCCGGCCATCTCAGGAGCGGCGCCCTTGCTTCGTGAACTTGGACGGGCACTTGGTCACCAGCGAGTCGCGCTCCCCGACGAAGGTGTGGCCGCGCAGCTCGCCCGAGACAATCACCTCGCGGCCGTCGCGGAAGGGGTCCGGCACGGCGCCGGTGTAGCTCACGGGCACCGAGCCGGTGCCATCCCGGTCGCGGATGCGGAAGCGCAGCTGGTCGCCCGCGTAGCTCACCGAGCCGTTGACCACCTTGCCGGTGAGCTCATAGGAGCGGCCGGGCTTCACCTGCGACGGCTTGGCGGCCTCGGTCGAGGCGCTGAAGCTGGTGTACACCAGCGCTGTGGCGAGGGCCACGGCCGCGCCCAGCGCGACGATCAGCCGCAGCCTGCGCTTACGGGCGGGATCCATCGATTTGGATTCTGGCAGGCCGGGCCGTTGGGCAAGCACCGGGCTCGGTGCGCAGCCTCCGCTTCTAGCGCCGGCTCGGGTGGCCCTCGCCGGGCCAGGGCGACAGCAGCAGGATCAGCCGCGCGTCGCTCTTGGCCAGCACCTGGTGGCGCTCCTTCGGCGCGAAATGGGCGAGGAAGCCGGGGCCGCCCGAGCTGGACTCGCCGTTGCCGTTCAGCTCGATCTCCCCGTCGGCCACGAGCAGCCAGGCGCGCTCGTGCACCTCGTGCTCCTGAAGCTCCTCGCCGGCGGGCAGGTTGATCGCGATCACGCGCGTCTCGTCGTCGGAGCGCAGCACCTCTGGGCGGTGCGGCTCGAGGTCCAGCGAGGCGACGTCCCAGGTGTCCATGGCCCTGCATCATGCCTTATGCCGAAGCGCCCGGCTCGGCCGGGCGCGCACGGACCGATTTTTGACGGCGGGCCAACCAGTTCGCTCCCGGCGTGTCCGTCAGCCCATGGACGATCACTGACGCGAATACTGCGAGGGCGGCCAGGTTCGTGATCCGCGCCGCGCCTGGCGCCGCCGAGCCCAGCACGAACAGCGAAAAGGTCATGGTCGCCACGCCCTTCGGGCCGAACCAGGCCATGAACCCCTTCTGAGCGGTGTCCACCGCACGGCTGCCCG
>JBBQRG010000045.1:0-25139 GCA_038215095.1 Solirubrobacterales bacterium | reverse complement strand
TCAGCTCGTCGAGCGCCTGCGGGTGGGAGGGGCAGCCCTCCCACCAGAGCAACTCAACCCTCATTGACCTCCACGCGCTCGATCACGACCGGCTCGACGGGCTGGTCGCCCGCGCCGGTCTCGACGCCCTCGATGGCCTCGACGGCCTCCATGCCGGCGTCGACCTTGCCGAACACCGTGTGCTTGCCGTCGAGCCACGGCGCGGCCTCGGTGGTCACGATGAAGAACTGGCTGCCGTTGGTGTTCGGGCCGCGGTTGGCCATCGCCAGCGCGCCGCGCTCCACCTTGTGGTCGTTGAACTCGTCCTCGAACTCGTAGCCCGGGCCGCCCGTGCCGGTGCCCTGCGGGCAGCCGCCCTGGATCATGAAGTCGGGGATGATGCGGTGGAAGGTGAGGCCGTCGTAGTAGCCGTCGCGCGAGAGCTTCAGGAAGTTCTCCACCGTCTTCGGCGCTTCGCCCTCGAACAGCTCGACCACGATCGGGCCGTGATTTGTGTGCAGCGTGGCCTGGCTCATGTGCGCTTCGCAACCTCCAGCTTGAGTTCGGTTCCCCTGATCTTTTGGCCGCTCACCTTCTCGACCACCTCGCCGGCCCGCTCCGACGGCACCTCGACGAAGCTGAAGCGCTCGAGCACGCGCACGTTTCGCACGTCGGCGTTCTCGAGGTGCGTGTTGTCCACCACGGCGCCCACCACGTCGGCCGGCTCGAGGCCGCCGCCGCGCCCGGCGCCCAGCACGAGCTTCACGTAGGGCACCCCGTCGCGCTCCTGCGGCTTGGTGTGGCGCGGCCTACGCGTCTCGCGGTCGCCGCGCGGCTTGCGCTGCCGCGGCTCGCGCCGCTCGCGGCCGCCGCCGTTCGGGGACCACTCGCCGATCTCGGTCTTGGCATGGCGCTCGATCGCCTCGAGGTCCTTGCGCTGCTTCGGGGTGACGAGCGTGATCGCCTTGCCGGTGTCGCCGGCGCGGCCAGTGCGGCCGATGCGGTGCACGTAGATGTCGGGCGAGTTCGGGAGGTCGTAGTTAACGACGTGGCTGACGCCCGTGATGTCGAGCCCGCGCGCTGCCACGTCGGTGGCGATCAGCAGGCGCTCCCGGCCCGACTTGAAGGCGATCATCACGCCGTCGCGCGAGCCCTGCGACATGTCGCCGTGCAGCGCCTTGACGCGCAGGCCGTTGTCGCCCAGGCGCCGGGCCAGCCGGTCGACACCGATCTTCGTGCGGGCGAAGACGATGGCCTGCTCGGGCCGCTCCTCCTTGAGCACCCTCACGAGCGCCTCGGGCTTGTCGCGGTCGGAGACCTCGAGGTAGTAGTGGTCCACGGTGTCGATCGTGAGCGTGGCGGCGCGCACCTGGATCTCCACCGGGTCGTGCATGAAGCGGTCGGCCAGCCGCCGGATCTCCGTCGGGATGGTGGCCGAGAAGAGGGCGGTCTGGCGGCCCATGGGGCTGCGCGAGAGGATCGTCTCGACGTCCTCGAGGAAGCCCAGGTCGAGCATCTCGTCGGCCTCATCGAGAACCACGTAGCGGGCCTCGTCAAGCACCAGGTAGTGGCGCGACATCATGTCCATCACGCGGCCGACGGTTCCGACGACGACCTGCGCCTCGCGCTTGAGACGCGACGCCTGCTCGCGGATGGGAGCGCCGCCGAACACGGCCACCACCTCGATGCCGCGCTGCTCGCCGTAGGCGCGCAGCGCCTGGGTGACCTGGATGCAGAGCTCGCGCGTCGGCGTGAGCACGAGCGCCTGGACCTCCGGGTTGTCCGGGTCCACGAACTGGAGCAGGGGCAGGCCGAAAGCGGCCGTCTTCCCTGTTCCGGTCTGCGCCTGACCCATCACGTCCTTGCCCTGGAGCAGGGCGGGAATGGTCTGCTCCTGGATCGGGGTGGGCTGCTTGTAGCCCAGGTGCTCGATCGCGTCGAGCAGGGGCTTCGAAAGCCCTAGGTCGGCAAATGTGGCCATCACAGGGTGAGACTATCGACGCCCGGGTCCTGCTTTCGGTCATATTTGCGCCGTGCGCGCGATACCGCAGCGCTCGCGGCGAGAACTGGGTGGCGCTCGCCGTGTTCCTCGTGGCGGCCCTGGGCATGGCGTCCGGCGTTGGGAGACCTACGTGTTCATGGCACAGCCCCACGCCGGCCGCGGCCTGCGGCGGCTCGGCGAGTCGCTGCCCGAGGCCCTGATGCGGCGCCTCCCGGGCGTGGACGTGCGGATGGTGGCCGACCCGCCGGACTCCGACTAGTCCACGAACGCGAACGTGGCGAGGACGATGTAGAGCGCTATCAGCGCGAAGCCCTCGAACACCAGCGCCTCGCCGTCGCCCGTGATCTGCCAGATCGCGATCGCGGTCAGGAACAGCGCGCCGATGTAGACGGGGGCGAGCCCGAAAGTCAGCGTGTGGGCGAACAGGAACGACACGAGCACGAGCGCCGGAAAGAGGAAGGCCGCGATCTGCGCGACGGAGTTCTTCACCACCGAGATGGCGAGATCGTGCTGGCCCTTGTTGGCCAGCACGATGCCGGTGACGTTCTCGACCGCATTGCCGGCGATCGCCACTATCACGAGCCCCGCGAACGCCTGTGAGATACCGAGCGAGTTGATGGCCGGCTCGAGCGCCGAGACGAACCAGTCGGAGATGAACGCCGCCCCCAGGCCGGAGATCCCCAGCAGGGCCAGCGAGAAGGCGAGCGGCAGCCGGGCGGCGTGCGCCTGGCCCTCCCCGCGCGGCTCGTCGGACCGCAGGTAGGACCACACCCAGAGGGCGTACGTGACGAGGAGGCACACCGCCCCAACTGCGGAGATGGCCTTTACGTGATGCGCCGCCTCGACGCCGGAGGCGAGCGTGAGGCCGACTATCACGATGATGAACACGGCGACGAGCAGCAGGGTCGTCGTGTCGTTGGGCAGCCGCTTGCGGAAGCGCATGCAGCCCTCGCGATCGTGGCGCGCCCCGACCACGATCACGAGGCCGAGCACCAGCAGCGCGTTCGCAAAGAGTGAGCCGATGATCGAGGTCTTGGCCACGACGACCTGGCCCGCATTGAGCGCGAACACGACGATGAAGAACTCCGGGAGGTTGCCCAGGGTCGACTGCAGGAACCCCGTCACAGCCGGACCAAAGCGCTCCCCCACCTGCTCGGTGGCGAACGAGACGACCCACGCCATGCCGCCGAGTGCGAAGCCGGCCGCCACGAAGGCAAGCACCGCTCCACCGCCTGCGTAGTGGGCAGCGCCGGCCGCTGCCGTGATGGCCGCAGTGACCGCCAGGAACGCGCGCTCACCCCTGGTGAGCGCCGCGACCACGCTAGCGCGAGGGATCCAGCAGCAGCTTGCCGCTGGTCTTGCGTCCCTCGAGGTCCTCGTGCGCCCGGCGCACGTCGGAGAGCGCGTAGGTCTGCCCCACGCGCGGCTTCAGCTCACCGCGCGCCACGCGCTCGAAGAGGTCAGTCAGCGGCTCCTCCATCATGTCCCGCCGGCCCAGGCAGTGCATCAGCCAGAAGCCGATCACGGCGCGCGACTTGCGCATCAGGCGGCCGGTCTCGAGCGTGTTCTGCTCGCCCCCGGCGATTCCGTAGGCCACCTGCCGCCCGAACGGCGCGAGAGCCTCCATGCAGGAGTCGAACGTGCGCCCGCCCGCCATCTCCAGCACCACGTCCACGCGGTCGCCGTTGTTGGCCTCGATCAGGGCGGCGGTCAGGTCCTCCTCGGCGGGATCCACCGCCGCGTCCGCGCCCAGCTCCAGGCAGAGCTCGCGCTTCTCCTGTGTGCTGGCCGTGGCGATCACCCGCCCGGCCCCGAGCGGCTTGGCCAGCTGCAGCGCCAGGTTGCCCACGCCGCCGGCGCCGGACACCACCACAACGCTCTCCCCCTCCGCGATCTTGGACGAGGTGCGGAACAGGTGCCAGGCCGTCAGGCCCTGGATCAGGAGCGCCAGCGCGTCCCCGTCCTCCACGCCGTCGGGGATCGGGAAGGTCGTCGCGCGCGGGGCGGCCGCGTACTCGGCGTAGCCGCCGCTCTTCAAGAGCGCCAACACACGGCGGCCGTCCGGGTCGGTGCCGGCGACCTCGCCGCCCAGCACGAGAGGCAGCTCGAACTTTGCCAGGTAGGTGTTCTCGCGCTGGTGGGTGTCGGCGAAGTTCATGCCGGCGTGCGCCACCTCCACCAGCAGCTCGTCCTCGCCCGGCTCCGGCTGTGGCAGGTCGGTCACCTGCAGGACCTCCGGCCCGCCGAACTCCTCGATCTGCACCGCGCGCACTGTTTGCGGAGCTTATGCCGCCGGGCGCGCCAGGGCCTCTTCGGTCTCCTTCAGCACGCGCTCCGCCAGGTGGCGCGACGCGTCCAGCAGGTAGGTCAGGTTGCCGGCGTCGGTGAGCGGCTTCGGCACGTACACCGCCAGCGTGCCGGCCTTCGCCTCGAAGCACGGCTGGAGCGGGTGCCCGGCAAGCCAGTTGACAAGCGTTGGCGCCAGCAGCTGGCGCGCCATCAGCTCTCCCTGGTCGCTCGCGATGCGCACCTCGTAGCGACGGCCGAAGGCCGCGCTCTCCATCTCGATCGTGCGGCTGTCGCTGTGCCGCACCCAGTCCTGGCCCTCCGGGAAGATCCCGCGGCGCGGGCGCACGTAGAGGCCCTTGAAGAAGGGCAGCGACGGCTCCAGGTCGATCGTGCAGAGGGTGAAGCGGCGCCGCTCGGTCACGTGGTCGCCCTTCAGACCCGAGCCGCCCCGCTCGCGCTCGATCTCCTCGAACACGAAGTGGCCGACGCCGCCGTTGAAGCTCGGCTCGCCCGGCAGCGTGCCGCGCATCCAGTGCTCGCACCAGCGCTTGTCGCCGGCGCCGAGCAGCGGCGTGAGCGGCAGCGGCTCGCTGCGTTCGGCGTATCCAAGCCCGAGCTCCGAGGCGAAGGTGCGGTAGAAGCGGTCGGCCGCGGCCCGGTTGGCGGCGATGGCGGAAACGAGGATGACGAGCCCCACGACCGCGCCGGGGCCCGCGGCCATCGCAAGCGGACTCTGCTTCCACGCCCCGATGCTGAAAGCGGCGCCGCCGCCCAGGATCAGGACGTACATGGCCGCCCGGCCCTTCAGGTAGGCCCGGAACAGCTCGCGCTCGCCGCTGTCCGCGTCGTTCGCCAAGCGACCGGCTTGGCCGGCTGCGCCAGCTTCGGTATTAGAAGGCGACACTTGGCACCGCGCGCTCGGCGGGTACCTCGATCTCGAAGAAGCGCCTGGCCGTGAACGACATCGGGCCGGCGATCAGCAGCGTCGGGAACACCTGGATGCGCGTGTTGTAGTTCTGCACGTTCGCGTTGTAAATGCGGCGGGCGGCCTGGATCTCGTCCTCGATCTCGGCCAGCTCCGCCTGCAGGCGCTGGAAGTTGTCCGCCGCGCGGAGCTGCGGGTAGCTCTCCGCCAGCGCGTTGATCCGGCCCAGCGCGCTCGTGAGCTGCGCCTCGGCGTGCTCGGACTCCTCGGGGCCCTCGGCCTCGACGGCGCGCTGGCGCGCGTCGGTCACGCCCAGCAGCGTCTGCGACTCGTGCGCGGCGTAGCCCTTCACCGTCTCGACCAGGTTCGGCACCAGGTCGTGGCGGCGCTTGAGCTGCACGTCGATCCCGCTCCAGGCCTCGTCGACCTTGTTGCGTGACTGCACGAGCGCGTTGTAGGCGAGCGCCGCCCATGCGGCGGCGAGCGCCAGGACGGCCAGGAAGATGAGCGCTCCGGTGGTCATGGCGTCGATATCGGCCCGTCCCGGGCACCGCATGAGCCTTGAAGGCCCGGCCTGGCTAGGCTGCCGAGGCCTATGAGCCTCACGGTTGTCGGATCAATCGCCTTCGACGCGGTCAAGACGCCCTTCGGTGAGCGCGAGCGCATGCTCGGCGGCTCCGCTGTGCACTTCGCCCTCGCGGCCAGCTTCTTCACGGACGTGCGCGTGGTGGGGCCGGTGGGCGACGACTTCGGCGAGGCCGAGTACGACGTGCTGCGCGAGCGCGGCGTGAACACCGACGACATCGAGCACGTCGAGGGCGGCAAGACGTTCTTCTGGAAGGGCGAGTACGAGTGGAACCTGAACGTGCGCCACACGCACGCAACCGACCTGAACGTCTTCGGCGAGTTCGAGCCAAAGCTCTCCGACGCCTCGAAGGCCGCCGACATCCTGTTCCTCGCCAACATCCAGCCCGACCTCCAGCGCCAGGTGCGCGAGCAGTGCCCCGACGTGAAGCTGGCCGGGCTCGACTCGATGAACCTCTGGATCGAGACCGCGCGCGACTCGCTGGTGAAGACGATCGGCGGAGTGGACGTGCTGTTCATGAACGACGACGAGGTGCGCCAGCTCACCGAGCAGCCCACGCTCATGAAGGCCGCGCAGGAGATCAGCGCGATGGGGCCGCGCACCGTCGTGGTGAAGCAGGGCGAGTACGGCGCGGCGCTGTTCGACGAGGACGGCTTCTTCGCGCTGCCCGCCTACCCGCTCGAGGCCGTGATCGACCCGACCGGTGCCGGGGACTGCTTCGCCGGCGGCTTCCTCGGCTACCTCGCGTCCCAGGACGGCGACGAGGTCGACCACGCCGCCCTGCGCCGCGCCATGACCTACGGCTCGGTGCTCGCCTCCTTCAACGTCGAGGAGTTCGGCGTCGAGCGCGTGCAGCGCCTGACCCGCGAGGAGATCGAGGACCGCTACGCCGAATTCCGGCGCATGACCGCGATCGAAGGGGTCCCGGCGGCATAGCGGGGCGCCTGCTGTCCGTGAACGTCGCGCGGGTGCGCGACTTCCGCGTCCTCGATGGCAGGACGATCAGGACAGGGCTGTTCAAGAAGCCGGTGTCCGGGCCGGTGATGGCTCGCCACGGGGGCCTCGCGGGCGACGGGATCGGCGACCGCAGCGTGCACGGCGGGGAGGACAAGGCCGTCTACGCCTACTCGCAGGAGGACGTCGAGTGGTGGGTGCGCGAGCTCGACCGTGAGCTGGAGGAGGGCTTCTTCGGACAGAACCTCACGCTCGGCGGCATGCTCGCGAGCGAGGCCCTGGTGGGCGAGCGCTGGCGCGTGGGCGGCGCGCTGCTGGAGGTTGCCGGGCCGCGGCTGCCCTGCTTCAAGCTCGCCGCCCGCGTGGGCGACCGCGGCTTCGAGCGGCGCTTCGCCAAGGCGGGGCGGCCAGGCGCGTACCTGCGCGTGCTCGAGGAAGGCGAGCTGGAGGCGGGCGACGCCGTCGAGGTGACCGAGCGCCCTGACCACGAGGTGACCGTGGCGCTGATGGCGCGAGCCATCCTGGGCGACAAGGAGCTGAGGCCCCGCGTGCTCGCCGCCCTGCAGCGAGACCCGATCGAACCCTCATGACAAGCGCGTAGGGGGCGCGGGGCAACGCGGAAGAGGCGCTTGCCTGGGCGCGGCTCCGAGAGCGCGGTAGGATTTCTCCGGATGGGGTGGGCCTTCTTCTACATGTTCGTGATCCTGAAGATCCCGATCGCGGCAGCCCTGTGGCTCGTCTGGTGGGCCACGCGGTCACCTGAGGAGCAGGAGCACGAGCGCACCGACGAGGACGGCGGCTCGCGCCGCCATCGCCATCCGCGCGGCAGGCCGCCCACCCCGCCGCGCCGCGGCCCACACGCCGAGCCGCCCCCACGCGCGCCGGACCGCGTTCGCGTGGTTTCAGGCACCACGCTGGACCGCACGCACCGCTAGCGGCGGCGCAGCTGGTACGTCGCGCAGGCCCGGTGGACCACCGTGCCGCCGCGCACCCGCAGCCGCGGCTCGCGCGGGGAGATGCGCCTCCCGCACGCGAAGCAGGCCGGCTTGTCCGTCTTGAGGACCATTGCCCCTAGTTTCGGCACCTCGCGGCGATTCCTTGTGACGTGGCCGTGAAGTAGCGTTCAGGGGGTGAACGCCTTTCACGTCTTCGGCGGCCTGCTGGCGCTCTGGGCGCTGACCGTTTCCTTCCTCGGCGTGAGGCGGGAGAACTTCCCCGCCACCGACCGCGCCATGAGGCTCGTGGGTGCCATCTCCGTCGCGCTGGTCGTGCTGGCGATCGGCAGCGCCATCTACTCGGGCATCCACGACAAGAAGGGCGACAAGTCCAAGGGCGGCGCTCACGCAGCCCTGATGCCGCCCCTCTGACGTGGCACCGCTCGACGACGGCCTCGCGGTCCACTACACCGCCCTCGAGCGCGGAACGCGGGTCTATTCGTCCGACGAGGTCGAGGTGGGCAAGGTCGCCGAGGTGCTCGACAACTACCGCGAGCACATCTTCGACGGCCTCGTGATCCAGGGTCCTGACGGCGCCCGCCGCTTCGTGGACGCCCCGGAGGTCGAGCGCACTGCCGAGCGCGCGGTAACGCTGAACATCACCGCCGCGGAGGTCGCCCAGCTGGGCCCGCCCGAGCAGGGTGGAAGTCCGCTCAGCGGGATCCGCAGGCTCTTCAAGCGCGGGTGATCGCGGATATCGCGGCGACACGGTGAGGTTCGTGAGCGGCCACCTCGTGTAGGCGCACCGCCGCGATCCGTCAGACTTCGCCTGGAGAGCATTCGCGAGCACGGGAGACGCAGATGGCGGACGAGCAGAAGCAGCAGGAGAACGGCGGCGGGGTAGCCACCGCGAACGACAGCCTCACCGTCACAGACAACCGCACGGGCGAGACCTACGAGGTCGAGGTCCACGACGGCACCGTCACGGCCATGGACTTCCGCGGCATGAAGGTCGACGAGGACGACTTCGGCCTCATGAGCTACGACCCGGCCTTCACCAACACGGCCAACTGCCGCAGCGCGATCACCTACATCGACGGCGAGGCGGGCGTGCTGGAGTACCGCGGCTACACGATCGAGGAGCTGTGCGAGAAGTCCTCCTATCTCGAGGTCGCGTACCTGCTGATCTACGGCGCGCTGCCAACCGAGGACCAGCTCAACGAGTGGACGTTCGAGATCACCCACCACACCTACGTCCACGAGAACATCAAGAAGTTCGTGGAGGGCTTCCGCTACGACGCCCACCCGATGGGCATGCTGCTCGCCACCGTCGGTGCCCTCTCCACCTTCTACCCCGACGCGAACAACATCGACGACGAGATCGAGCGCCACATGGCGGGCGTGCGGCTGATCGCGAAGGTGCCCACGCTCGCCGCATTCGCCTACCGCCACAACCTCGGCCTGCCCTACGTCTATCCCGACAACGACCTCTCCTACGCGGGCAACTTCCTCTCGATGATGTACAAGATGACCGAGGTCAAGTACGAGCCCGACCCCCGGCTCGAGCGGGCCCTCGACGTGCTCTGGATCCTGCACGCCGACCACGAGCAGAACTGCTCTACGGCGGCGGTCCGCAGCGTGGGCTCCTCGCAGGTGGACCCCTACTCGGCGATGGCGGCCGGCGTTGCCGCTCTGTACGGCCCGCTCCACGGCGGGGCCAACGAGCAGGTGCTGCGGATGCTCGACCGGATCGAGACGACCGACAACATCCCGGACTTCCTCGAGGGCGTCAAGAACGGCGACGAGAAGCTGATGGGCTTCGGCCACCGCGTCTACAAGAACTACGACCCGCGCGCCCGGATCATCAAGGAGCACGTGGACGCCGTGTTCGAGGTCACCGGCAAGAACCCGAAGCTCGACCTCGCCACGGAGCTCGAGAAGCGCGCGCTCGACGACGACTACTTCACCGAGCGCAAGCTCTACCCCAACGTCGACTTCTACTCAGGCCTGATCTACGAGGCGCTCGGGCTGCCCCCGGACATGTTCACGGTGATGTTCGCCATCCCGCGCACGTCAGGCTGGGTCGCCCAGTGGCTCGAGATGGTCACCGACGAGGAGACCAAGATCGCTCGCCCGCGTCAGGTCTACACGGGCGAGCGAGGCCTGGACTACGAGCCGATCGACGGGCGCGAGCAGAAGGTGAGCCCGCCGGACGCGAGCGCGTCCACCTCCACCATCGACCCCGCGACGCACCCCTAGCTGAAGGCGGTCGTCCAAGACAGGTACGGCTCGCCTGACGTCCTGGAGCTCCGGGACGTCGACAGGCCGGCGATCGGAGCCGACGAGCTGCTCGTACGGGTGCACGCGGCCGGCGTCGATGCGGGCGTCTGGCACCTGTTGACGGGCCTGCCGTACCTGGTGCGCGTCTCGGGCTTCGGGCTGCGCGCTCCCAAGACCCGCGTTCGCGGCATGGATGTCGCGGGGCGCGTCGAGGCGGTCGGCGCGAACGTGACCGGCGTCCAGCCGGGCGACGAGGTGTTCGGTACCTGCAACGGCTCGTTCGCCGAGTACGCGAGCGCCTCGGCGGACATGATTGCGCCAAAGCCCGCCAACCTCAGCTTCGAGGAGGCCGCCGCCGTTCCCGTCTCGGGCGTCACCGCCCTCCAGGGCCTGCGCGGCAGGGGAGAGGTCCAGGCCGGGCAGCGGGTCCTGATCATCGGAGCGGCGGGGGGCGTGGGGACGTTCGCCGTGCAGCTGGCCAAGGCGTTCGGCGCGGAGGTGACCGGCGTGTGCAGTACCAGCAAGGCGGAGCTCGTCCGGTCGATCGGCGCCGATCACACCATCGACTACACGCGAGAGGACTTCGCGGACGGCCGGCAGCACTACGACGTGATCCTCGACACCGCGGGTAACCGCTCATTGCCACACCTACGCCGCGCCCTCACCCCCCGGGGCACTCTCGTCATCGTCGGAGGCGAAGGCGGAGGGCGGTGGTTCGGAGGCTTCCAGCGCCAGCTCCTCTGGGCGCCTGCGTTGTCGCCGTTCGTTGGCCAGCGGCTGCGGTCGCTCTCCACGAGCCAGCGCAAGGAGGATCTGGAGCTCCTGAAGGAGCTGATCGAGGCCGGCAAGGTCACGCCGGTGACCGACAGGACGTATCCGCTGAGCGAGGTGCCCGACGCCATCCGGGATCTGCAGAGCGGCCACGCACGCGGCAAGGTCGCCGTCACGGTGGCGTCCTAGACGCGGAAGACCGGCAGCAGGCGCTTCTCGTGCTCGGCCTCGATCGAGGCCGTGACCTCGATGTGCTCCTCGAGGCCCGAGCCGCGCAGCTTGGTGGCCAGCAGCTCGTCCACCTGGAACAGGCCTGAGGAGTTGTTCATCTCGATCTCGATGCGCACGGCCCGCTCCTCGCCCGGCTCGATCTTGACCTGGTCGATGGCCGCCGCCGAGAGCGAGTGGATGTTCGGGCGGCCGGTCTCGAACGGCACGCGCGATCGGCCGGAGGCCATGTCGAGCGCGTCCGACACGCGCACGATGCCGGCCTCCACCGTCAGCGGGTCGCCGCGGCGGCGGTGGCCGATCACCGCGTGCATCGTCTCCGCCATCACCACGGTCAGCTCCGGCTCCTCGTAGAGCCCGTCGAGCAGCAGCGGCAGCCGGTCGGCGGTGAGGAAGAGGCTGAAGGCCTCGTGGTCGGTGCGGTGGATCGACATGCCCGAGTCGTGCAGCAGGCAGGCCGCGGCGATCACCACCTCGGCGTCGTGCGCGCGCATGCCGTGGTCGGTGACCATCGCGGGCTGAACGCCGCGGCGCTCGAGCAGGCGGAACAGCCGCAGCGCGATGTTCACCACGATCTGGATGTGCACCCAGGAGTGGTCGGACATGCCGAGGCGCTCAGCGAACACCTGCTGCATGTGCCACCAGCCCTTCACGCGGCCGTCTTCGTTGGCGGCCGCGAGCAGCTTCTCGAGGCGGCGGTTGCCGCGGCTCGGGACGTTCACCCGCATGCCGGCCACGGCATCTGCAGGAGACTCGCCGCTCACCCGAAGCAAGCTAGCGCGCGGCCAGGTCGGCCAAGGCGTCAGTCGTCCTTGTCGTCCTTGTCGTCCTTGTCGTCGTTGTCGTCGTTGTCGTCGTTGTCGTCCTGGTCGTCGTCGGCGTCGCCACCCGCCACGCTCCCCCCGCCCTGATTGATCAGCGCGAACGCGGCTCCATGGGGGTCGGTGAGCACCGAGAAGCGGCCAGCCTCGTTGTCGAAGGGCTCGGCCCGCACCTGTGCGCCTCCCTCCTTCGCCTTCTCCGTGGCGGCGTCGGCGTCCTCGACCGCGAAGTACACGATCCAGTGGGGCGGCAGGTCGTCCGGGAAGTCGTCGCCCATCCGGAACATGCCGCCCACGCTCTTGCCGTCGATCTGCCACTCCCAGTAGTCGGCTCCGCCGGTGTCCACCTTCTCACTCTCCCAGCCGAACACCGCGCTGTAGAACTCCTCGGCCTCCTCGGGATCGCGGGTGTTCACCTGGTGCCAGGCCGGGGCGCCCGGCTCGCTGACCACTTCCGCGCCCTTGTGCTCCTTTGCCTGCCAGACCCCGAACTGCGCGCCGCCGGGATCCGCGAAGAACGCCATCCGGCCAAGCTCCCCGACGTCCATCGGCTTCACGACCACCTCGCCGCCGGCCTCCTCGACCTTCTCGGCGGTCTCGTCGGCGTCGGCCGTCGCGATGTACACGTTCCAGGAGGGGGGCTGGTCGTCGCTCTGGGTCGGCGCCAGGCCGGCCACCGCCTTGTCGTCCTTCGCGAAGGTGCGGTAGCCGCCGTACTCCTCACCGCTGTCCCTGGCCTCCCAGCCGAGCAAATCGCCGTAGAACGACGCGGACTCGTCAAGGTCGGGGCTCGACAGGTCCGACCACGAGGGCAGGCCTGGCTGAAACTCGTCGATATCTGGCATGGGTTCTCCTCCTGGGTTGGACCGGCTGGAGTCCCCTCTTACCCGGGTACGCTCTAGGCGTGAACCGGGAGCTGCTTTACGACGGGCACGGCCGGCGAATCTCCGACCTGCGCGTGTCGGTGACCGATCGCTGCAATTTCCGCTGCCAGTACTGCATGCCGGCGGACGGGCTGCCCTGGCTCGAGCGCAAGGAGATCCTCTCCTTCGAGGAGATCGAGCGCGTGGTCGGCCTGATGGCATCGATGGGCGTGACCGACGTGCGGCTGACCGGCGGCGAGCCGCTCGTGCGCCGGGAGTTCCCGCGGCTGGCCGGGATGCTCGCGCGGGTGGACGGGGTCGAGGACCTGTCGCTGACCACCAACGGCTACCTGCTCGAGCGCGACGCCGCCGCTCTCGTGGCGGCCGGGATCAACCGCGTGAACGTGTCGATCGACTCGCTCCAGCGCGACCGCTTCTTCCACATGACCCGCCGCGACTCGCTGCCACAGGTGCTGCGCGGCCTGGAGGCGCTGGCCGAGCACCCCGAGATCCACCCGATCAAGGTGAACGCGGTGGCCATGCGCGGCTTCACCGAGGAGGAGGCCGTGCCGTTCGCCGAGTTCGCGCGCTCGACCGCGTTCCAGGTTCGCTTCATCGAGTTCATGCCGCTCGACGGCGACGGCGCCTGGACGCCCGACTCCGTGCTCACCGGCGAGGAGCTGCGCCAGATCATCGACCGCACCTACCCGCTCGAGGAGGAGCCCCGCCAGCCGCACTCCACCGCGCGCGTGTTCCATTTCCGCGACGGCCAGGGCGAGATCGGCTTCATCAACCCGGTCTCCGAGCCCTTCTGCGCCGACTGCAACCGCGTGCGGCTGACGGCGGAGGGCAAGCTGCGGACCTGCCTCTTCTCGCTGCACGAGACCGACCTGCGCGAGCCGCTGCGCGGCGGCGCGAGCGACGACGAGCTGGAGGCGGTCGTGCGCGCCGCGGTCTGGCGCAAGGAGCTCAAGCACCACGTGGGCGAGAAGGGCTTCCGCCAGCCGCCGCGCACGATGTCCGCGATAGGCGGGTGAGCCGTTGGGCAAGCAGCCGGCTCGGCCGGCTGCGCAGCGGATAATTTCCCGCTACCGGCTCACGGTGAGGCGGGGCCCGAAGGTCGAGCGAGAGCGCTTCGCCGGGCTGCCCGCCGCGATCGACGCCGTGGAGCGCCGCGGACGCGAGCTGGAGGGCGAGGCCGGGAAGCTCGCGGTGGGCGGCAGGCTGCTCCGCCGCATCGACCCGGTGCAGCAGGTGGTAGCGCGGCTGGAGCTGGCCGGCCCGAGGCGGCTTCGCGCGGGCGTGGACGTGCGCGGCGACGGCTCCAGCGAGGGCTACACCGGGCGGCTGCGCCGCGAGCTGATCGAGCAGCGTCGCGGCGAGTCGGTCTACGACGCGCTGCGCCGGGCGCTGCGGGAAGGGCCGTGAGCGGCTCGCGCTGGCGCGTGCCGCTGCCGCGCGGCGCCGAGCCGCCCTACCGGGTGTTCGTGAACGGCGTGCCCCAGCGCGAGGGAGCCGACTACGTGCTCGCCGGCCGCGAGCTGCGCTTCTCGAAGCGGCTCGAGAAGGAGCGCATCGGGGCGGGCCGCTGGACCGCGATGTTCCTCGGCCTCTGGGGCTCCTACGGCAAGAACGACTCGGTGGACGTGCAGTACCGGCTGGGCGGGCGCGAGATGGTGGCCACCGGGCTCGACATCCTGCCGCCCGAGGATCAACCTTGACACATCTTTGTCAAGGTTAGTAAGCTGATCCGCCATGCGGATCGAGCAGATGTTCGAAGAGCGGCGGCCGGTGTTCTCGTTCGAGTTCTTCCCCCCGAAGACCGACGAGGGCCAGCGCACGCTGGAGGGCACCCTGGCGGAGCTGAAGGAGGACCAGCCCGAGTACGTGTCGGTGACCTACGGCGCGGGCGGCTCCACGCGCGGGCGCACCGTCGAGATCACCAAGTGGTTGAAGCAGGACCTGGGCATCGAGGCGATGGCCCACCTCTCGTGCGTCGGAGAGTCGAAGGAGCGCGTAGCGGAGATCCTCGAGGAGCTCGCGGCCGTGGGGATCGAAAACGTGCTGGCGCTGCGCGGCGACCCGCCCCGCGGCCAGGAGGAGTGGACCCCCCACCCCGGCGGCCTGCACTACTCCACCGAGCTGATCGAGCTGATCCGCGAGCGCTTCGACTTCTGTGTGGGCGCCGCCTGCTTCCCGGAGGTCCACCCCGAGGCGCCCGACCTGGCCACCGACCTGCGCTTCGCCAAGCAGAAGGTGGACGCCGGCGCGTCGTTCCTGATCACCCAGCTCTTCCTCGACAACGAGCTCTACTTCGACTTCGTGGACGCCGCCCGCACCGCCGGCATCACGGTGCCGATCATCCCGGGCATCATGCCGATCACCAACTACAAGCAGATCAAGACGATCACCGGCATGTGCGGCGCGACGCTGCCCGACGAGCTGGAGCGCGAGTTGAACGAGCGCGCCGACGACGGCGAGGCCGTGGCCGAGCTGGGCGTGGCCTATGCCACGCTGCAGTGCTCGGACCTGCTCGCCCGCGGCGCCCCGGGAATCCACTTCTACACGCTGAACCGCTCGCCCGCCACGCGCGCCATCCTGGCCGCGTTGCGCGCCGCCCATCCGTGGACGCGCGCTCGGGCCGCCGTCTAGCGCAGGGCTAGGCCGCAGCCTCCCAAAGCGCGGGGTCCTTGCCCTCGACGGAGGCCGCCTCGCCGCGCAATTCCAGGTAGCGCAGGTAGGTGAGCACCTCGGACAGGCCCCAGCTCACCATGACCTGACGCGGCGCCTCCTCGCCGAACAGGAGCGGCACGAGCTCGTACGGTGTGCGCGGACCCTCGGCGATCGCCTGGCGCACCACGTCGATGCGCTGCAGGACCGCCCGCCGGTTGGCCGCCACGAGCCCCTTGAAGTCGCGCACCGGCCGGCCGTGGCCGGACAGCACCAGCGCCACGTCGAGCGGCTCGACAACGTCGAGGCTGTCAAGGAACTCCCCGGCGGGGTCCGGCGTGTGGCCGTGGTCGTAGTAGAGCGAGACGCGGCCGATGATGTGATCGCCCGACAGGAGCAGCCGCCGCTCGGGTTGGTGCAGCACGACGTGCGAGGGCGCGTGGCCGGGCGTCTCGTACACGCGCCAGGGGCCGAGGTCGGTGTCCACCTCGACTCCGGCGGTGAGCTCGCGGTCGGGCAGGACCACGCCGGCCACCCCGATCCCGCCGCCGCGGCGCGAGGCCTCGTAGCCGGCCAGCGTCGAGGCCGGCACGCCGCTCTGGCGGGCCACCTCGAGGCGGCGCTCGAAGGTTCGCTCGGGATCCTCGGCCGCCTTGGTCACGTGCGCGTGGTTCGGGTGCATCCAGAGCTCGGCGCCGCTGGCCTCCACGATCGGCGCGGCGAGGCCGTAGTGGTCGGAGTGGGCGTGCGTGCACACCAGCAGCCGCACGTGCTCGAGGCTGAGCCCGGCCTGGTCGAGCGCGCGCTCGAGCTGGCCCACCCCGCCCGGCTCGTACAGCCCGGTGTCCACCAGCACGATCCCGCTGCCCGCCGCGATCGCCCAGGCGTTCACGTGCGGCACGCCCGGCCAGGGCAGCGGCAGACGCAGCCGCCACAGGCCCGGCAACACGCGGTCGGCGCGAGCCAGTTCCCGGTTCTTGTGGCGCGCAGCCGACATCGCTGCCATGATCAAACCATGCATGTGACCGCTGGCCCGCAGCTCCGACTCGTCCCTTCCGGCGATCGCCTACGTCCTGGCGCTCCGCCTTCGCGCGAGCGCATCGAGGAGCTGCGCCACCAGGTGGCGGCCGGCACCTACCGCGTCAGGCCCCGCCGTGTGGCCGCCGCGATGCTCAGCGCGGCCCCACCAGCACGCCGGGGTTGAGCGTCCAGCCGGGGTCGAGGGCCGTCTTGGCCGCTCGCAGCGCCTGGGCGAACGGCTCCGGCCGCTGACGGTCGTACCAGGGCCTGTGGTCCCGCCCGACGGCGTGGTGGTGGGTGATCGTGCCGCCCGCCGCGATGATCGCCTCCGAGGCCGCGGCCTTGACCTCGGCCCACTGCTCCAGCTCTGAGCCGCGCCGGGCCGGCGCCAGCACCGTGAAGTAGGGCGCCGCGCCGTCGGGATAGGCGTGAGTCAGGCGACAGGTGACGCTGCCGGCGCCGCACGCCTCGAGCAGAGCCGCCTCGGCGCGCTCGCGCACGCCCGTCACGAAGCCGACGAAGCGGTCCCAGGTGATGGCGGTCTCGAAGGTCTCCGAGAGCACGCCGCCCGCGACGAGCGTGTCGCGCAGGTACGGCGCCGCCAGGAAGGCGTCGCGCCAGGCGCCCTCGGACTCCCCGCGCTCTCCCACCTTGGCCGGCTCGCGAGGCTCGCCACCATGGTCGGCGCACAGCTCGAGCGCGCGGTCCATCGAGGCGTCGAGCGGATGGTCGGCCGACTCGAAGCCCAGCACGAGCAGCGCCCTGCCGTCGGGCGCCGCACGAGTGAGGCCGGCCTCGCCCGGGTCGAGCAGGCGGCAGTTCGACGGCTGGAGGCCCGACTGAGCCAGGGCGCGCACGGCCGCCGCCCCGCCCTCGAAGCTCTCGAAGAGAACGCCCGCGGAAGCCTTGAAGCGAGGCCGCTCGCGCACCCGCACCCAGGCCTCGGTGATCACGCCGAGGATTCCCTCGGAGCCGATCAGCAGGCGGTCCGGGCTCGGCCCCGCGCCGGAGGCGGGCAGGCGCCTGCTCTCCCAGACGCCGCGCGGCGTGAGCGCGCGCACCGACTCCACGAGGTCGTCTATGTGGGTCGGACCCGTGGCGAAGTGGCCGCCCGCCCTGGTGGCGATCCAGCCGCCCAGCGTGGACAGCTCGAACGACTGCGGGTAGTGGCGCAGGGTCAGGCCGTGCTCGCGCAGCGCCGCCTCCAGCGCCGGTCCGGTGGCGCCGGCCTGGATGCGAGCCGCCAGCGAGTCATGGTCCAGCTCGAGCAGCGAGTCCATGCGGCCCAGGTCGATCGTGACCGCGCCGGCATAGCCGTCGTCGAGCAGCGGCTCCACGCCGCCGACCACGCTGGTGCCGCCTCCGTAGGGGATCGCCGCGGCGCCCGCGTCGGCACACCACTCGAGCAGCCGGCGCAGGTCGTCCTCGTCGCGCGGGTGGGCCACCACGTCGGGCGGGTGGTCGAACTGCCCGCGGAAGGCGCGCACCACGTCACGGTAGGAGCTGCCGTAGGCGTGCGCGGCGCGCTCGTAGCGCTCGCTCGAGCAGAGCTCCGCCAGGGACTCGGGCGCCTGCAGACGCGGAGGCGCCAGCTCGACCGCATCAAGCGCCACCGCGCGCTCCACCTCGGCCGGCCCGAAGCCCAGGTGCTCGCGCGCGGCTGCGGCGGTGCGCTCGACCTCCTCGTGCGGTGGCTGCTGGTCCTCGTAGCCCCAGCCCCAGTGCTTCCTGCGCCGCGCGCCTCCCATTGGCTCAGACTCTCTCATCCGTAGCCTTGGCGTATGGTCAAGCAGGCCGACCCACGGCCGCTGGCAGCGCTCGAGGCGGCCCGCGAAGCCGGGCGCCGGCTGCTGGCCACCGGCCCGCTCTCGCTGGCGCGCATGGGTGGCACGTCGATCGCCGCGCCAAGCTCCGCCGGCTGGGTCACTGACTTCCTGAACGCCGCCTACTACGCGCGCCCGCGCGAGCGCCGCGACCTGGACGACCTGCGCCTGGCGTTCGCCGTGCTCACCACCGCCTGGCACCACCTCGGCCGCCGCCTGCGCCTCGGCGACCTGCGCGCCTTCCACAGCACCTTCGGGGCCGACCGCCTGCGGCGCACACCCACCAGCGGCACGCTCACGCTGGACCGGGCCGAGCTGCTGGACGGCGGGGAGCGCCTGCTCGGCCCCGCCTTCGCTGAGGGCTACGGCGACCCCTCGCGCCACGCCTGGGGGATCGTCTTCAGGGACCCCGGGGAGCTGCGCGCCTACAACCCGCAGGTGCGCGTGGCCGGCGCGCCACTGCGCGAGCTCACCCCGCCGCGGCGGCCGCCGGCGGAGCAGACCTGGCACACCTACCCCGCCGTCCCGCTGCCCTCCGCGGCGGCCACGCTGGAACTGCTGGAGCAGCCTCCGCGCTGGCCCGATTGCGCCTGCGAGCTGGGCAGGTTCACTCCCGTGCGCCGGGGCGGCCTGCTCGGCCAGACCTTCGAGATCGAGGTCGCGCGGCGCTCACCCCGCGGACGCCGGTGTTCACGCGCGCCTATGTGACGGCCACCCGCCTGCTGACCAGCGGCGCCGAGCTGGACGCCTACGCCGGCGAGCTGGACCGCCACGTGGCCTGCATGCCGGCCGGCGCCTCGCCCTCCGCCGTGCTCGAGCTGACCACCCACCGCGGCCACTTCCTCGGGCGCGGGCGGTCGCGGCTACTCATCTTCGAGCACGAAGGCGGGGCGTTTCTGCGCGACGTGGGCTCCTGGGACCCCCTGCCGCCGCACCTCGCGCTGCCCTACAGGCTCGCCGGAGACGCCGCGCAGCGCGCCTTCTGGGGCAGCGGCCTCCCCGAGCAGAGCGTGCTGCACCAGTTCGCGGCCGGCGCTGCCTGAACACGTTCCTGCGACCAGGGAGTTAAGGAGCCCGCGCGGGGTACTCTTGGCTGTCGCGATGGTCACGCGAGCGACGACGGTTCAGATCACCATGCCCGCAATGGGCGAGTCGGTGACCGAGGGCACCGTGCTCGAGTGGTTGAAGGCCGTCGGCGACAGGGTCGAGGCGGACGAGCCGCTGGTGGAGATCTCCACCGACAAGGTCGATGCAGAAGTTCCTGCACCGGCCTCCGGCACCCTCACGAAGATCCTCGTCGCGGCCGATTCCACGGTAAGCGTGGGCGACGTACTGGGTGAGATCGAGGCAGGCGAGGGCGACTCCGCACCGGCCGCCCCCGAGCCCGACGGCGAGGCCGCGCTCGTCGACGTGACCTTCCCGCAGATGGGCGACTCGGTGAGCGAGGGCACCGTGCTCGAATGGCGCAAGCAGGTGGGCGACGCGGTGGCCGCCGAGGAGACGCTGGTGGAGATCTCCACCGACAAGGTCGACGCCGAGGTGCCCTCGCCCGTGGCGGGCACGGTGGCCGAGATCCTGGCCGAGCCCGACGCCACGGTGGCGGTGGGCTCGGTGCTGTGCCGGATCGCGGCCGGAGCGGCCCAGGCCGCGGCGCCTGCGCCCCAGCCGAGCGCCGCGCCCGCCGAGGCGCTCCCCGCCACCGCCCCCGTGCCGGGCGGCAACGGCGACTTGAACGCCACGCCCGTGGCGCTGCGGATCGCCGGCGCGCACAGCATCGACGTGGGAGCGCTGACCGGCTCAGGCCCGCGCGGGCGCGTGACCAAGGACGACGTGCTGGCCGCCGTGGAGGGCAACGGCGGGGCGGCTGCGGCTCCCCAGGACGCCGAGGTCAAGCCCATCCGCGGCCCGGCGGCGACGCTGGCGCGCTTCATGAACGAGAGCCGCGACATCCCCACCGCCACCAGCTTCCGCAGCGTGCCCGTGGACACGCTCGCGGCCCGCCGCGCGGCCCTCAAGGGCGCCGGCAAGAAGCTCTCGTACACGCACCTGATCGCCTGGGCCCTGGTGCAGGCCGCGCGCGAGTGGCCCGTCATGACGAACTCCTACGCCGAGGACGGCGGCAAGCCGCAGCGCGTCGTGCCCGGCGGCGTGAGCCTTGGCCTGGCTGTGGACGTGGAGCGCAAGGACGGCACGCGCTCGCTGGTGGTGCCGGTGTTGAAGGCAGCGCACGAGCTCGACTTCCCGGCCTTCGCGGCTCGCTACGACGAGCTCGTGGCCGGCGCGCGCGACAACACGCTGCCGCCGGAGGACTACGCGGGCGCCAGCATCACGCTGACCAACCCGGGCGGTCTCGGCACCGTGGCCTCCGTGCCGCGGTTGATGCCCGGCCAGGGCACGATCGTCGCCACCGGCGCGATCGGCTACCCGCCCGGACTCGACCAGGCCGACCCCGCCCGTTTGGCCGAGCTGGGCGTGTCGAAGGTGATGACGGTGACAAGCACCTACGACCACCGCGTGATCCAGGGTGCGGAGTCCGGCTCGTTCCTACGCCGGGTCGACCAGCTGCTGCAGGGCGAGGACGGCTTCTACGACGGGATCTTCGGCGCGCTGGGCGTGGACGCGCTCGCCCAGGAAGCCGTCGGCAAGGCGCCCGTCACGGCCGCGGAGCCGGTGCCGGCCGCCACCACCCCGGCCGCGGGCGGCGAGGTGGACGAGGCGCTGCTCCAGGCGGTGCAGGCCGCGACCTCGGTCGTCAAGGCGCACCGCATGCACGGCCACCTGGCCGCGCGGCTCGACCCACTCGGCTCGGTGCCGGTGGGCGACCCGGCGCTCGACCCGTCCACGGTGCACCTCACGCCGGAGCTGATGGAGCGCATCCCGGCCTCGGTGCTGCGCGTGGCCGTGCCCGGAGGCACTTTCGCCGAGGCGCTGCCCCACCTGCGCGAGACCTACACCGGCACGATCGCCTACGAGATCGAGCACATCTCGGAGCACCAGCAGCGCGTCTGGCTGCGCCAGGCGATCGAGACCGGCACCTACCGCGAGCCGCTCGAGCCGGAGGAGCGCAAGCGCCTGCTGCGGCGCCTGTCGGCGGTCGAGGCGCTCGAGACCTACCTGCACAAGGCCTTCCTCGGGAAGAAGCAGTTCTCGATCGAGGGTCTCGACTCGATGGTGCCCATGATCGACGAGGCGATCGAGCTCTCGTCGCAGGCCGGAGCGCGCGAGGTCGTGGTGGGCATGGCGCACCGCGGACGCCTGAACGTGCTGGCCCACACGGTCAACCGCCCGTACCAGTCGATTCTCGTGGAGTTCGAGGGCGAGCAGACGCTGTCGGCCGACACCGCCGCCCCCGAGGGCGGCACCGGCGACGTGAAGTACCACTACGGCGCCTCGGGCAGCTACGAAACGCAGGCGGGCAAGTCCGTGGCGGTCACGCTGTCGCCGAACCCGAGCCACCTGGAGTACGTGAACCCGGTGATCGAGGGCCGCGCCCGCGCCGACCAGTCGGGGCGCGACACGCGCGAGCTGACCCACGACCCCAACGCTGTGCTGCCCCTGATCATCCACGGCGATGCGGCCTTCCCGGCCCAGGGGATCGTGGCCGAGACGCTGAACCTGCAGGCGCTCGACGGCTACACCACGGGCGGCACGCTGCACGTGATCGCCAACAACCAGCTCGGCTTCACCACCGACCCCAGCGACGCGCGCTCCACGCGCTACGCGTCCGACCTGGCGAAGGGCTTCGACATCCCGATCATCCACGTGAACGCCGACGACGTGGAGGCCTGCGTGTCGGCGGTACGGCTGGCGCTCGGCTTCCGCGAGACCTTCGGGCGCGACGCGCTGATCGACCTGATCGGCTACCGCCGCTTCGGCCACAACGAGACCGACGAGCCGGCCTACACGCAGCCGCTGATGTACGAGCGGATCAAGAAGCACCCGCCGGTGCGCAAGGTGTACGCCGACCAGCTCGCCGCCGACGGTGTGATCACGGAGGACGAGGCCGAGCAGGTCGCGGGCGAGGCCTACGCGCGCGTCCAGGAGGCGCACACGAAGCTGAAGGAGTCGATCGCCGGCCCGCCGGAGACGGGCGAGCACAAGGTCGAGCTGGACCGCACGATGAGCCGCGAGCCGCGCACCACCGTCCCCGCGGACACCCTTCGGAAGCTCAACGAGCAGCTGCTGGCCACGCCCGATGACTTCAACGTGCACCGCAAGCTGCAGCCGTTCCTCGAGCGGCGTCGCAAGGCCATCGAGGACGGCGCGGGGATCGACTGGGCCCACGCCGAGGCCCTGGCGTTCGCCTCGCTGCTGGCGCTGGGCGTTCCCGTGCGCCTGACCGGCCAGGACACCGAGCGCGGCACCTTCTCGCAGCGCCACCTGGTGCTGCACGACTCGGGCGACGGCCGGCCCTGGTGCTCGATGCAGGAGCTGGCCGACGCGGTGGCGCCGTTCGAGCTGCACAACAGCCCCCTGTCGGAGTCCGCCTGCCTCGGCTTCGAGTACGGCTACAGCGTGCAGGCGCAGGACGCGCTCGTGCTGTGGGAGGCGCAGTTCGGCGACTTCGTGAACTCGGCGCAGGTGATCGTGGACCAGTTCCTGGTCTCCGGCCTGGCCAAGTGGGGCGCCACCTCGCGGCTGTCGCTGCTGCTGCCTCACGGCTACGAGGGCTCGGGGCCCGAGCACTCAAGTGCACGGCTTGAGCGCTTCCTGCAGGCCGCCGCCGAGGGCAACATGCGCGTGGCCAACTGCACCACCCCGGCGCAGTACTTCCACCTCTTGCGCCGCCAGGCCCTCGTGAGCAAGCCGCGCCCGCTGATCGTGATGACGCCGAAGAGCCTGCTGCGCCTTCCCGCCGCCACGTCCACGCTGGAGGAGCTCTCCGACGGCGGCTTCCAGCGTGTGATCGACGACCCGGCGCTGCCCGGCACGCGCGAGGAGGTCACCAGGCTCGTGCTGTGCTCGGGGAAGGTCTACTACGACATCGCCGCCTACGAGGAGCGCGCGGAGGCCAGGCACATCGCCGTCGCGCGCGTGGAGCAGCTCTACCCCTTCCCGGAGACCGAGCTCAAGGAGCTGATGGAGAGCTATCCGTCGCTCGAGCGGGTGATCTGGGTGCAGGAGGAGCCGCGCAACATGGGCGCCCGCGCCTTCATGCGGCGGCGGATGGCGAAGATCCTGCCCGAGGGCATCGGCTACGACTACGTCGGGCGCCAGCTGCGCGCCAGCCAGAGCGAGGGCTACGCGGCGGCCCACAAGAAGGAGCAGTCGCGCATCGTGCGCGTTGCGCTCGGCTTCGAGCAGGAGAAGCTCGAAGCCGACGCGTCGGCCCAGCGGCCGTTCCTGCGCTAGCGCTTGTCGCGCTGGCCCTTGGCCATCTGGTCGGCCACGTCGTGGCCGCCGAGGACGCGCTGCAGGCGCGCCGAGAGGACGGGCGCGAGGGCAGAGAACTGCGCCCCCGCGCGCATGTGGAGCGGCGCCACGTCCAGCTCGGCCCGCTCCTTCTCGATGCCGCGGACAACGGCGTCGCCCACCTCCGCCGCGGTACTCGTGCCCACGCCGCGCGGCAGGTCCACGTCGGCCTCGGCGAACATCCCCTCGTCGCGGATGAAGCCCGGGAAGACCACCGTGACGCCCACGCCGCTGCCGCGCAGGTCCTCGCGCAGGCCGCCGGCGAAGCCGCGGACCCCGAACTTGGTGGCCGAGTACACCGAGCCGCCGGCGGAGAAAGCCTTGCCCGACAGCGACGACACGAACACGATGTGTCCGCTGCCGCGGCGCTCCATCTCCGGCCCGAGCGCACGGGCGAGCTGCATCGGAGCGCGCAGGTTCACGTCGAGCGCGCGGTCCATCTCCTTCGGCGAGAAGTCGTCGTAGCGCCCGCTGCCGGGCAGCGCGGCGTTGGCCACCAGCACGTCCACGGCGCCGGCCTCCTCCGCGAGCCGGCCGGCCGATGCGGCATCGGCGAGGTCGAAGGGCAGCGTCCGCACGCCCTCGCCCAGCTCCGCGCGCAGCTCCTCGAGCACCTCCTCGCGGCGGCCCGTGAGCACCAGCTCGGCGCCTCGCGCGTGTAGAGAACGAGCGATCGCCTGTCCCAGGCCACCGGTCGCGCCGGTCACCAGCGTGCGCTTGCCGCGAATCTGCATGGCTCCTATCGCATCACATTTGTGCGGTTGGTCACACACCGGCCTCCTACCGTCTGGTATTGAAGGACCATCCATGGACGAGGAGGAGCAGGAGCAGCAGGCCAGCCCGGTGGGCCGCGCCGCCGCGGCCGGGGCCGTGATCCTGGCCATCGCGTTCGTGGCCTGGCTCTTCTTCGGCGGGGCCACCGACCCCTACCAGGTGACCGCGCGCTTCGTGAACGCGGGCCAGCTCGTGAAGGGCAATCCCGTCCAGAGCGGCGGAGTCGCGATCGGGTCGGTGTCGAAGGTCGCGATCACCGCCGCCGGCAACGCCGACATCACGCTGAAGATCAAGCGCCCGCACGCGCCGCTGCGGCAGGGCGTGCGCGCGACGATCCGGCAGTCATCACTGTCGGGGCTCGCCAACAGGTACGTGGACCTGTCCTTCCCGCAGGGCAACAGCGCGGAGCTGCCGGACGGGGGCGTCATCGGCCTCGACCAGACCAAGACGGCTGTGGATTTGGATCAGGTGTTCAATACGTTGGATCCGAAGACGCGCAAGGCGTTGCAGGGGTTCTTCAAGGGCAATGCGCGCCAGTTCGCGGGTCAGGGTGAGGCTGCGAACAAGGGGCTGGTGTATCTGAATCCGGCGTTGGCGACGTCGTCTCGGTTGTTCAACGAGTTGACGCGCGATCAGCCGGTGCTGGAGCGCTTCCTGGTCGATTCGTCGCAGTTGGTGACGACGCTCGCGTCGCGGCGCGACGATCTGGCGGCGTTGATCGGGAATTTGAACGACACGACGGGTGCGTTGGGGCGCCAGAAGGTTGCGTTGGCTGAGTCGATCTCGCAGTTGCCGCCGTTCATGCGG
>JBBQRG010000044.1:0-25181 GCA_038215095.1 Solirubrobacterales bacterium | reverse complement strand
AACGTCAACGTGACGCTCCTGTTCTCGGTAGAGCGATACGAAGAGGTGATCGAGGCCTACCTGCGTGGCCTCGAGCGGCGGGTCGCCGCGGGCGAGCCGGTCGATGGGATCTCCTCGGTGGCCTCGTTCTTCGTCTCCCGCGTCGATGCCAAGGCCGACGCCGCGCTCCCGCCCGACTCGTCGCTGCGCGGCCAGGTGGCGATCGCCAACGCCCACGTCGCCTACGGGCGTTACCTGGCTCGCTTCGGGGGCGAGCGCTGGGAGGCGCTCGAGGATCGCCGCGCCAGGCCCCAACGTCCGCTCTGGGCGAGTACCGGGACCAAGGACCCCAGCTACTCCGACGTCCTCTATGTGGAGCGGCTGATCGCTCCCGGGGTGATCAACACGATGCCCGAGCAGACCCTTCGCGCGTTCGCCGAGCACGGCAACGTCGAGCAGGCTCTCGCCGCTGATCCCGCCGCAGCCAAAGCCGTCCTCTCGGCCGCCGCCGAGGAAGGGCTCGACCTGGAAACGATCACGAGCGAGCTGGAGCGCGAGGGCGTGAAGGCCTTCTGCGACTCCTACGAACAGCTGCTGAGCTGCATCGAATCCAAGCTAGGCTCGCTGAGCGCTACGTCGTGAGCGCCCAACCCTCCCCCCAAGATCCTGGCCGTCAGCGCGTGGTCATTGCCGGTGGGGGTGTCGCGGGGCTGGAGACGCTGTTGGCGTTGCGCGCACTCGCCGGCGATCGCGTCGACATCACGGTCGTGGCGCCGGACCTGAAGTTCTTCAACCGGTCTATGTCTGTGGAGGCGCCGTTCAAGCCGATGCGGGGGAGTGGTATCAGGCTGGAGAGCATGTTCGCCGGGTTGGATGCACGCTGGGTCCGCGCCGAGCTGGACGGCGTCGAGCATGAGCAGCGTGTGGCGGTCACGAGGGACGGCGAGCGGCTTCTCTATGACAGGCTTGTGCTCGCACTGGGGGCTCATCCGGAGCAGTGGGTCTCACGCTCCTTGACCTATCGGGATGGGTCGCACGCCCTGAGCTACTACGGCGGTCGCGATAGCCCCGATTACGCGCTCCTGCTCGACCGCGTGCACGAAGGCCGCGTCAACAAGCTGGCGTTCGTCAAGCCAGCGGGGCCGAGCTGGCCGCTGCCGCTCTACGACCTGGCTTTGATGACCGCCGCGGACTGCGCTGCCCACGGGCGCCCCGAGGTCGAGTTGAATCTGGTCACCCCCGAGGAGGAGCCGCTGAGCATCTTCGGAAATCGCGTCAGCGCGGCGATCCGACACCTCCTCGAGGAGAGTGGGGTCACGCTCCACACTGCCAGCTACGCCGAACCGGGTCGCCCTGGGTGGCTTGAAATCTCGCCCGGTGACCGCCGCATGAAGGTTGACCGGGTCGTCACCGAGCCCCGGCTCGCCGGCCCGCGCCTGCGCGGCCTTCCCTGCGACCGCGACGGCTTCATCCACACCGACGCACATGGTCGAGTGCCCGACCTTGAAGGCGTATTCGCCGCTGGTGACGCGACCAGCTTTCCAATCAAGCAGGGTGGTCTGGCAGCACAGCAGGCCGACGCCGTCGCCGAGGCGATCGCGGCATCCGTGGGCATCGAGATCGACCCGCAGCCGTTTCGGCCGGTCCTGCGTGGTGTGCTGCTGACCGGTGGCCTTCCGAGCTATCTGCGCTCCGACATCGGCGGCGGGGCAGGCGACGACTCGACCATCTCCGAGGACGCACTGTGGTGGCCTCCGAACAAGCTGGCCGGTCGCTACCTCGCGCCCTATCTCAGCAGCCAGGTCGGCGAAGCCGCCGGTGTCATGGCTCAGGATGCGCACGGGATTCCCGTCGAGATTGAGCTCGACCCCACGGCGCCGGAGGCCCCGCCCGTTCTCACCGACCGCCCAGACACGAACCCCCCACCCAGGAGCTAGCCATGTCGCCCACCGCCCCGCTGATTCTCTGCTACGACGGCTCCGAGGATGCCAAGCACGCGATCCAGCGGGCGGGGGATCTGCTTGCGCACCGGAGTGCGTTGGTGCTCACCGCCTGGCTGCCCACCGCGGTCCTCGGCAGCTACGCCGGGTTGGGCTTCGTAGCACCCCCGGTCGACTTCGCCGAGCTCGATCGTGCCGTAGCGGGAGAGGGGGGCCGCCTCGCCGAGGAGGGCGCCCGGATCGCGCGCGACGCCGGTTTGGACGCCGAACCGATCGCCGTCAAAGCCAGCGGACCTGTCTGGCACACGATTGTCGAGACTGCTGACAGTCGTGACGCGGCGGCCATCGTAATGGGTTCACGCGGTCTCACGGCCCTGCGCTCCATGCTCCTCGGCAGCGTCTCGAGCGGTGTCGTGCATCACGCCAATCGGCCCACACTGGTGATTCACCGTCCTAGCGAAGGGAGTTCCTGATCACGCAGTGCTATTCATGCGCCGAACAAGGTGTGGATCGACCAGCGGTCGCGCTCTGTCGCGCCTGCTCCGCGGGGCTCTGCCTCGATCACCTGCGCGAGACGGCCGCGCACTTCGCATCGGACCACATCCTCGCGACATGCCAGCACGACACGTGGAGCAACACCCGCAGTTCCCCGGCGACCGCGCCTGACGGCTAGCGGGCCGAGTGTTCGCCGGGGTGAGGCGGCGGGACCGACCCGGCGCGTTGCAGAGGGTCGGCGGCTACGCGCCGATCAGCTCCTACGCGGCCATTGGTGACGGACGCACCGTCGCCCTGGTCGCGAGCGACGGCTCGATTGACTGGCTTCCACTGCCCGAAGTCGATTCCCCCAGCGCCCTCGGCGCCATCCTCGACGCGGAGCGTGGCGGGCGCTTCGCGCTCGCACCCGAGCTGCCCTATACGGCCGAACGCCGCTACCTGCCGGGCACCAACGTTTTGGAGACGATCTTCTCGACGAGCCGCGGCAAGGTGCTCGTCACTGACGCGATGACAGTGCCCGCGGGCGGCCTCGGACCCCTGCGCGAACTCTCGCGGCAGGTACAGGGCCTGGTGGGAAGCGTGCCGATGACGTGGAGCGTCGAGCCGCGCTTCGGCTACGCCGCCGCATCGACCCGGCTGGGCTGGCGCGCCGGGGTCCCGGTCGCGACCACCGGCGGCGACGCGCTCGCCGTCTGCTGCTTCGAGGCCGGGGCGCCCGAGCTCGCCGCCGGCGTCATCCGCGGGCGCTTCGAGGCGCACGCGGGGATACGGGCGCTGGTCGCTCTGTGCGCCACGCACCAGGAGCCGCTCGTGGTCCCGACCCGGGACGAGCTGGAATCGCGGCTCGAGGCGACCGCCGCGTTCTGGCGAGGCTGGAGCGACGATCTCACCTACGCGGGACCCTGGCGCGACGCGGTCATCCGTAGCGCGCTCGCGCTCAAGCTGCTCGTTCACGCTCCCTCAGGCGCCCTCGCGGCCGCGGCGACGACCTCGCTGCCGGAGGAAATCGGGGGCGAGCGCAACTGGGACTACCGCTTCAGCTGGGTTCGCGATTCAGCCTTCATGCTGAACGCTCTCCTCGGGCTCAGCTGCGCGCCGGAGGCGCGAGCGTACTTCTGGTGGCTGATGCACGCCTCCCAGCTCACACACCCCCGCCTCCGGGTCCTCTACCGACTCGATGGCGGCGCGCGTGCGCCCGAGCGGACCCTGCCGCTGGAGGGCTACCGCGGATCGCGACCGGTACGTGTCGGCAACGCCGCCGCCGGCCAGCGCCAGCTCGATACCTACGGCGAGCTGCTCCAGACGGCATGGCTCTACGCGACCACCGGTCATCGAATCGACCGCGACATTGCCCGCCGGCTGGCCGAGGTGGCCGAGCTGATCTGCCAAATCTGGCGTCAGCCCGACGCGGGTATCTGGGAGGTGCGAAGCGAGGAGAGGCACTTCACCCAGTCGAAGATGATGTGCTGGATCGCGCTCGACCGCGCACGGCAGCTAGCTGACAGCGGCGTGATCCCCAATCGCCACGCCGGGCGCTGGCGCAAGGAGGCCGAGGCGATCCGCGAGTTCGTCGAGACGCGCTGCTTCTCCGAGCAGAAGCGCAGCTACGTCCGCTCCGCCGACTCTGACGAGCTGGACGCAAGCGTGCTGCTCGGCGTCCTCTTCTCCTACGGAGACGCGAAGACCGACCGCTGGGCCGGCACGATCGAAGCGGTCCGGCGCGAGCTGGCGCACGGGCCGTTCGTGCGCCGCTACACCGGTGAGGACGGGCTCGCGGGCTCGGAGGGCGCCTTCCTGACCTGCTCGTTCTGGCTCGTGGAGTCGTTCGCGCGCACTGGGCGAGTCAACGATGCCATCCGGTTGATGGACGAGCTCGTCGGGCTAGCCAACGACGTCGGCCTCTATGCCGAGGAGATCGATCCAACCACCGGCGGCTTCCTGGGAAACACCCCCCAGGGGCTCAGTCACCTGGCGCTGATCAGCGCGGCGCTTGCGGTCGCCGCGGAGGCGGAACGGTGAGCCTTTGGGGCGCAATCGCGGGAGGGTTTGCGGGAACGCTCGTGCTCACCACCGCGTTACGGGCGGGAAACGAGTTCAACCTGACGCGCATGGACCTCCCGTTCCTGCTCGGCACCGCCTTCTCGAGCGACCGGACCCGTGCCAAGGCGCTCGGCTTCATCCTCCACTTCCTCGCCGGGCTGGTGTTCGCGCTCATCTACTACGCGATCTTCGTCGCGATCGGCCGCAGCGGATGGTGGCTCGGAGCGGCCTTCGGGCTCGCGCACGGCACCTTCTCCGGGACGGTGCTAGTGAACACCCTGCTCCCGCTCATCCACCCTCGCATGGGGACGCCATCCACTGCCGCCACCTCAGTCGCCCTGCTCGAGCCGCCCGGTTTCATGATGCTCAACTACGGCCCCCAAACACCGCTCGTCAGCCTGGCCGCCCACATCGCTTACGGGACTGTCGTAGGCGGCTTCGTCTCCCTGGCGGGCTGAAGTCGTCAGGCCGCGTCCGGATGATGATTGGCCGCGAGCCCGACCACGGTCACGGGAAGACCCAACGCCTCGACCTTGCGAGCCAGGTCGAGATGGACCCTCCGCGCAAGGCGACCGGACGGTATGGCTAGGACTATCTCGTCGAAGTCCCCGAGGTTGAGGGCGTCCTCGATCGCTGCCAGGGGCTCATGCGACCCGGTCATTGCTGCGATCGGTCCGTGGGCCGCAGCCTCGATCGATGGGCGCAGGATGCCGATGGTCCGCTCGGCCTCGGCACAGCAATGGTCCTCAGGGTCGACGACGCGGTGAAGACCATGGGCCACGGCCGGTACGACAAGGGTGAACCGCGCGTGGCGGCGCTCGCGGACCGCTGAGGCCAGCGAGGCCGCTGCGTTAGGAGCTTCGACGACGAGGAGAACGGACGATTTTCTGAGAGAGGGACTCAGCATGGGCTTCCTTAGAGCGGGGAAAGAGATCAACCTGCCTCGTTTGCGTCGACGGCGTGGCGCGTCTTACGGCTGAACCACACACTCCCCACCGGTCCCAGGTAAGACCAGGCGGTCTGGGCGTGCTAACGGGTAATGAGACAGAAGCCCATCCAGCGCGCCAAGCGTCGACGGCAGACGCTGCTGGCCCAGGCGCTGCTAGCGGCGGCAACGAGTCCGGCTCGCACAGGCCGCTATCGCGCTCGAAACAGCCGGTTGATGGTTGACCGCATCGTCGAGTCCCGACGAGCAGGTCGGCTGCGCTGAAGACATGAATTGAGGAACCACCATGGTTGATTTCACACTCACCGAAGAGCAAGAGAACATCCGCGAAATGGCCCATGACTTCGCGACGAATGAGATTCGTCCGCTGGCGTGGGATTACGACAAGGACGGCACCTGGCCCGCGGTCATCATCAGGAAGGCCTGGGAGCTCGGTCTGATGAACTCCCACCTCCCCGACGAGTACGGCGGCGTGGGAGCCGCCTACCTCGATGGCTGCTTGATCGGAGAGGAGCTCGCCTGGGGCTGCGCCGCCATAGCGACGACGCTCGGCGCCAACGACCTTGCGTCTGCACCGGTGCTCCTCGGTGGCTCGGACGAGATCAAGAAGGAGTACCTCGGGATGCTCGCCGAGGAGCCCAAGCTGGCCTCCTTCTGCCTGACCGAGCCGGACGCCGGCTCGGATGTCTCGGGCATGCGCACGACGGCCGTCAAGCAAGGCGACAAGTACGTCATCAACGGCTCCAAGTGCTTCATCACCAACGGCGGGTACGCCGACTGGTACACGGTCTACGCGAAGACCGACAAGGACGCCGGACACCGCGGCATCTCCGCCTTCGTCGTACCCAAGGACGAGACGGTCACCGTCGACAAGCACGAGGACAAGATGGGCCTCCGGGCGTCGAACACGGCGTCGATTTCCTTCAACCAGACCGAGGTCCCGGTCGCCAACCTCCGTGGCCAGGAGAACCACGGCTTCAAGCTCGCGATGATGACCCTCGACCGCACGCGTCCCGGCGTGGCTTCGCTGGCGACCGGCATAGCCCGCGCCGCCTTCGAGTTCGCCTCGGAGTACGCCAAGGAGCGAATTCAGTTCGGCGCGCCGATCGCGATGCACCAGGCGATCCAGTTCATGATCGCCGACATGGCCACCAAGATCGAAGCGGCCCGCCTGCTCATGTGGCATTCGGCCTCGCTACTCGACCACGGCAAGCGCAACACGCTCGCCAGCTCGCACGCCAAGCGCTTCGCCGCTGACTCCGCGATGGAGGTCACGGTGGACGCGGTTCAGGTCTACGGCGGCTACGGCTTCATCAAGGACTACCCGGTCGAGAAGCTGATGCGCGACGCGAAGATCATGCAGCTCTACGAGGGCACCTCGCAGATCCAACGCCTGGTGATCGCCCGCGAGGTCCTGCTCCCTCGCCAGATCGAGGAGCCGGCGGCCGAGAGGCAGCTGGCGGCCGTTGCCTAGGACACTCTTCACTATCGGGCATTCGACGCATGAGCTCTCGGAGCTCGTCCGGCTCCTCCTCATCCACGAGGTTGATCAGGTGGCCGATGTGCGTAGGTACCCACACTCGCGCCGCCTGCCGTGGTTCAACCGCGAGGTCCTCGCCCCCGAGCTGGCAGCACACGGCCTTCTCTACCTTCACCTTCCTCAGCTGGGCGGACGACGGCGCGCATCTCCGGACAGCCCAAACGGTGGTTGGCGAGTGGAGGGCTTTCGCGGCTACGCCGACCACATGGCCGGCAGTGAGTTCACGGCCGGGCTCAAGGCGCTGGAGGCGCTGGCCGAGCAGCGAGCAACCGCCGTCATGTGCGCCGAGGGGCTGTGGTGGCGCTGTCACCGTCGCCTGGTCGCCGACGCGCTGATGGTGCGCGGATGGGAGGTTAGGCACATTGCTCCTGACGGAGACACGACGGTGCACGAACTCACCCCGTTTGCCGTTGCCGAGGCGGGGCGCTTGACCTACCCGCCGGCGCAGGCATCTTTGAAGTCGGGCTAACCGCCGTAACGCGACAGCTCGGCCAACTGCCGCCGCCGCGAAGGTAAGTTCGGCGCCGGGCGCGTCGCTAAGGGACATGGCAAACATCTCCCAAGGAGGAACACCATGACCACCGCCGTTGTGGCCGCCCTGCGGCCAGTCCCAATCCCCGCGCCGAAGCTGCTGCGCCGCGACCCTGCCGCCCAGGCCTTCACGTTGCTGCGGGTCGCATTCACCGTCGCGCCGATCCTGTTCGGCCTCGACAAGTTCGCGGGCGTGATGCTCGACGACTGGACCAAGTACCTAGCGCCCGAGTTCAACAACCTGATCCCCGGCAGCGCCGCTGACGCGATGCACATCGTCGGCGTCGTCGAGATCGCCGCCGGACTCGCGGTTGCCGTCGTGCCGCGCTTCGGCGGACTCCTGGTCGCCGGCTGGCTCGGCGGCATCATCGTCAGCCTGCTGCTGGTCGGCGGCTACGGCGACATCGCGCTGCGCGACTTCGGCCTGCTGCTCGCCTCGCTGACGCTGGCCCGCTTGGCGACCGCCTTCCCGGCCCGCGGCTCGTCTGACGTCCGCGTCCGTTAGTACCCGCGGTGTGGCGCGGTCGGCCTGGGCCGGCCGCGCCGCCACGTCATCGCTGGCCGGTAGAGCGTTGTGCTGGTAATCGAGCGGCGAACGAGCTCGGGCTGGACATGGTGAAGCACCCAGATGCGCACTGACACCCATTCCCGCTGGCGCTCGCGGCGTCGACAATCGCTTCATGCGAAGACTTGCGATCCGCTGCACGCCATGCGCCCCCGTCGCCACCGCCGAGGTGGAGGAGTGGCTGGCACAGGAGGTCGATCGGGTTCGGGCGAGCGCCCCCCACGCAGTCCTCCGACTTCTTCGTCTCACCCAGTCTGTGCCTACCGGAGACATCGGCATCGGGTGGTTGCTCGAGATCGACTCAACGTACGGCGATGAGCCCCTTGACGAGGAGGGCCTCGGCTCGGTGCTCCGGGATATGCGCCTACTCGGCCTCCAGCCAACCGTGCTTCGGGCGCCAATGACCGGCGACCCACCCCTGCCGTCGGCCGAGGCGCAACTGAACGGAGGCGGCATATGAACGGCCACCAGGGCAACGTGGACGCTCCGCCGGAGTGGTACGGGACCGTGGAGCACGGCCCGGAAGGCCGGGATTCCAGCAGGCGTGCAACCGCCAGCCCAGAGAGGCTCCTCGACTGTCTGCTCGCGATGCTCGAGCGCCGCGAGCTCCGTCCGACGGAGGCCCGCCTGCTGCTTTGGCTCGCGGACCGCGAGGCGACCCCGTCCGAGCTTTCAGAGGCCTTGGATCAGACGCCAGACGCGATCGAGCGGGCGACCAGACGCCTCGACATGCGGGGGCTGATTCGGCGGCGGTTCGAGCGGGGGCGCCGGTCCCGGTTCATCTTCAGCATCACCTCAGCGGGTCTGCTCTGGCTGCGCCCGCTTGTGCAGTGTGTCGCAGAGACTGGCTCCGCAGGCGCGGATGATCTAGACGACTGAAGATCCGACGCAGCGTGTGCTCCAGTCGTACAGGTAAATGGGCGGGGAAATGGTGACAACGCCCCATCGTCAGGGGCGGCTACACGAGTGATGATCGGATGGACGAACCGAAGTACCCCCCGACTGCAAGGACCCCACGTCATGCGAGGTAACCCGTTCATTCCCATCGATCGAGCAGCGGAGCGGGCCGGCTATCCGGCCCTGCTGTTCGTGACCATGGGGTCCCTAACCATCATGGTGGCTGCCATCACGCTGCTCGCGGTGACCCAGGCCGCTTGGGCCTTCGCGCTGTCAATGCTGAGCCTGGTCGTCGCGCTGGCGCTCCTCGCCGCAGGGATCGACGCCTCCTTCTCCGAATCCGAGGACACCGAGTCCGAGGACACCGTTGAAAACGGCGAGGTCGTGGCCATGGGCGAGAGGGGCGCTCGGAAGCTCCCCGAACCCCATCGGGACGCGGCATAGCGGCCGCCACGTTGCACGAGCCTGTCCTACCGAGGCCATGAGGCGGACAATTGCGATCACCATGGCCGCCCCCGAGGTCGCACCGGACCATTCACGCTTCGTAGAGCATCGACCGTCGGTTGGTGGTCCCGCGCCCACCGAAGGGCGCCCGCGCGTGTCGCTGTTGTGGCGCATATTCCTCGCCAACGGCTCGGTGCTAGCGCTGGTCGTGCTGCTTCTCGCGGTCACCCCGATCACGATTAGCGCTCCAATCGACCTCGAGCAGCTGCTT
Source organism: Solirubrobacterales bacterium (assembly GCA_038215095.1). Lineage (GTDB taxonomy): Bacteria > Actinomycetota > Thermoleophilia > Solirubrobacterales > Thermoleophilaceae > DATACN01. The sequence continues at coordinate 15,533 of JBBQRG010000044.1, read as the reverse complement.
CTCCTTGTCGGCGGGCTCGCCGCCATGCTCGCGATGAACTTCCTCTTGCTCAGGTGGCTGTTCGTTCCCTTGCGGCGGCTGACCGCGCTGGCGGCGAGCATCGACCCCAATCGACCAGGACGTCGCCTGACCGGCGTGAAGCCACATGCGTGGGAGGTCGCCGCTCTGGTCGAGGCATTCAACCGGATGCTCGATCGCCTCGAGACCGAGCGTCGCGAGAGCGCCCGCGTGGCGCTCACGGCTCAGGAGCAGGAGCGCATCCGGATCGCCAGGGAGCTTCACGACGAGATCGGGCAGATGCTCACCGCTGCCGCGATCCAGGCCGACCGCGCGGCAGAGGATGGCGACGGCGACCCGTCGCGAGCGCTGCGCACGATCGCCGACGGCATCCGCGCCAGTCTGGACGACGTGCGGCGGATTGCCCGCGAGTTACGTCCTGAGGCGCTCGACGACCTCGGCCTCGTGAACGCGCTCATGGCGCTCTGCACGCGAATCGGGGGCCAGGGGGAGCTGCGAGTAGAGCGGCGGCTCGAGCCGGGCGTCCCGGCGATGAGCCCGGAGGCAGAGCTCGTGGTCTACCGCGTCGCACAAGAGGCCCTCACCAACGTCTTGAGGCACGCCCGCGCGTCGCGTGCCACGGTCTCACTGCATGCAGACGACAGCGCCGTCGTTCTGAAGGTGAGCGACGACGGGCGCGGCCTCCCCCTCGAGACCCCCTCGGGCACGGCGGGAATCAGCGGCATGCGCGAGCGCGCGCGCTTGATCGACGCCCTGCTGACGGTTCGGTCAGAGCCCGGGCAGGGTGTCGAGGTTGCACTCGAGGTCCCGTATGGGATCGTGGACCCGTGACGACTCCGCTGAAGACCCGCATCCTGCTGGCCGACGACCACGCGGTCGTTCGCAGCGGCCTGCGCATGGTGCTCGACTCGGCACCGGACCTCGAGGTCGTGGCGGAGGCGGAGGACGGTGCCGAGGCGGTGGAGCTCGGCCTCTCGGCTGACGTCGACCTGGCCGTCCTCGACGTAAGTATGCCGCGGATGACGGGGCTGCAGGCCGCGAGCGAGTTGAGTCGCCGGCGGCCGGAGCTGCGCGTACTGATTCTCTCGATGCACGACAACGAGCAGTACTTCTTCGAAGCGTTGAAGGCGGGCGCGGCCGGCTACGTCCTGAAGTCGGTCGCCAACCGCGACCTGATCGAGGCCTGCCGGGCAACGATGCGTGGCGAGCCGTTTTTGTACCCGGCTGCCGTCACGGCTCTGATCCGCGACTACCTGGCGCGAGCAGCTAGCGGCGAGGCTGCACCGAAGGACCCGCTGAGTCCGCGCGAGCTCGAAGTCGTCAAGCTGATCGCCGAGGGCCACACAAGCGAGGAGATCGCGGAGATGCTGTTCATCAGCAAGAAGACCGTCGACCGCCACCGGGCGAACATCCTCGAGAAGCTCGGCATGCGCAACCGCGTCGAGCTCACGCGCTACGCGATCAGGCGCGGGCTTGTGGTGCCGTGAGGCGCGGGCCCCGGGGCATCTGTTCGAGGTCTTCCTGGTGTCTCGTCTGCCTGTAGCATCGGCCCGCATCAACGCGTTGCGGCCACTTGAACCGCCGGAGGGCAACGTTGGAGCGTATTGAGCGCTCGTCGCCACCCGGGCTGCTGACCGCGCCGCGGCCGGAGGTCGTGCTCCGCGGGCTCAAGCAGCGACCGACCGGTTGGCTCGCACGGCTCACGACCACCGACCACAAGAAGATCGGGATTCTCTACCTGTTCGCGACCTTCCTGTTCTTCATCCTCGGCGGCGTGGAGGTGCTGATCATGCGCCTGTAGCTCGCCCAGCCGAACGGGACCCTGGTCACTGCAGAGACCTACAACTCACTGCTGTCGATGCACGGATCGACGATGATCTTCCTGTTCGTCGTGCCGGTGTGGGCAGGGCTCGCCAACTACTTCGTGCCATTGATGATCGGCGCGCGGGACATGGCCTTCCCGCGCCTGAACGCGCTCTCCTTCTGGCTGCTGCTTTTCGGCGGGATCGCGTTCTACGCAAGCCTCTTCTTCAACCCGCCGCAGGCCGGCTGGACCTCATATACCCCGCTTTCGGACGACAGCTTCTCACCGGACGGCGGCATCGACGCCTGGATCTTCATGGTCCACCTGACGAGCATCGCGTCGATGCTCGGCGCGATCAACTTCGTCGTGACGATCCACAACATGCGCGCGAAGGGCATGAGCTGGGGCCGCCTGCCGCTGTTCATCTGGTCGATGCTCGTCTACAGCTACCTGATCATCCTCGCGTTCCCGTCCCTCTCCGCCGCGGTGACGATGCTGATCACCGACCGCCACTTCGGCACAGCCTTCTTCGACCCGACCGGCGGCGGGGACCCGCTGCTATGGCAGCACCTGTTCTGGTTCTTCGGCCACCCCGAGGTCTACATCATGGTCCTGCCAGCCTTCGGCGTCATCTCGGAGGTCCTGCCGGTCTTCGCGCGTAAACCGATCTTCGGCTACAAGGCGGTCGCCGCATCAACGATCGCAATCGCCTTCCTCAGCATGCTCGTATGGGCTCACCACATGTTCGCGACGCCCACGCCGACCATCGTGCTCGCCTTCTTCATGATCAGCTCGTTCGCGATCGCGGTACCCACCGGCATCAAGATCTTCAACTGGCTAGCCACGCTCTGGCGCGGCCAGATAGTGATGAAGACGCCGCTCTTCTTCGCCGCTGGGTTCCTGTCGCAGTTCGTGATCGGCGGGATCACCGGCGTCATCATGGCGATCTTCCCTGTCGACTGGCAGATCACCGATACCTATTTCATCGTCGCTCATTTCCACTACGTCTTGTTCGGCGGCTCGGCTTTCGCTCTGTTCGCCGCGTTGTACTACTGGTTCCCTAAGATGTCCGGCCGGATGCTGTCGGAGAGCCTCGGGAAGCTCTCCTTCTGGCTGATGTTCATCGGCTTCAACCTGACCTTCCTGGTCCAGCACTCCGCGGGTCTCTCGGGCATGCCGCGACGGATCTACACCTACTCGGCGGACGCGGGCTGGACCGGCTACAACCTCGTCTCGACGATCGGCTCGTTCATCCTCGGCATTGGCGTGCTTGTGTCGGTCGTAAACGTGCTCGTCAGCTTGAAGCGGGGCAGGCGCGCAGGCAACGATCCTTGGCACGGGAACACGCTCGAATGGTTCGTTCCGTCGCCTCCGCCTGAGAACGACTTCGACGTCATTCCGACCATACGCTCGGTCGAGCCGATGATCGACATTCGGCGCGAGGTCGGCGCGGCGTCGAGGACCGACGAGACAGCCGCCGAGCCCGTCACGCCGGCGATCTAGCCGCCCCCGACAACAGCCCGTCAAGGCAAGGCAAGAAAAGGCACGGCCAGGTCGAGCATGACGGTCCGATTATGGGTCGCAGCCCGCTTCGAGATGGGTGGCAACCCCCATGGGCGCCGGACCGGGGCGGGTGCACGATGTAGCTACACCCGCTACCCGAAGGAGGCGAAATGCCCTACGGCATCTTTCCAATCCCGCAGTATCCCATCACCCCCGCGTCGCCCTCTAGGCCGAGCCTGTGGCTAAGGCTGAAGACTTGGTGGCAGCGCGACCGCCTGGACGAGCAGCTCGCGCGGGGCGCAGATCGACAGGCCAGCGACGAGATGGAGTTGCGCTCAATGCAGCTCGTCGATCGCGCCGGGCGCACTGAGCTCGCCCATTCCCTCGAGGGCGTCGTGCAGCACGCTCGCTATGCCCCCGCGCTGGGAGATGTCCAGGTGCGCGGAACGCCGAGATCTCGAGGTGCGCCGACGACCTGCTCGCCCTCGCCCACTGCCTGCGCGACCGCCAGTCGGTCGACGTCCGGGGAGCGGCCATGGTCTCCCGGCTACTTCACGGAGCAAGCCCGTTGTACCAGGGCAATGAGCTTCCGCTGCGGTACGCCGTCCGCTCGGCGCGCCTCGCGCTCGACCCACTCAAGGACGCCGAGACGGCTGTCTCTGCCGCCGCATAGCTCACAGGCACAAGACGAGACGCGCCAGCCGACTCCACGACACGCCTGCGATCTGCTAGAGCGCTTTGTTTCTCGGCACGCCATTGCGGCGCCGAGCGTTTGAGCCCAATAGACCGCTCGCGCGCAGCGACGCTGCCTTCCGAGCGCCTGCGCGAAGGTACGGAAATGAGCTGGCGGTGTGCATGGCAAGGTGAAGGGTGCCAAAAACCCGATCCGCCCTGGAAGGGTAGCCCGGGCGGACTCTGAGAGCATCGGCCTGATGCTCCTCTCGTTCGTCTATCTCGCGTTCGTTCCCTTCTGAAACTGCTGCTCAGGGGGAGGCGCCGCTCCGCGCGCGTCGACGACATCGAGCTGATCGTGCTACGTCATAACCGAGTGCCTCGACTGGCTGCTGATCCTCGGGCCTCGCCAGCTCGACCGTGGGCTGCGCGTCCTCGTCGAGCATTAAAACCGCGAGCGCCCGCGCAGGCCCTAGGTCGATGCCCTCCTGCTCCCGTAGAGCCGACGCCGCGACCGGCCCCCGACGCGGCGGTCAAGCGAAGGGACCGACTCGGGGGCCTCGTCCACGAGTACTACCGGGCGGCTGCCTGATGGAACAGCGTTTTGACACCCTTCAGGGCATCCGCCCGAATCTTCGGCGACCTTCGGATAACGACACAATCTGGACACAAGCCGCGAGGCAACGCGTCCTAATCTGACCGGATCTGCCGCGATCAACGGCCCGAGTCTGATTCTCCCCTCGCGCCGCGCTTCTTCTCCCGAATCCTCGAAAAGGCGCGTCCGACCCGGCATGCGGCACTGGAACGGACCGTGAAAGGTGAACGCCCCGCGCTAAGCTCGCCCGACCCGCCCAGCTAGCTCAGTTGGTAGAGCACTTCCATGGTAAGGAAGGGGTCGCCGGTTCGAGTCCGGCGCTGGGCTTCAGTGCTCCACGAGCAGTCCACCGAAGAGCTCTCCGAGCAGCTGGAGCTCCTGACCGCCGAGAACCATGCCCTGCGGGGGCGGATCGCCGAGCTGGAAGCGGCTGAGGCCGATGGCGACGGCACGCCGCCCGAGCCTCGGGTCGAGCGAGCCAGGAGGCGGCTTCGCGACTGGACCACGCCGCGCTTGGGCGCCGCCGCTCAGCACGCCCCGCAGCCGCTCATGATCCCGGCCTCGTACCTGCGCGCGCGGCCGCCGCGCAACGCGCCCCGGATCGCCGTCGTCACCCCCTCCTACAACCAGGGCGAGTTCGTCGGGCGCACGATCGAGAGCGTTCTGGCTCAGGGCTATCCGGAGCTCGAGTACGTGGTGCAGGACGGTGGCTCGGACGACGGCTCCGCCGACCTGATCGGCAGCTACGAAGGGCTGCTGACCCGCTGGGAGTCGGCCAAGGACGGCGGCCAGGCGGACGCCGTCAACCGCGGGTTCGCCGGCACGAGCGGCGAGATCATGGCCTGGCTGAACTCCGACGACCTGCTGCTGCCCGGCTCGCTGGCCTACGTGGCGCGCTACTTCGCCGAGCACCCCGAGGTCGACCTCGTCTACGGCAACCGGGTCGTGGTCGACCAGCACGACATGCACGTGGGCACCTGGGTGCTCCCCCCGCACGACGACGAGGTGCTCACGCTGGTGGACTACGTGCCCCAGGAGACCATGTTCTGGCGGCGCGGGCTGTGGGAGCGCGCCGGAGGCCACCTCGACGAGCGCTACCGCTTCACGCTCGACTGGGAGATCCTGCTGCGCTTCCGCTTGGCCGGCGCGCGGATGGCCCGGCTGCCGCGCTTCCTCGGCGCCTTTCGCTGGCATTCGCAGCAGAAGAACCAGACCATCGGCTCGGTGGCGTCCGAGGAGATGGCGCGGCTGCGCGAGCAGGTGCACGGCCGGCAGGTGGGTCCGCGCGAGGTAGCCGAGCGCTCGCGCGGCTACCTGCGCCGCCACGTCGCGCTGCACTCCGGCCATCGCGCGCTGGGCCGGGTGCCCCTGCCGCGCGTGCAGGCGGTGCCGGAGATGCGGCTGGACCAGCCGGGCACGTGAGCCTCCGCGTCGCGCTGAACCTGGGGCGCTACCGCGCCGGCCGGGACGAGCTGGCCGACGCCTGGGTGCACAACGCCCTACCGGCGCTGGCGAGCCGGCTCGCGGACGAGGAGGGAACGGTCATCGTGCTCGCGGCCCCGTCCGAGCTGGATGCCATCGGCGCCGCGGCGCCCGGGTGCGAGCTGCGCGCCGTGAATGCCGCCGCCCCGGCGCTCGCGGACTCCGCCCTGGCGGGCGCCCAGGTGCTCATCTGCCCGCTCGGCGCGCTGGACCCGCCGGCCCCGGCGATCCCCGCCGCGGCGCTCGTGCCAGGCCTCGCGCACGTCACGGACCCGGACTCCCTGCCACCCGCAGCCGCGGAGCGCGAGCTGCGCGAGTGCCGGCTGACGGTCGCGGCGTCGGCCCGGCTGCTCACCTTCACCGAGGGCGCGGCCGGCGAGCTGAGCGATCACTTCGGCGTGCCGCGCGAGCGCATCGCGGTGGTCCCCGCCGCCGGGCGCCCTCACATGGCAGAGCCGGGCCACGAGCCCGCCTTCGCCACGCTCGGCCTGCCCGCCGACTACGTGCTGGCGGACGCCGAGGGCGAGCACAGCGTGCTGCTGCGCGCGCTCAGCCTGCTGCCGCCGCCCGAGCGTCCCGAGCTCGTGCTCACCGGCGCGTCGCTGGAGGACAGCGAGCGGCTCAGGCGCGAGGCGGACGCCCTCGGGATCGGGGCTGTGGTGCGCCTCGCCGGAGCCATCCCCGTGGCCGCGGAGCCACTCGTGCTCCGCCACGCGCGGGCACTCGTGGACTGCGCCCCGCGGCGGCGGTTCCCGCTGGCGGCGGTCGAGGCCGTCGTCTGTGGCACCCCCGTGGTCACCACGCCCGGCACGCCCGCCGCGGAGCTGGCCGGCGACTCCGCGCTGGTTGCGGATGATGCGTCGCCCGAGGCGCTTGCGCAGGCGCTCCGGCAGGCGGCGACGACGGAGCGGGCCCCGGGGGCCGGCGAGCTGAGCTGGGAGCGCACGGCCGGCGCGCTGGTCGAAGTAGCGCGCTCCCTGAACGAGCCCGGCGCCTGGGTGCGCAGCGAGCCGCCGCCGGTCAGCGTGGTGACGCCGACCCTGCAGATGTCGCGCTTCCTCCGCGACACCATCGAGAGCGTCCTGGGCCAGGACTACCCGCGGCTCGAGTACCTCGTCATGGACGGCGGCTCCACCGACGGCACGGTCGACCTGCTGCGGGGCTACGGCGACCGCCTGCGCTTCGTCTCCGAGCAGGACGGTGGCCAGGCCGACGCCGTCAACCGCGGCTTCCGGGCCACGAGCGGCGAGCTGTTCGCCTTCCTGAATGCCGACGACACCTACCTCCCCGGCGCGGTCGGCAAGGCTGTGCGGGGATTCCTCGAGAACCCCGGCGCCGCGGTGGTCTACGGCAACGGCGTCCACGTGGACGAGCAGGGCGATGAGATAGCGCCCTACCCGACCCAGGACTTCGACCGCGACGCGCTGATGCGGCGCTGCTTCATCTGCCAGCCGGCCGCCTTCATCTCGCGCTCCGCGCTGGAGCAGGTGGGCCTCCTGGACGCCCGCCTGCAGGTCAGCCTCGACTACGACCTCTGGATCAGGCTGGCGAAGCTCTACCCCTTCGCCCGAGTGGGCGGAACGCTCGCGACCTCGCGCATGCACGCCGGCAACAAGACCCTCGCCCAGAGGCGGCTCGCCTACAGCGAGAGCATCGAGATCGTTAAGCGCCACTTCGGCTACGTCCCGCTCGACTGGCTGCACGGCTACTCGCAGTTCGTCGTCGACGGCGTCGACCAGTTCTTCGCGCGCTCGCGCCCAAGCCCGCGCTCGCGGGCGCTGGCGCTGGCGATCGGGGTGCGCCACAACCCGCGACGGCTGGGCCGGCTCGCCCTCGAGGCGGCCACCGAGGTGGGGTTGCGTGACCATGACGGCCGCTGGGACGACGGCTGGATCTCGCGCCGCTTCCTCGACGAGGTGGACGTGCCCGGCGATTGCAGGCAGGTCCGGGTGGTGGCCCGCAACGAGGCCTGGATGCGCCGCCAGCTCGAGGTGAGCGTGCACCTCGACGGCGTGCTGGTGGCCACGCGGCGGCCCAGCGAAGGCGGCCGCTTCGAGCTGATCGGCGACTGTCCGCCCGACCTGCGCGGGCGGCGCGCGCAGCTGGAGATCGTGGCCAACCGGACCTGGCATCCACGCGCGCGAGGAGACAGGAGGCGAGTGTCATGCGTGATCGACGAAGTGCGGCTCTACTAGGTGCCGGGCGTGCCTGAGCTGTCGCTGCTCGTGCCGCTCGAGGACGCGCGCGGGGACGCCGTCGAGCACCTGCGCACCTGGACGCACGAGCAGTCGCTGCCGCGCGAGCGCTACCAGGTGGTCATCACCTCGACCGGCGAGGATCCGGGGGGCGAGGAGCCCGTTCGCGAGCTGCTGGCCGAGCACGACGTGTTCGAGCACGTCCCCGGGGCGAACCTGATGGAGCTCTGGAACGCCGCAGCGGCTCGAGCGAGCTCCGACTGGCTCGTGCTGACGGAAAGCCACTGCGAGGCCGATCCGGCCTGCCTGGCCTCCGTGGTTCGAATGATCCAGACTTACGGCGAGCGTGACGCCCTCACGCTCGATCACGGCCACATCATCAGCAACGCCGTCAGCGAACTGGGCGCGCGCTGGTTCGAGCAGATCTACAAGCAGTGGGACGAGCCTGGCCAGTGGCCCCGGCTGAACCTGGTCGGATTCGCGATCCGGCGTGAGGTCTACCGGCAGGCCGGCGGCCTGGACTCCCGGTACGGGCTCTTTTCCGCGCCCCTGCTCTCGGCCCGTTTGCACCGGCAGGGTGCTCGAATCGGTCACGTGCCGGACGCACACGTGCTGCACGTTCACAACGACGAGATCGAGGAGCACCACGGTTTCTCGGCCGACTACGCGCGCGGGGAGTGCGAGGCGCGAACGCGCCTCGATCGGGCATTTTGCGAGCCGTACTTCGGCCCAGCGCCGGTTTGGACCAACCGCCTCCGCTACCAGCGGCCCGTCGCCTGCCGGGCCGCCGCCGTGATCGCCGCTTCGGCGGCCCGTGCGGTGCTAGGGCGGCGTAGCGCACTGCCGTGGCTGTTACGCGAGCTGGGCGCGTGGTTGCCCGCCGCAGTCGGCGGCACGGCGCCCCACCTGGCGCGCGCCAAGGTCGTGTTTCGGCTTTGCGAGCTCGCGGCATCGCAGGATTTCGTGCCGCCGGACCTCAGCTGGCCCGCCTTCCTGCGCGCGCACGAGCAGGTCCTGGAGCTGACGCAGCTGGCCTGGGTACACGACGAGCTGGAGCCTCCATCCCCGCTTCGAGCATGGTCCGGGCGACGTGGCGTCGAGGAATTCAGTCACGAAGAGCTGGTCGGGGTCCACGGCCTGGAGCGCCAGGGCGAGCGCTGGTTTCGCTGGACCGAGCCCGTGACCGTCCTTCGACTGGCCGCGGCGAGCGACGCCCGCAGCCTCCGCATCGAGACCGGCGGCCTGCGCGGGGCGCCGCTCGACGGCCTTCGTGCCGCCTACGTCGACGGCCGCCGGGTGCCACCAGAGCAGTTGCACGCCGAGGGGCCGACGGTCGATGTGCCCGTGCCCGGCCGCAAGCGAAGCGGCCCCGCGATCACCACGGTCACGCTGCTCACCCGGCCGCTGGAGCCGCCGGCGGCCGGGCCTCGCGACGGGCGCAGGCTCGGCATGCCGATCGTGTCGATCGCCGTCTGATCCGGTGCGAAAGGTCCTGCTAGTGGACTCGGTCGACGCCGGCGGCGGGGCCGAGCGAATCTCTGCCGCGGTCCTGGACGGCTTTCCGGCCCTCGGCACCGAGACCTGGATGGCCGTCGGCCACAAGAGCGGCGATCACCCGCGTGTGGTCGCTCTGCCCCGCGAGCCGCACGCCGCGCCCGGGCGGCGCTTCGCCCACGAGGCTCGCCGCACGGCCAGCCGCCTGGCCGGCATCGAGGACTTCGACCATCCGGGTTCGCACCGGCTGCTCGAGGCGGCGGGAGAGCCAGAGCCCGACGTGGTCTTCCTGGGCAACCTCCACGGCGACTACTTCGACCTGCGCACCGTGCCCGAGCTGTCGCGGCGGGTCCCGACGGTCCTGCGGCTGGCCGACAGCTGGTCGTTCACCGGCCACTGCGCCGTGCCGCTGGGCTGCGGGCGCTGGGAGCACGGCTGCGGCAAGTGCCCTGACCTGACCATCCCGCCGGCCATCGAGCGCGACGGCACGCGCGTCAACTGGCAGCGCAAGCTGTCGATCTTCAGCCGCTCCAGCCTGTTCGTGGTCAGCCCCTCGCAGTGGCAGCTCGAGCGCGCGCGGCGCTCGCTGCTGGGGCCAGCGATCGCGGGCTCGGCGGTGGTCCCCAATGGGGTGGACCTGGACACCTTCACCCCCGCCGGCCCCGCCGCCGACCGCGAAGCTCTCGGCGTTCCCGCCGGGGCCGCGCTGCTCGTGTTCGTATGCAACCTCGGCGCAGCCAACCGCTACAAGGACGTGGCCACGCTGCGCCGCGCCGTCGAGCTCCTGGCCCGCGCCACGCCCGACCGGACGCTGGAGCTGGTGGTGGTGGGCGGCCGGGCGCCGCTGGAGCGGCTCGGCGAGCGCGCGCGCATCCGCCACCTGCCGTATCTCGACACGCCCGAGGCCCTCGCCCGGCTGCACCGCGCCGCCGACCTCTACGTGCACGCCGCCTGGGAGGAGACCTTCTGCCTGGGCGCCGCCGAGGCACTGGCCTGCGGGACGCCGGTGGTCGCGGCCGGCACTGGCGGGCTCGCGGAGGTAGTGGACCACGGCCGCACCGGCCTGCTGTCCGCCCCGGAACGGCCGGAGGAGCTGGCGAGCTCGATCGGCCGGCTGCTCGACGAGCCGGAGACGCGCGCCCGGATGGGCGCGTCGGCCGCCGAGGCTGCCGGCCGACGCTTCGACCAGCGACGCATGGTCGAGCAGCTGCACGCCTTCGGCGCCGAGGCGGAGGTCGCGTGGTCCGGGCGCTAGACTCGGCAGCGTCCTCTGCGAGCGGCGCGGAGGCTTTTCTGCGCCGCCGCACAAAGAATCAACCCTTTCAGGAGCCATGGCTCGCGGAGACGTCCGAATCACCGTCACCCTCGCGTGCGAGGAGTGCAAGCGGCGTAACTACCAATCGCAGAAGTCCAAGCGCAACGATCCCGAGCGGATCGAGCTGCGCAAGTACTGCCGTTGGTGCAGTTCCCACACGCCCCACAAGGAGACCCGCTGATGCGGGTACCCTCGCGCGCGTCTAGAAGGGCGTAGCGACTTGGCAAGGGATCGTCAGCGTGCCAAGCAGCGGCAGGCCGAGCGGCGCGCGCGCCGCCAGGCCGGCGGGCAGGACACGCCCCCGGACGTGCCGGGGATCGACGACCAGCGCGCCGCCAGCCCGGCGCCGGGCATCCTGCCGGAGCTCGCGGTGGGCGCTCCGCCCCCCCAGGAGGGCCGCTCCGACTACACAGGCCGCGACGAGCCGATCGACGAGCTGGACGACGTCGACCCGGAGCTCGAGGCCGACGCCATGGAGGCCGGGGCCCTCGCCAGCGTCGACGAGCGCGAGTTCGGGATCGACGGCGTCGACCCCGCCGACGACTACGCCCCGCGCGGCCGCCGCGCCCAGCACGGGGCCGGCCACGGCAAGGACCGCTCTCGTGTCGTACAGTTCCTCGTCGCGTCTTGGGCCGAGCTTCAGCGGGTCCAGTGGCCGGACCGTCAGGCCCTCACGACCCTCACAGGCGTGGTGCTCGGTTTTGTCCTGCTGATGGGCGGCTACCTTGGACTGCTGGACGCCGTCTTCTCTCGCATCATCAACTCGATCCTCTGAGAGCCAATGTTTCGCTGGTACGCCGTTAACACCTATTCAGGTCACGAGAACAAGGTCAAGCAGAACCTTGAGCATCGCCGTGTCTCGCTCGGGCAGGAGGGCTCGATCCGCCAGATCGTGGTGCCCACCGAGGTGATCCAGGAGATGAAGGACGGGCAGAAGATCCAGAAGGAGCAGCGCACGATGCCCGGCTACCTGCTCGTGAACATGAACCTCACCGACGACTCCTGGGGTCTCGTGAAGAACACCCCGGGCGTGACCGGCTTCGTCGGTCCGTCGCAGAAGCCCGTGCCGCTGAACCAGGGCGAGGTCGACCGGCTGCTGCACCGCGAGCACGCCGAGCGGCCGCGCACGCGCGCCCAGTTCTCGATCGGCGAGTCCGTCAAGGTGGTGTCCGGCCCGCTGTCGGACTTCTCTGGCGAGATCTCGGAGATCAACGACGACGCGGCCAAGCTCAAGGTGCTCGTGTCGATCTTCGGCCGGGAGACCCCGGTCGAGGTCGGCTTCGACCAGGTCAAGAAGGTCTAGGCTCGAGCAATGGCCAAGAAGGTCCTCACTCTCATCAAGCTGCAGGTGCCCGGCGGCGCCGCCAACCCGGCCCCGCCGGTCGGCCCCGCGCTGGGCCAGCACGGGGTGAACATCATGGAGTTCTGCAAGTCGTTCAACGCCCAGACGCAGAACGAGAACGGCACGATCATCCCCGTGGAGATCACGGTCTTCGAGGACCGCTCCTTCACCTTCATCACGAAGACCCCGCCCGCGGCCGTTCTGATCAAGCAGGCGATCGGGCTCGACAAGGGCTCGGGTGAGCCGAACCGCAACAAGGTCGGGACGATCAGCAAGTCCCAGGTGCGCGAGATCGCCGAGAAGAAGATGCCCGACCTGAACGCGAACGACGTCGACCAGGCGGCCAAGATCATCGAGGGCACCGCGCGCTCGATGGGCGTGGATGTGAGGTAGTAGATGCCCAAGCACGGCAAGCGCTACCGGCAGGCACTCGAGCTCGTTGACCGCGAGCGCGCGTACTCGCCGGCCGAGGCGGTCCAGCTCATCAAGAGCCTTCCGACCACCAAGTTCGACGAGACGGTCGAGGTGCACATCCGCACCGGCCTGAACGTGCGCCATGCCGACCAGCAGCTGCGCGGGACGATCGCGATGCCGCACGGGCTCGGCAAGGAGATGACGGTGGCCGTGTTCGCCAAGGGCGACAAGGCGCGCGAGGCCGAGGAGGCCGGCGCCGACTTCGTGGGCGACGACGACCTGGCCGGCCGCGTGGAGGAGGGCTTCACCGACTTCGACGTGGCGATCGCGACGCCGGACATGATGGCCACGGTCGGCAGGCTCGGCCGCATCCTCGGGCCGCAGGGCAAGATGCCGAACCCGAAGGTCGGCACGGTGACCCAGGACATCGGCAAGGCCGTGTCCGAGTCGAAGGCCGGCAAGGTCGAGTACCGCACCGACCGCATGGCCATCGTGCACCTGCCGATCGGCAAGGTCCGCTTCGAGGAGAAGGCGCTGCTCGAGAACTACGCGGCGCTGATGGACGAGATCCAGCGCGCCAAGCCGGCGGCCGCGAAGGGCCGGTACCTGCGGACCGTCACGCTCACCACGACGATGAGCCCGGGCGTGCGGGTGGACCCGGCGCGCACCCGCGGCATCGTCGAGGAGGCACCCGCGCTAGCCTGATCGCAGCAACAGCATTCTCGCCCCAGACCACCGGCAACCAGAAGTCCGGTGCAGGCGGAGCCGCAGAACCCCCAAGTTCCGTGAGTCCGCCTGCGTGCGGGCTCTTTCTATGAACAAAGAACAGAAAACAGCAGTCGTGCAGGAAGTGGCGTCCCAGATCGAGGGCTCCGAGGCCGTGTTCGCGGTGGACTACCGCGGCATCTCGGTGCCTCAGGCCGCCGAGCTGCGCCAGAAGCTGCTCGACGCGGGCGCGCGCTTCCGGGTGGTCAAGAACACCCTGACCCTGCGCGCCGCCGAGCAGGCCGGCGCCGACGACCTGAAGGGGCTGCTCGAAGGCCCCACCGCCTTCACCTTCGTGGCCGCCGAGGGCGGCGACGTGGCGCTGGCCGCAAAGGCCCTCGCCCAGTTCCGCCGCGAGCACGACATGCTCGACTTCAAGGGCGGGCGCATGAACGGCGTGGCGCTCACGATCGAGCAGATCGAGGAGCTCGCCCGGCTGCCTGGCGTGGAGGTGCTGCACGGCCAGCTGGTGGGCACGCTCGCCTCGCCGGTCACCGGCCTGGTGCGAGGCTTGAACCAGCTGATCGCCGGACTGGCGATGCAGCTCGGCCAGATCGCCGACCAGGGCCTTGTGAGCGGGGAAGCCCCCGCGCCCGCGGCAGATGCCGAGCAGACACCTGATCCGAACGAGGCCGACCAGGCCGACGGCAACGAGCAGCCGAACGACGACCAGGCTGCCGAGCCGGCCGGCGACGACGCCGAAAGCGGAACTGACGACGAACCTGACACGCCCTCCGAGGGCGAGGAACAGAAGGAGGGCTAATGGCCACCAGCACAGAGGAATGGATTGACGAGCTGAAGGGCATCTCGGTGCTCGAGCTTTCCGAGCGCATCAAGGCGCTCGAGGAGGCCTTCGGCGTGAGCGCGACCGCGGTCGCCGCCGCGGCTCCGGCCGCCGCCGCCGCCGGTGACGGCGCAGCCGCCGAGGAGGAGTCGAGCACGGTGGACGTCGTGCTCACCGGCCCCGGCGAGAAGAAGATCCAGGTGATCAAGGTCGTGCGCGCCGCCACGGGCCTGGGCCTCAAGGAGGCCAAGGCGCTCGTGGACGAGGCCCCCAAGCCGGTCAAGGAGGGCATCGAGCGCGAGGAGGCCGAGAAGCTCAAGGGCGAGATCGAAGAGGCGGGCGGCTCGGTCGAGCTCAAGTAGCCCTTCCGCCGCATAGCCGCTAGTCTTTGAGGCGGCCTATAGACGTAGCCGTCCCTTGAGTAGGCGCCCCTGCACATATCCCAGGGGCCTCGGGACGGGGTCCGTGATGGCCCTGCGGGCCGGCGAGAGCCGGCTGGCAACCGCCCCTTGAGGGGGCGGGTTTCACTCTGCTATTCTGGTGGGTCGCGCTTTGCGCCCCTCTCGCCGTCGCTGTCCGCCCGCCGCTTTTACGACCTCAAGGAGTCGCCGTCTTGGCACGTGCTGATGTCTCTCGAACGCGCCGCAGTTTCTCCCGCCTGGAGAACAGCCTCGAAGTTCCCAATCTGATCGATATTCAAAGGCGCTCGTTCGAGTGGCTGGTGGACACCAAGAAGGGTGGCCTCCGCGAGACGATCGACGATGTCTCGCCGATCGAGGACTACACCG
Source organism: Solirubrobacterales bacterium (assembly GCA_038215095.1). Classification (GTDB taxonomy): domain Bacteria; phylum Actinomycetota; class Thermoleophilia; order Solirubrobacterales; family Thermoleophilaceae; genus DATACN01. The sequence goes on along the minus strand of JBBQRG010000044.1, from coordinate 362 downwards.
GCAACCTCGCCGTCGTCTTCGAGGACATCCACTTCGACGACCCGGTCGCGTCGATCTCCGAGTGCCGCGAGAAGGACATCACCTACGCGCGCCCGCTGACCGTCAAGGTCGCGTTCCAGAACCGCGAGACCGGTGAGATCCGGGAGCAGTCCGTCTTCATGGGCGACTTCCCCTGGATGACCGACTGGGGCACGTTCATCATCAACGGCACCGAGCGCGTCGTCGTCACGCAGCTGGTGCGCTCGCCGGGCGCCTACGTGATGGAGCCCAAGGACCGCGAGAAGCAGGTCTTCATCGCCAACCTGATGCCGGCGCGCGGCTCCTGGCTCGAGCTGGAGATCGACAAGAAGGGCAAGGTCTTC
>JBBQRG010000043.1:0-26047 GCA_038215095.1 Solirubrobacterales bacterium | reverse complement strand
GCGGCGGGCACGAGGATGTCGCACGGCAGCTCGACCACATCCCCGCGGTCAACGGGAGCGCCGGCGTCGCAGCCGCGCAGGAAGCGGTGCTCGTCGACGTAGGCGAGTGCGGCCTCCACGTCGATCCCCTCGGGATCGTGGAGGCCCCCCGTGACGTCGGATATCGCGACCACGCGCGCGCCGCGCGCCACCAGCTCGCGCGCCACCACGGAGCCGACCTTGCCGAAGCCCTGCACGCCCACGCGCTGGCCCTCGACCTTCTCGCCGCGGCCGCGCAGCACGTCCTCGATGCAGAACACCACGCCCAGTCCGGTGGCCTCGTCGCGGCCCTCGGTGCCACCCAGCACCAGTGGCTTGCCGGTCACGATCTCGGGCACCGGGTGGCCGACCTGCTGGGAGTAGGTGTCCATGAACCAGGCCATCTCGCGCTCGCCCGTGGCCATGTCGGGCGCAGCGATGTCGCTGTCGGGCCCGATCACCGGGAACAGCTCCGACGCGTAGCGGCGCGTGATTCGCTCCAGCTCGCCCACGGAGTGCCGGTTGGGGTCGCAGCGCACGCCGCCCTTGGCGCCGCCGAAGGGCAGGCCGAGCAGCGAGCACTTCAGCGTCATCCACATGGCCAGCGCCGCGCACTCGCCCAGCGACACCGCCGGGCTGTAGCGAAAGCCGCCCTTCATCGGACCCATGACCAGCGTGTGCTGCACGCGGTAGCCCGTGAACGTCTCCACCGTGCCGTCGTCGCGGCGCACCGGGAAGTTCACGATCAGCGCCCGGCGCGGCTCGATCAGCCGGGCCCGGATGCCGGGGTCCAGCTCGAGCAGGTCGGCCGAGCGGTGGAACTGCGATAGCGCGACGCGGTAGAGCTCCGAGCGCCATTCCGCGCCGGGAGCAACGAGGCTCTCGGCGTCGAGGACGCTCTCCCAACCGCCACTCCCCTGGCGACTCATGCCGGGGGAGCTTTACACGGGGGTCAGTCGCCAAGCAGCCGGCTCGGCCGGCTGCGCAGGCTCTCGCTCTACTCGTCGTCCGAAGAAAGGCCGGCCTTGGCGGCGAAAACGCCCCCGATCAGCACCAGCGCCACCAGGCCGGCGGCGCCAAGCTTCACGCGGTTCTGCGCCATCTTCTTCGCAGCCACCCGCTTGCCGACCTGCCAGACCGCCCAGCCTAGGATCGTGTAGCCCCTTGAGTTCATTGCTCTCCCCCCTCCCGGTTCCGGATTCTGTAAGCCATGCGCGACTGCAGTGACCAGAGCTCGATGAAGCCCGGGCTCGCCTGCTGGGAGAAGAGGCCGCCCGACTCCCCGAAGCCCGCCAGTGCCGCGTCGTAGAGCGCGTTCGGCGAGCGGCGCGCCACCGTGCGGGCGCTGCCCTTGAAGAGGCGCACGGTCACCGCGCCCGTGACCTGCTCGTTCACCGAGTCCATGAAGCGATTCAGGTCCTCCAGCAGCGGCTCGTACCAGAGGCCCGCGTAGACGAGATAGCCCCAGTGGGCGTCGAGGCCCGGCTTGAAGTTGTTCTGGTGGATCGTGCCGACGAGCTTCTCCAGCTCCTTGTGCGCGGTCAGGATCAGCGTGGCGGCCGGGACCTCGTAGAGGTCGCGCACCTTGAGGCCGACGATCCGGTCCTCCACATGGTCCACGATCCCCACGCCGTGGCGCGCGCCGAGCTCGCCGGCGCGCTCCAGCAGCGGCACCAGCTCCAGCCGCTCGCCGTTCAGCGCCACCGGCACACCGCGCTCGAACTCCACCTCCACGTCCTCGGGCTCGTCCGGCGCATCGCGCGGGTCGGTGACCAGGTTGAACACGTCGTCGTGCGGCGGCTCGGCCAGGTCCTCGATCGCGCCGCCCTCCGACGAGCGGCCCCAGAGGTTGTCGTCGATCGAGTAGGGCGGCGCTTCGGTGCCGCCCTTCACCGGGATGCCGTGCTCGCGGGCGTAGGCGATCTCCTCCTCGCGGCCCATCTGCCAGCCGCGCACCGGAGCGATGATCTTCATCGCAGGGTCGAGCGCCAGCACCGTGGACTCGATCCGGACCTGGTCGTTGCCCTTGCCCGTGCAGCCGTGGGCGATCGTGTCGCAGCCCGTGTCGTGCGCCGCCTCCACCGCCAGCTTCGCGATCAGCGGGCGCCCCAGCGCCGTGAACAGCGGGTAGCCGCCGCCGTAGAGCGCGTTGGCCTTGATCGCAGGCAGCACGTAGTCCCGCGCAAACACCTCGCGCGCGTCCACCACGCGGCAATCGAGCGCGCCCAGCTGCAGCGCCTTGCCCTTGACCACCTCGAAGTCCTCGCCGGGCTGGCCCAGGTCCACCGTGAGCGCGACCACCTCGGCCTCATACTCGTCCTGGATCCACTTGAGCATCACGCTCGTGTCGAGCCCCCCGGAATAGAGCAGCAGGACCCGCCCGACCTCGCCCGGAACGGCCTCGTAAGAACCGGCCTTTGTGAGTGTGCGCCGCTCCGCCATCGGCGCCCCACGCTACCTAAGCGAACCCGCCATCGGTGGCGTCGGGGACACGTGCGGCCGCGGGCAGCACGCCTGCCTCGACGCGCGCCAAGGGACGCGAGGCAGTTACCGGTTGGGTGGTGAGGAAACGTCAGTGGGCCTATTGGTGAGCTCCCTCAACCGATGTTCTAGGTGGCCGCGCCACTGCGCCGGCAGGCCGCGCTCCGCGGCCCCACGCAGCATCGCCTCGCCGTAGCCGGGCGCCGGCGTGGGCTCGCTGGGCTCCTTGTCGATCACCTCGTAGACGACCGCCGAGCGCGGGTCGCCGTCCTGGTCCACCCGCACCTCGCGGCGGCGGTAGGCGTCGCCGGCCGCCTCCTTGCGGTCGAGCCGCTCGAGCTCGCCGTCGGGCAGCTCGTAGAGCGCTCCCCAGACAGCCTCGCCCTCGGCCTCGACCACGTCGGCGGCGCCGCCCTGCCAGCGGATCGAGCGGCGGCGGAACTCCAGCCTGAAGCCGTCCAGGCGCGCCGGCCCGAGGAACTTGTAGCGGGGGCACCAGGCCTCCATCTGATCCTCCGCGAGATTGCTGCCGTAGGCGAACAGCAGCGTCACAGCAGAGCGGCGCCCACGCGGGCCACCGCCTCGTCGACCTCCTCGGGCGCCACGGTGAGCGGCGGCAGCAGGCGCACGGTGTCCGGCCCCGTGGCATGCACCACCAGGCGCTGCTCGAGCAGCAGCCGCCGCGCCAGCGCGGGGCCGTCCTCGCAGGCGAACGCCAGCATCAGCCCCGCCCCGCGCACGTCCAGGCCCAGTCCGCGCAGGCCGGCGGCCAGGCGCTCGCCCTTCTCGTCCACCGAGCGCAGGAAGCCCTGGTCCTCCACCACGTCGAGCACGGCGTTGGCCGCGGAGGTCACCAGCGGGCCGCCCGCGAAGGTCGAGCCGTGGTCGCCCGCCTGGAACAGCCCGGCGTACTCGGGGGCCGCCACGCAGGCGCCGATCGGCAGCCCGCCGGCCAGCCCCTTCGCCACGGTCATCACGTCGGGCCTGACGCCCACCTGCTCCCAGGCCCAGAGCGAGCCAGTGCGGCCCATGCCGCACTGGATCTCGTCGAACACGAGCAGCGCGCCGTGGCGGTCGCAGGCCGCGCGTGCCGTCGCCAGCAGCTCGGGGTCGACCGGGTGAATGCCCGACTCGCCCTGCACGACCTCGCAGATCACAGCGGCGGTGGAGTCGTCCACCGCTTCGGCCAGCGCGGCGGGGTCGTCGCGCGGCACGGCCTTGAAGCCTGGCACGAGCGGGGCGAACGGCGCCTGCTTGGACTCCTGCGGCGTGGCCGACAGCGCCCCCATCGTGCGGCCGTGGAAGCCGCCCTCCAGCACCACGAAGCCGCCGCCCTGGCGGTGGCGGCGGCACAGCTTGATGGCGCACTCCACCGCCTCGGCGCCCGAGTTGCAGAGGAACACCTTGCCGCCCAACGAGCGCTCGGCCAGGCGCTGCGCCAGGCGGATGCCCGGCTCGGTGTAGAAGAGGTTGCCCACGTGCATCAGCCGGCCGGCCTGCTCACGGATGGCCTCCACCAGCGCGGGATGCGCGTGGCCGATCTGCACCACGGAGATGCCGCCCAGGAAGTCGAGGTACTCGTTGCCCTCGTCGTCCCACAGGCGCGTGCCCTCGCCGCGCACGAACTCGACGGGGTTGCGCGCGTAGGTCTGCATGACCGAGTCGCGCTCGATCTCCTGCAGTTCCTTCAGGGCCACAGCTTGGTCCCGCTGCCCTCGTCGGTGAACAGCTCCAGCAGCAGCGAGTGCGGCTGGCGGCCGTCCACGATGTGGGCCGCGGGCACGCCGCCCTCCAGGGCAGCAAGGCAGGCCTCGAGCTTCGGGCGCATGCCGCCCGCCACCTGCGGCAGCCGCTCGCGCACCTCGGCGGCGGTGGCCTCCGAGATCTTGGTGGTGGGGTCGGCGGCGTCGGCGCGCCAGCCCTCGACGTCGGTCAGGAACACCACCTTGGACGCCCCGAGCGCCGAGGCCACGGCGGCAGCGGCGGCGTCAGCGTTCACGTTGTACGAGTTGCCCTCGGCGTCCGCCCCTGTCGAGGCGATCACGGGGATGTAGTCCTCGGCGATGTGGTTGAGCACGTCCACGTTCACCTGCTCGATCTCGCCCACGAAGCCCACGTCGGTCTCCCCCACGAGGCGCTTGCCGACCCGGAACAGCATGCCGTCGTCGCCGCAGAGCCCCACCGCCGGCTGCCCATGGCGGCCCAGCATCAGCACGATGTCCTTGTTCTGCTTGCCGACAAGCACCATCTTCGCGATCTCCACGGTGGGCTGGTCAGACACGCGCAGGCCCTCCACGAACTTGACCTCCATCCCCAGCCGCTCCATGTAGCGCGTGATGTCAGGGCCGCCCCCGTGCACCACCACCGGGTTCATGCCCACGTACTTGAGCAGCACCACGTCGCGCGCGAACTCCTCCTTCAGCGCGGGCTCGGTCATGGCGGCGCCGCCGTACTTGATCACGACCGTCTGGCCGTGGAACTCCCGGATGTAGGGGAGCGCCTCGAGGAGCGTGCGGACGTCGCGCATCAGCTCGTGTACTCCGAGTTGATGGACACGTACTCGTGGCTCAGGTCGCTGAAGAAGACCTCGGTCTCGCCACCGTCGCCGGGCAGCGTCAGCTCGAAGTCCACCTCGGGTACGGCAACCGCCGCCGCCAGCTCCCGCAGCTCGGCCTCGGACAGGTCGAGCGCCACGCCTCCGGACACGACCGGGCGGCCCTCGATCTCGAGGTCCACCACGAACGGGGCCCGGCCCGCCATCGCCTGCCCCGCCGCCTGCAGCACGCGGCCGAAGTTCGGGTCGGCGCCCAGCAGCGCCGTCTTCACGAGCGGCGAGTCGGCCACGGCGCGCGCCACCGGCTCCACGAGCTCGGGGCCCCCGCGCACCACAATCCGTCCCACGCGCGTGGCGCCCTCGCCGTCGGCCACGATCTCGAGCGCCAGCTGGCGCATGAGCGCGTCGAGCGCCTCGCCGAAGGCCAGCTCGTCGGACGACTCGCTCTCCACGCGCACGCCCGATGCGCCGTTCGCCAGGAGGAAGACCGTGTCGCTGGTGGACAGCTGGCCGTCCACCGAGATGCGGTCGAACGAGCGCTTCACGCACACCCCGGTCAGCAGCTCGGCGGTCTCGGGCGCCAGCTCGGCGTCGGTCTCCACGAAGCAGAACATCGTGGCGAAGCGCGGCGAGATCATGCCCGCGCCCTTGGCCTGGGCCGCCAGCCGCACCCGTCCAGAGGGCAGCTCCAGCGCCAAGCAGGTGCGCTTCGGGGCTCGGTCGGTGGTCAGGAGGGACTCGCTGAAGGCGGTCGCGTCGCCGTGGAGCTCGGAGGCCGCGGCGCGCACGCCGTCGAGCAGCCTCTCGCGTGGCAGCTCGCGGCCGATCACGCCGGTCGACGCCAGGCCCACCTGCTCGGTCTTCAGCCCCAGCAGCTCGGCGGCCAGCGCCTGCGAGGCGTGGGCCGTGTCGAGGCCGCGCTGGCCGTCGGCCACGTTGGCGTTGCCGGAGTTGGCCACGATCGCCCGCAGGCCGCCCAGAGCGCCGTCGGCCGTGACGGCCACGGGGGCGCCTACCAGGGCCGAGTCCACGAAGCGAGCCGCGGACACGGTGTCCGGCTCGTCTGACCGGAGCACGCCCACGTCGAGGCCATCGGGCTTGATCCCGGCCGCCACGCCGGCAGAGCGGAAGCCCATGGGCAGCCCGGCCGGACTGAGCTGGACCGCGTGCGCAGGCCGCTCGACCCAGCGCGACTTGAAGAAGGCGGCCCCTCCCTGCTCGGTGCTCACGCCAGCCCCTCCGTCTCGGGCAGGCCCAGCATCAGGTTCAGGTCCTGCACCGCCTGGCCGGCCGCGCCCTTCCAGAGGTTGTCGATGGCGGCGAAGGCGAGCACGCGATCGCCCACCAGGGCGGCGTGCACGCGGCAGCGGTTGGTCTCGCGCACGTCGGCGGTCGAGGGCGGCTCGGTGGCCACGTCGATGAACGGCTCGTCGCCGTAGGCGCCCTCGTAGAGCTCGCGCAGCTCGGCATCAGACAGCGGCTCCTCGGTGGTCACGTAACAGCTGGCCAGCAGGCCCTGGTCCACCGGGATCAGGTGCGGCACGAACGTGTAGCTGGCGCCGTTCGGCAGCTCCTGCTCGAGCTCGGCGCTGTGGCGGTGGCCGTCGATCTTGTACGGGTTGATGTTGTCCGCCACGGCCACGTAGTGGGTGGTCGGCGAGGCCTCGCGGCCGGCGCCGGAGACGCCCGACTTGGCGTCGACCACCACGTCGCGGATGCGGTCGCGCAGCGGCCACAGCGCCAGCAGCGCCGCGGTCGGATAGCAGCCGGGAGCGGCCACCAGCTCGGCCTCGCGGATCTCCTCGCGGTGGGCCTCGGTCAGCCCGTAGACAGCGCTGTCGAGCAGCTCCGGCGCCTCGTGGGGCTGGTACCAGCGCTCGTAGCGCTCGCGCTCGAGGCGGAAGTCGGCCGACAGGTCCACGACCTTCAGCCCACGCTCGCGCAGCGCCTTCACCACCGGAGCGGCCGCGCCGTGCGGATAGGCCACGAGCGCGGCGTCGGCGCGCTCGGCGATCGCATCGGCGTCGAACTCCTCTAGCTCGAGGGGCACGCGGTAGCGCGGGTAGAGCTCGTCGTGGCGCCGGCCCGCGTCGGCGCGGGCGGTGACCGCGGCCAGCTCGAGCGACGGGTGGCGCTGCACGAGCATCGCGGCCACGGCGCCGCCGAAGCCACTCGCCCCGATCACGGCGACCCTATGCACGCAGCCGCCCCCCGATCCGCTCCAGCTCGGTCTGGATCGCGCCCCGCAGCCCGGCGACCTCGTCGTCGGTCAGGGTCCGGTCGGGCGCGCGGAACTCCAGTCGCAGGGCCAGCGACTTGTTGCCCTCCCCCAGCTGCTCGCCGCGGTAGAGGTCGAACACGCCGAGGCTCTCCAGCAGCTCGCCGCCGCCCGCCCTGACCGCGGCCTCGATCTCCGCGGCCGGCACGTCATCGGGAACCACGACGGCGATGTCCTGCAGCACGGCCGGGAAGCTCGTCACGTCGCGGTAGGCCTCCTCGCGCCGCAGCGAGAGCTCCGCCAGCGCGTCCACGTCCAGCTCGAACGCCCCCACCGGGTCGGCCAGCTCCCACGCGCGCGTCACGAGCGGGTGCATCTCGCCGATCCAGCCAAGCCCGCGCTCGCCGGCTACGACCTTCGCCGCGCGGCCGGGGTGCAGCCAGGGCCGTGGTTCGGGCTGGGCCTGCCAGTCGACGCCGGCGGCCGCCATCACCGACTCCACCAGCGCGCGCACGGCGTGGAAGTCGCCCGGCACGCGCCGCGAGCGCCAGCCGGCGGGCTGGGCCTCGGTCGCCAGCGCGGCCAGATGGTGGTGCTCGTCCACCGGCCGCGAGCCCTGCGGAGAGCCCTCGGGCGCCTCGCCGGGCAGTGGGCCACGGAACACGTGAGCCGACTCGAACAGCCCCACCGCCGGGCGGCCGTGAGCCGCGTTCAGGGCGGCCGCGTCCAGCAGCCCCGGCAGCAGCAGCGGCCGCATCACGGACTGGTCCTCGCTCAGCGGGTTGGCGATGCGCAGCAGCTCCGCGTCGTCCAGCCGCAGCCGCTCGAGCTTCTCCGGCGAGCTGAAGCTCCAAGCCACCGTCTCGGCCAGCCCGCGGTCGCGCAGCGCGTCCTCCAGGCGGCGGCGCAGCTTCTGGTGTCGCGTCAGCCGGCCCACGGCCTTGCGGCGCGACGGCAGCGTGGCCGGCAGCCGGTCCAGGCCGTGCACGCGCGCGACCTCCTCGATCAGGTCGGCCTCGCGCTGCACGTCGCTGTCGCGCCAGAAGGGCACGCTCACGCGCCAGCCGGCGCCGCCGTCGGCCTCGAGGCCGAAGCCCAGGCGCCCGAGCGTCTGCTCGACCTCATCGCGCGCGATCTCCTTGCCGAGCAGCCGCCCGATGCGCGCGTGGCGCAGCCCCACCACGCGCTCGTCCGCCGGCCGCGGATAGGCGTCGAGCTCGCCGGGGACCAGGCGCGCGCCGGTCAGCTCCACCATCAGCCGCGCGGCCAGGCGCTGCGCGCGCATGCCGAGCTCGGGGTGCAGCTGCTTCTCGAAGCGCGCCGAGGCCTCGGTGCGCAGGCCGAGCTTCTTCGACGAGCGCAGGATGTTCGGCCCCACCCAGGTGGCCGCCTCCATCAGCACGCGCGTGGTGTCCTGCTCGACCTCGGAGATCTGCCCGCCCATGATCCCGGCGATCCCCGAGGGCCCCTCGGCGTCGCACACGAGCGCGACGTCGGGGTCGAAGCGCCGCTCCACGTCGTCGAGCGTGGTCATCGTCTCGCCGTCGTGGGCGCGCCGCACGACGATCCGCCCGCCGCGGACCTTGTCGAGGTCGAAGGCGTGCAGCGGCTGGCCGTAGGCGAGCATCACGTAGTTGGTGATGTCCACGACGTTCGAGATGGGTCGCTGGCCGGCGGCCATCAGCCGCTGCTTCAGCCACGGCGGCGAGGGCCCGATCTCCACGTCCTCGAACACGCGGCCGGTGAAGCGCAGGCAGACCTCCGGGTCGGCGATCTCCACGCTCACGTGGTCCTCGGCCGTGTCCGATCCGCTCGCCGCGACGTCCTCGTCGGTCGGGTCGGCCGCAAGCTCGGCGCCGGTCAGCGCGTGCAGGTCGCGCGCCACCCCGTAGACCGCCATCGCGTCGGGCCGGTTCGGGTTGATCTCGATCTCGAGCACCTCGTCGGCGATCGCAATCACCTCCGCCAGCGCCTCGCCCGGCTCGGCCCCGCCATCCAGCACCATGATCCCGGCGTGGTCCTCGCCGATGCCGAGCTCGTCCTCGGCCAGGATCATCCCGCTGGACTCGACGCCCCGCAGCTCGGCCTTGCCGAGCACCGTGCCGTCGGGCATGACCGCGCCGGGCCGCGCCACAGCCACCGTCTGGCCGGCCGCCACGTTCGGAGCGCCGCACACGATCGTGCGAGTCTCGCCCGAGCCGTCGTCCACCTGGCAGACGCTGAGACGGTCGGCATCGGGGTGCTGCTCGGCGCTGAGCACCCGACCGACCACGAACTCGCCGGGGTCGCCCACGCCCACGCGGTGGAGCGTGTCCAGCTCGAGCCCGGCCGCCGTCAGGCGCTCGGCGATCTCCTCGGCCGGCAGGCCGGGGTCGCAGTAGCTGCGCAGCCATTTCACCGGGACCCTCATGCTCCGAACTGCTCCAGGAGCCGCAGGTCGTTCTCGAACAGCGGGCGCAGGTCCGGCACGCCGTGCTTGAGCATCGCGATGCGGTCGATGCCCATGCCGAAGGCGAAGCCCTGCACCTTCTCGGGGTCGTAGCCGCTGTCGGCAACGAAGCCCAGCACGTTCGGGTCCACCATCCCCGAGCCGAGGATCTCGATCCAGCCCGAGCCCTTGCACACCGGGCAGCGCGAGCCGTCGGGCAGGTGGCCCTTCGCGTCGCAGATGAAGCACGACACGTCCACCTCCACGCTGGGCTCGGTGAACGGGAAGTAGCCGGAGCGCAGCCGCACCTCGCGCTCGTCGCCGAACATCGCCCGGGCGAACTCGAGCAGCACGCCGCGCAGGTCGCCGAGCGTGATGTCCTCGTCCACCGCGAGACCCTCCATCTGGTGGAACATCGGCGTGTGCGTGGCGTCCGAGTCGCGCCGGTACACCCGCCCCGGGATCACGATGTAGATGGGCGGCTCCTGCAGCTCCATCGAGCGCGTCTGCATTGGCGAGGTGTGCGTGCGCAGCAGGACCTGGTCGGAGAAGTAGAAGGTGTCCTGCAGCATCCGCGCCGGGTGGTCCGGCGGGTGGTTGAGCGAGGTGAAGTTGTAGTAGTCCCACTCGACCTCGGGCCCCTCCACCACCCGGAAGCCCAGGCCTACGAAGATGTCCTCCATCTCGCGGCGCGTCTGGCTGACCAGGTGCAGGTGGCCGTCCGGGCGCGGCGGATCGCCGGGCAGCGTCACGTCGATGCGGTCCTCGGCCAGCCGGGTGTCGAGCTCGAACGCCTCGAGCTCCCGCGTGCGCCCGTCGATCTGGCCCTCGAGCGCCTGCTTGACCTGGTTCGCGCCCTTGCCGACCGGTCCGCGCTGCTCCGCCGGCAGCTCGCCGATCGAGCGCAGGATCTGGGTCAGCTCGGCACGGCGGCCCAGGTAGCGAACGCGCAGCTCCTCGAGCTCGGCGCTCGACTGCGCGCCGGCGATGGCCGCCTCGCCCTCGCGCCGCAGCTCCTCCAACCTCTCCGGCGCCTCAGGCATGGCGGACCATCCTATGCCGAAGCACCCGGCTCGGCCGGGTGCGCAAGGTTCAGTTTTCGGCTCACCTCGTGCAGCGCCACGGTCGCGGCCATGGCCACGTTCAGTGACTCCGGCCCGTCGGGCCGCAGTGCGATCCGCACCCGCTCGGCGGCGCGCTCGAGCAGCTCCGGCGGCAGGCCCTCGCGCTCGGCGCCCAGGCACAGCACGAGCGGCGGCCGGACCTCCAGCTCGCCCAGCGTGCGCTCGGCCTGCGAGTCGAGCGCAACCGGCGTGCCGTGCAGCTCGCCGAAGCCCACCTTCGCCGGCGGCCGGGCGAACAGCGAGCCCATGCTGGCGCGCACCGCCTTCGGAGAGAAGGGGTCCGCGCAGCCAGGGCCGAGCACGACCGGCCCGTCGCAGAGCGCGTGCGCCGAGCGGATCACCGTGCCCACGTTGCCGGGGTCGCCGACGCCGTGCAGGTACACCGAGAGCTCGCCTCCGGGCTGCGACCAGCGCCGCGCGTAGACGCCGATCACGCGCGTGCCGGAGCCCAGCGTGCTCACGTCGGCCAGCAGCTCGGGCTCCACGTCCTCGCCGGCGATCAGCAGCGTCTCGGGCTGCCAGCCCGCCCGCTCGGCGGCCTCCACCAGGTCCTCGCCCTCCGCGGCGAACAGGTCCAGCCGCTCGCGCCAGCGCTTCTGCTGGAGCTTGCGGATGGTCTTGAGCTGTTCGTTGTCGGGTGAAGTGATCATGGGAAAAAGAAAGGGCGCCTCGCTGGGCGCCCCGGGAGTTCGTCAGATGCGGTTCGCGCTCAGGCGGCCGCACCCTCCCGGTGTCCACCCTCACGGGCGGCCATGGCAAAACGTCGGAACGTCTCGGGGTCGCGCACGGCGATGTCGGCCAGCACCTTGCGGTCGAGCTCGATGCCCGCGCCCTTCAGTCCGTGCATGAACTGGCTGTAGCTCATGCCCTCGCGCCGCGCGGCGGCGTTGATGCGCACGATCCAGAGGCGGCGGAAGTCGCGCTTCTTGTTGCGCCGGTCGCGGTACGCATAGGAGTCGGCCTTGAGCAGCGCTTCCTTGGCGAGCTTGTAGCTCTTGCTGCGCTGCCCGCGGTAGCCCTTGGCCCGCTCCAGCGTGGCGCGGCGCTTCTTGCGCGCGTGTACGGATCGCTTGACGCGGCTCATCCGAGCAGCTTCCTGACCCGCTTCTCATCCGACTTGGCCACCACGACCGGGTCGCTCAGGCGGCGCCGGCGCTTGGGGCGCTTCTTGCTCAGCATGTGGCTGGTGTAGGCGTGCCGCGCGCGCAGCTTGCCTTTGCCGGTCTTGCGGAAGCGCTTCTTGGCGCCCGAGTGGGTCTTCATCTTCGGCATGAGAACCGCTTATTGAAGCAGACGGGTGTCGACGTTCCCTGCCTGCGGCGTTGGTGGGCGGCCGCTCGGCACTCCCCCTCAGGGCGACAGCGAGCACCCCTCGGGGGAGTGCCGAGCAGCCGCACCCGCAGCTGCTGGAGCGCGGTCGCCCTGCTCTCGGTCGGGCCCAGCGGGCCGCGGGCTCAGCCGCTGTTCATGAAGCAGCCGGGCGCCGTGGCGTAGAGCGGGCTCGCGCTGCACCGCCGCTGTCCCGTCGCGCCAGACAGTCGGCCGCGGGAGTGCGCATCGAGTGAACGTCCGTTTTGTACCCCTATAGCGGTACGAAATGGACGTTCGCGCAGAGGCCTCGCGGTTGGGGGCGACCAGGCGCTTTCCCCGTGCGAGCCCGAGCCGTGGACGGCCGGCGTCTAGCTGGCTTCGGCGGCGGGCGCCTCGGGGGGCTGCTCGCTGGCCGGCGGCGCGGCTGGCTGTTCCGGCGGCGGCGCAGCGGCCTGCTCGGCCGCCGGCGCTGGGGTCTGCTCGGTTGCCGGCGCTGCTGCCGCCTCCTCCGCCGGCGCGGCCTGCTCCTGTTTCTTCGGCACCGGGCTCAGCAGCATCGTCATGTTGCGGCCGTCCTGCTGGGGCCGCTGGTCGATCGTGCCCAGCTCGGCCACGTCCTCCGCCAGGCGCATCAGGAGCGCCTCGCCGCGCTCCGGGTGGCTCTGCTCGCGGCCGCGGAACATGATCGTGACCTTCACCCGGTCGTCGCCCTTCAGGAAGCGCACGACGTGGTTCTTCTTGGTCTCGTAGTCGTTGTCCGCAATCTTCGGCCGCAGCTTGATCTCGCGCACGTTCACCTGCTTCTGGTGGCGGCGCGCGGCCTTCGCCTTCTGCTCCTGCTCGTACTTGTACTTCGAGTAGTCGAGCACGCGGCACACCGGCGGGCGCGCCTCGGGCGCCACCTCGACGAGGTCGAGGTCGCGCTCCTGGGCATAGCGCAGGGCGTCGTCGCGTGACACGACGCCGACCTGGTTGCCGTCGTCGCCTATCAGGCGAACCTCGGGAACGCGGATCCGCTCGTTGATCCGCGTGTCGTCGCGCTCCGGTGGGCGCCGATCGAACCTTCTCGGGATCGGCACTAGTGGCGGCGGCTGCTAGCTGTCAAAGGCGAAGCGGACGTTGATGGGTCGCACTATAGCGTCGGAGCTACGCCCGTCCTGCAATTTCTTCGGCGGCGCGGCGGGCGAACTGGAGCGCCGGCAGCGAGCCCTGGTCGCCCTGTCCGTGGCACCTGACGGCCACACGCCCCTCCTTCTGCTCGCTGTCTCCCACGATCAGCATGTAGGGCAGCTTGCGCAGCTCCGCGTCGCGGATCTTCCTGCCCACCGACTCCGTGCGGTCGTCGAGCTCGGCGCGCAGGCCGGCCTCCGTCAGCTGCGCGACTACCTCCCGCGCGTAGTCGAGGTGGCGGTCGGCGATCGGAAGAACGGTGGCCTGCACGGGCGCCAGCCAGAGCGGGAACTCGCCGGCGTAGTGCTCGATCAGGATGCCTATGAAGCGCTCGAACGAGCCCATCAGGGCGCGGTGGATCATGACCGGGCGGTGCTCGGCGTTGTCGGCGCCCGTGTAGGCGAGCTCGAACTGCTCGGGCATGTAGTAGTCGAGCTGCACAGTGCCGAGCTGCCAGGAGCGCCCAATCGCGTCGGTGATGTGCAGGTCGATCTTCGGCCCGTAGAAGGCGCCGTCGCCCTCGTTCAGGTCGTACTCCAGGCCGCGGTCGTCGAGCGCGCGGGTCAGCGCCGCCTCGGCCTTGTCCCACATCTCCTCGCTGCCGACGCGCTTCTCGGGCCGCGTGGACAGCTCCAGCCGCGGCTCCAGGCCGAACTGGTCGTAAATGAAGAAGCCGAAGTCGAGGCAGTGCTGCACCTCTTCCTCGATCTGGTCCTCCGAGCAGAACACGTGCGCGTCGTCCTGCGTGATGCTGCGCACGCGCAGCAGGCCGTGCAGCGTGCCGCTGGGCTCGTGGCGGTGCACGAGGCCCTGCTCCGCGTAGCGAATCGGCAGGTCGCGGTAGGAGCGGCGGTCGTTCTTGTAGATCTGCACGTGCGCGGGGCAGTTCATGGGCTTAAGGCCCATGGGCTTGCCCTCGACGTCGGTGAAATACATGTGCTCGCGGTACACGTGCCAGTGGCCCGACTGCTTCCAGAGGTCAACGTCGTAGAGGATCGGCGTGCGCACCTCGGTGTAGCCGCGGCCCACGTTGGTCGCGCGCCAGAGCCGGGTCAGCTCGTTCCAGAGGTGGGTGCCGCTGGGCAGCCAGAAGGGCATGCCCGGCGAAAGGTCCGAGAGCATGAACAGGCCTAGCTCGCGGCCGAGCTTGCGGTGGTCGCGCTGGCGCGCCTGCTCGAGCATCTCCAGGTGCTTCTGCAGGTCGTCCTTCGAGAGGAAGGCCGTCCCGTACACGCGCGTGAGCATCTTGTTGCTCGCATCGCCGCGCCAGTACGCCCCGGCCAGCGAGGTGAGCTTGAACGCCTTGATGCGGCCCGTGGCCGGCGCGTGCGGGCCGCGGCAGAGGTCGGTGAAGGGGCCGTTTCGGTAGAGCGAGACGGTCTCCACGCCCTGGTCCCTCACCAGGTCCTCGATCAGCTCGACCTTGTAGTCCTGGCCCTCCGCGCGGAAGCGCTCGAGTGCCTCGGCCACCGTCACGTGCTCGCGCTCGAAGGGCTCGTCGGCCTTGACGTGCTCGCGCATCTTGGCCTCGATGCGCTCGAAGTCGTCCTCGGATGGGCTCACGCCCTCTGGGAACTCGAAGTCGTAGTAGAAGCCGCCGTCGATCGGGGGGCCGATCGAGATCTTCACGCCGGGGTAGAGCTCCAGCACCGCGGTGGCCAGCACGTGCGCCGCGTCGTGACGCACCAGCCAGAGCGCGTCCTCGTCGCGGTTGGTCACGATCTCGATGCTGGCCCCGTCCTCGAGCGGCCTGCCAAGGTCGCGCAGCTCGCCGTTCACGCGGATGCCGAGCGCCGCGCGCGCCAGGCCCTCGCCGATCGCGCGGGCGGCGTCCGCGCCGGTGGCGCCGTCCTCGAGCTCGAGCTCTGTGCCGTCGGGGAGCTTTACCGTCATCTAGGTCTTCACGCTATCGGCGCCGACGGCGCTCGCCAGTGCGCGCAGCTCCTGCTCGAGCGTGTGCGTGACGAGGAAGCGCTCGCGCACGCGCTCGCGCCCGGCGCGGCCCATCTCCACGGCCAGGCCCGGGTCAGCGACCAGCTCCACCAGCCGGGCGGCGGTTTGCTCCGCGCTCTCGGCGAGGTAGCCGTCCACGCCGTCGCGCACCTGCAATGGCAGCCCGCCGTTGGCGCCGCCCACCACGGGCGTCCCCTTCCAGAGCGCCTCCGACGCCGCCAGGCCGAAGCCCTCGCGCAGCGAGCGCTGCAGCGCCACGCGCGACAGCCGCTGGAGCGCGCCCAGCTCCAGGTCGCCGAGGCGCTCGTAGCTCGTGAGCAGGTACAGGTCCTCGTGCCCCTTCGCGTAGTCAGAGACCTCCTTGGCCGCGCGCCACTCGTCCGTCTCTGAGGAGTCGAGCGCGCCGGCCAGCACCAGCTGCAGCTCGGGCAGCTCCCGCTTTGCCAGCGCGAAGGCCTCGATCGTCGAATGCGGGTCCTTCCAGCGGTCCATTCGCATCAGCTGGCAGCAGAACGGGCGGCCGAGATCCAGGCCCAGCGGCCTCAGGAGGCGGCCCGACAGCCGCGGCTGCAGCTCGAGGTTGCGCGAGCTGAGCGGGTCGATGCCCGGCCGGGCCACGTGCAGCTCGCCGCCGCGCAGGCCGTCGTGGGCGAACGACTCGTCGGAGAACACCGTGACCGTCGCGCGCCCGGCCAGCCCGCTCGCCCGCTCGAGCGCCGGCCCGTCCGGCTCCGAGGCGTCAACATGGCAGCGCCACAGCAGCGCGCCGTCGAGCGCGGGGGCCAGCCCCAGGGTGGCCGGGTCGTGCAGCACCACCGCGTCGTAGCCGCCGTCGAGGCCCTGCGCGGCGGCAGCGCAGGCCTCCAGGTAGGCGTCGAAGCCGGCGTCGTCTAGTGCGGACTCGGCGCCCTGGAGGCCGTCGTGCAGCGCTCGCGTGCCCGCCTGGAGCTCGGAGTCGCCGAACAGCACCCGCCACTCCACCTCCAGCTCCAGGCCCGCCGCGAGCGCCAGCAGCGCCCCCAGCATGTCCGGCACGCGCCCTCCGCCGCCCGCGGCGCTCACGTGCAGCACACGCGTGCCGCGCAGCGGCTCCGCGGCCGCGCGCAGGCGCTCGATCGCCTCCGCTCCCGCCGCGGGCGCGTGATCGCCCGCCGAGCGGGGCGCCACGGCCATCGGCTGCAAGTCCGCGCCCATCTGGCGCGCAGCGTACTTCCGCCCAGGCGAGCAGTGTGAGTGACGTCACAGAGCGAACAGGTGTTCGGGGTAGTTGTAAGGCTTATGCGAAAGACGATCCTCACCATCTCGTTGCTGCTCGGTGCCGCACCGGCGGCGCTTGCGAGCACCAGTCCCGCCGTGCCGCTGGAGCCGGCCACCCCTGTCCCCGACGTGCCCACTCCCCCCACGCCGAAAAAGGCGAAGGGGGACCTGCTCGGCTCGGAGCAGGTCGTGCGCCGGGCGGCGAACAAGCGGCGCAAGCACGCGAAGCACGCCCCCGCGACCGGCCCGGCCGCCGACGTGCCGCCGCAGCTCCAGTCGATCGCCCAGTGCGAGTCGGGCGGCAACCCGCGTGCCGTGGGCGGCGGCGGCCAGTTCCGCGGCAAGTACCAGTTCACCTACGCCACGTGGGCCGCCGTCGGCGGCTCCGGCGACCCCGCCTCGGCACCCGAGGCAGAGCAGGACCGCCGCGCGGCCGCCCTCTACGCCACGTCCGGGGCGGGCCAGTGGCCCGTCTGCGCGGGATAGCGATCGCGCTCTCGGCCGCGGCCCCAGGCAAGCGGCTCGGCCGCGTTACCCCGCGCCACCTACGCCGACGGGCTAGGGCTCAGCGGCGCACCTAGTATCCGGCGGGTGGAGGAGCTGCGCGCCGAGTTCCCCGTCCTCGAGCGGGTGGCCTACCTGAATGCAGGCAGCAACGGCCCCGTGCCGCGGCGCGGCGCGGAGGCCGCCCGCGAGGCGCTTCGGCGTCAGGCCGAGGAGGGGCGTGGCGGCGCCGCGTTCTTCGAGTCCGTGGTTGGCGCCGCCGACCGGCTGCGCCCGCGTGTGGCCGCGATCCTCGGCTGCGACCCGGCGCAGCTCGCGCTCACGGCCAACACCACCGACGGCATGAACACAGCGCTGTCGGCGCTCGGCCTGGGCGCTGGCGACGAAGTACTGACCAGCGACGAGGAGCACCCCGGCCTGCTCGGCCCGCTGAACGTGGCGCGCCGGTCGCGCGGCGTCCAGGTGCGGGTCGCGCCGTTCGCGGAGCTCGCCGGCGCGGTGGGCCCTGAGACCCGCCTGGTGGCCTGCTCCCACGTATCGTGGGTGAACGGCCAGGTGGTGGACGCCGCGGCGCTGGCCGCCGGCGGCGCGCGGGTGCTGCTCGACGGCGCCCAGGGGCTGGGGGCGATCCCGGTCGATGTCGAGGAGCTCGGCTGTGACTTCTACGCGGGCACCGGCCAGAAGTGGCTGTGCGGGCCGAACGGGGTCGGCTACCTCTATGTGCGCGGCGAGCTGGCGACCGACTTGCCCGCGACGAGGCCCGGCTACATGTCGCTGGCCGACCCCGGCGACGCGCTCAACTCGGAGCTGAAGCCCGACGCCCGCCGCTTCGACAGCGTCGCGCCGGCGCCCGAGCACTTCGCCTGGGCGCTGGCCGCTCTGGACGTGCTGGAGGGCCCAGGCCTGCGGGCCGTTCAGGATCGCGCCGCCGACCTCGCCGCGGGGCTGGCCGACCAGGTCGCGGAGCGGGGCGCCACCGTCGCGTCGCGCGGGCGGACCACGCTGGTCTCCTGGGAGGACCCCGACCCACCCGCGACGGCCGAGCGCCTGCGGGACGCGGGCGTGGTGGTCCGCAACCTGCCGGGCACGCCGTACGTGCGCGCCTCGGTGGGCGGCTGGAACAACGAGGAAGACCTGGAGCGCCTGCTGGCCCTGGCTTTCTGAGCCCTACGTAATCGACCGCGCTCTTGGCCGTCGTTCCAGGCAAGCGGCTCGTCCGCGTTGCCCCGCGCCCCCTACGCAACAGGGCCAGGGCTCAGGGCTAAGTCATTTATGCGCCATGACCACGACGGCCAGCACCACCGCCGCCGCCACGGCGACGGTCGCCACCAGCGCCAGCGCACCGTATGCCACCGCCTCGGGCCCGCGCCCGTTGCGGCGCATGTCGACCGTCCTGGTGGTGCCCACGATTGCGACCGCGAAGACCGCCGTCACGCCCAGCCCGGCGGCGAACGAGACCCAGACGACCTGCAGCAGCGCGTGGCCATCGACGATCGATCCGACCAGGCTCATGCCTCCGCGGCCACCGTCGTCGAGGTCTGCTGGGCCCGCCGCGCGAACAGCACAGCGCTGCCGGCGATGATCAGGACAGAGATCACGAGCGGGCCCGCCGCGCCCGTGCCGAACACCCGCGTCAGCGAGTAGGTGATCCCGCCGATGATCGCCGCGGCCGGCAGCGTGAGCACCCACGCCACCACGATGTTGCCCGCCACGCCCCAGCGCACGGCGGAAAGCCGCTTCGCGGCGCCGGAGCCGATCACGGCGCCCGAGATCGTGTGCGTGGTCGAGAGCGGGAAGCCGACGTGGGACGAGGCGAGGATCACCGCCGCGCCGGCGCCCTGCGCCGAGAAGCCCTGGGCCGAGTCCATCTTGTGGATGCGGCTCCCCATCGTGCGGATGATCCGCCATCCGCCCACGTAGGTGCCCAGCGCAATCGCCGTCGCGGCCGAGGCCACCACCCAGGTGGGCACGTGGAAGTGGCTCTGGGACACCGTGCCATTCGCCACCAGCGCGAGCGTGATCACGCCCATTGTCTTCTGCGCGTCGTTCGTGCCGTGCGCCAGCGCCAGGAGGCCGCCCGAGACGACCTGCCCGAGCCGGAACCCGCGCGTCACGGGGCCGGGCCTGAGACGGCCGACGATGCGGTACATGATCAGGATCGACAGGCCGGCCACCGCGAACGCCAGCACAGGGGCAACCAGCGCGGGGATCATGACCTTGCCGACCACGCCGTCCCACAGCACCGCCGACGTGCCTCCGTTGACGATCGCCGCGCCAACGATCCCGCCGATCAGCGCGTGCGACGAGCTCGACGGCAGCCCGAAGTACCAGGTGATCAGGTTCCACGCGATCGCACCCACGAGCCCGCCGAACACCACCAGCAGGAACTCCGGCTTGGCGCTCACCTGCACCACGTCCTTGGCAACCGTCGCGGCCACCTGGAGCGAGATGAAGGCACCCACGAAGTTCAGTACCGACGCGTAGCCCACCGCTATCGACGGCGCCATCGCGCGCGTCGAGATCGATGTGGCGACCACGTTCGCCGTGTCGTGGAAGCCGTTCGTGAAGTCGAAGGCGAGCGCCGTGGCCACCACGATTACGACGATCAGGTCCGCATTCACGACAGGCCCAGCCTTAGGAGTTCTTGATGACGATGCCCTCGATGATGTTGGCCACCCGCTCGGTGGAGTCGATCGCGTTCTCGAGGCGCTCGAAGATGTCCTTCCAGCGGATCACCACCATCGGATCGATGCCGTTGTCGAACAGCGACGCGATCGCCTCGCGGACGATGCGGTCGCCGTCGTTCTCCAGCCGGTTGATCTCAACCGTGTAGTGCGACAGGTCCTTGAAGCCCCGCAGCCTCGGAAGCGCCTCCGAGATCTGGCGGCTGGCCAGGTGCAGAACCTCCGCCAGGTCCTGCGCCTGCTGCATCGGCGCCTCGATCTTGTAGAGGCCGAGGTAGTCCGCGACCTCCTCGGTGTAGTCCACGATGTCGTCGAGCGCCGAGGACAGCGCATAGATGTCCTCACGGTCGATCGGGGTGACGAAGGTCTGGTTCAGCCGCTGGATGATGTCGTGCGTGATCCGGTCGCCCTCCTGCTCGCAGATCAGGATCTCGCGCGCCAGCTCGTTGCGCTCCGGGTAGTCGCGCAGCATCTCCTCCAGCAGCCCGGCGCAGCGCAGGATGTTGCCGCCCGCCTCCTCGAAGAGGTCGAAGAACTCGCGGTCCCGGCCCGTGATTCCGCCCGTGAAGCGCACCGGCGGGAGCCTAAGTGATCAGGCGGCTGCTACCGCGCTGGGCTCTTCCGCGTGAGCCACTTCCCAGCGGGCGCCGCGGCGCTTCGCCGCATACATGCCGCGGTCCGCGTCGCGCACCAGGGTCTCCGGCGAGCGGCTGCGGCTGTCGGCCATCGCGATTCCGATGCTCGCACCGACCGTCACGCTCATGTCGCCGATCTCGAAGGGCAGCTCCAGCTCGGCTCCGAGCCGGTCGGCCACCGCGATCGCGTCGGACTCGGCCTCGATGTCGTCGCAGAGCAGCATGAACTCGTCGCCGCCGAAGCGGGCCACCGTGTCGCCCGGGCGCACCAGCAGCCGCAGCCGGTCCGCGACAGCGACCAGGAGCTGGTCGCCGGCCTCGTGGCCGAAGCGGTCGTTGACCGTCTTGAAGCGGTCGAGGTCCAAGAACAGGACCGCCGCGGCACGCGAGCGGCGCTCGAGGCGCCCCAGGGTGAGCCCCAGGCGGTCAAGAAAAAGAGTGCGGTTCGGCAGGCCGGTCAGATCGTCGTGGGTGGCGCGATGCGCCAGCTCCAGCTCGGCCCGCTTGCGCTCGACCGCGTATCTCACGGCCCGGCACATCTGGTAGCCGTCCGCGCGGCCCTTCACGAGGTAGTCCTGGGCGCCCAGGTGCATCGCCCGCAGCGCGATCGACTCGTCGTCCTCGCCGCTCAGCACCACGATCGGCGCCTGCGGCGCCCGCGTTCGCACGCCGCGCACCGTCTCCAGCCCGGCGCTGTCAGGCAGCATCAGGTCGAGCAGCACGCAGTCGAAGCCGCCTTCCAGCAGCGTCCCCTTCGCGCCCTCGAGCGAGTCGTGGTGCAGCACCTTCGCGCAGCCATTCAGCTCTCGAAGCAGCCGCTGCTCGGCGATCAGCGCCCATTCGGGGCTGTCTTCGATCAGCAGCACGGTGACGTCTCGGTCGAACTCCACCCTTACCTTGTCGTCACCTCCCCACTTTGTGGGATGGAACATGCGTCCAGATGCCCGAAAGATGTTTCGCATCGGCCCGGAACGAAGACCCTCTATGTACGGACTCGATTGAGGGAGCAGCACGAAAATGTCGTTCAAGCCACACAGCCAGGAAAGCCAGGACAAGCTCCGCCAGTGGGCGCGCGAGCGCGAAGAGCGCGGCGAGACGCGCGATAACCAACCGGCCATGAACACCCATCCGCGCGAGGGCAAGTCCCCCGACGCGGAGCACCTCAGGGCCAGCGTCGAGCGCTTCGAAGCCCTGCTCGGCCGCTAGCTGACGCTATTCTCGCCCCGTCGGCCGCCCAGGCGGCCGTCGGGGGCCGTTAGCTCAGTTGGGAGAGCGCCAGCTCGACAAGCTGGAGGTCACTGGTTCGAGCCCAGTACGGCCCACCTCTCGCGACCGTATGGCTTCGCATGGCGGCGTCATCGGGGCTCGGCTGGCTCTCGCCAGCCTTCGACCCTGCTTCCTTGCCCTGCTCGCCCTACGGCCGCGAGCCGACTTCGTGCTAGCTCCCCGTCGGCCCGCCTAGGAACGCCACTGACACGATCAGGTAGGCGGCCACTCCCGTCACCAGTACTGCGAAGGCGCGGCCCAGCAGTCGCTCTGACACGCGCCCTGAGAGGGCGACGCCCGTCAGGGCTCCCACTACGCACGCGCCTGCCATCACGCCGGTGATTCCTGCGTCGAGGGTGCGCCCGACGATCAGGTGGGTGATCAGGCCGATCGCGGACGATGCCGTGATGATGACCAGCGAGGTGCCGACGGCGGTGCGCACCGTGAAGGCCAGCGCGACGGCGAGCGTCGGCACGATCAGGAAGCCGCCTCCTACGCCCAGGAAGCCGGTCAGGAAGCCCACCGCGACGCCCGCGCCGAGGTCGCGCGGCAGTCGTAGCGGCGGGCATGCGCCGCCGCTCTCCCACTCGCCTGCTCCCTGGCCGCTGTCGTCGTCGGCCTTGCGCCAGGTGGCCACGGCGGCCACGAGCATCACCAGCGCGAACGCGCCGATCAGGGCCTGGCTGCTGACGGCGTTCCCGGCGACGGTCCCGGCCACCACCCCCGGCACGGCCGCCGCCGTGAACGAGCCGGCATGGCGCCAACAGACCCGACCCTCCCGCGCGTGCCCCAGGCCGCCGGCGAGCGCGCCCGCCGTGACGATCACGAGCGACGCGGTCGTGGCCTCGGAGACGCTCTGGCCGAGCAGGTAGACGAGCACGGGCACCGCGAGCACCGATCCCCCGCCCCCGAGCATGCCGACCGCGAGGCCGATGCAGAGCCCCAGGGGGATGGCGGCGAGCACCCGCGCTACGCCGCGTTCTTCTCGAGCTGGTCGATCGGCCAGCCGCGGCGCTTCCACATCGGCACTCCGCCTTCCACGACGTGGATGACCTCGCTCGCGCCGTAGCGTTGGATCAGGCTCGCGCCGACCGCCGAGCGCTCGCCTGAGCCGCACACGACGGCGACGACCCGAGCCGGGTCGATGCCGTCCGGGACGCGGCGGATGTCATGGTAGGGCTCGTGGACCGACCCGGGGATGTGGCCCGAGTCCCACTCGCGCCGTTCGCGGACGTCGAGCAGCTGGAGCCCGTTGCGGTCACGTGTCCAGAGGTCATGCAGGTCGGGAAGGGCCAGGCGGGCGATCTGGCGCACCTCGCGCTTCTCCTCGCGCCAGGAGGTCATCCCTCCCGCGAGGTAGCCGGCCATGCTCGTGATGCCCACGGCCGCCGCGAGCGTGACGGCGTGGCGAGCCTCGTCGTCGTCGCGCCCGACGATGACCACGCCGTCCCCGGCCGCGTCGGCCAGCCAGGCGAGCTTCGAGCCGAATCCGGCGCGGAGCGCCGTCATGCACACGGCGCCGGGAATGTGGGCCTCGTCGAACTGGAGCTCGGTGCGGACGTCGACGACGAGCGCGCCGCTCTGCTGGTGCTGGGCGACCTGGCGCGGGGCGAGGGGCTGTGGCTCGGCGCTCTCGCGAAGCAGCGGCCCGCGGTTCAAGCCGACGATGCTCTCGAAGTTCGGCGGCTGCGGCGGAAGCGAGGCGACCGCCTGCTCGACGAACTCCTGCTCGTCGCCCACCTGCAGCAGAGCCTGGTGCTCGTGCTCGAAGCCGATCGTCGAGCACACCTTCATGTCCATCCCGGGGCCGCCGCACAGCGACCCACCGAGGTGGCCCGGCCAGACCTCGCAGGTGTCCGGCAGCGCCAGCAGCTTCTCGCGGAGGGAGTTGAAGATGCCCTTCGCGCCCTCCTCCTTGTCCACGGCCAGGTCGGGGCGCGCGATGTCTCCGACGAACAGGCTGTCGCCCGTCAGGACGGCCCACGGCTCGGGACCGCGGTCGGACGCGACTAGCGCGAACGCGGTGTGCTCGGGGCGGTGCCCGGGCGTGTGGATCGCCCGCACCAGCAACGACCCGAGCTCGAGCTCGAACCCATCGTCGAACGGCTCGTGGCAGTACTCGGCCCGGGCCTCGCGGTTGATGTGGATGGTCGCGCCGGTCGCGGCGGCGAGGCGCCCATGTCCGGACACATGGTCCGCGTGGTTGTGGGTCTCAAGGATGTGGTCGATGTGCACCCCGCAGTAGCGGCTGAGCCGCAGGTACTCGTCGATGTCGAGCTTCGGGTCGACGACCGCGGCGACCCCGGCGTCCTCGTCCCCGATCAGATAGCTGGCGCAGCCGAGGTCGTCGTGCGTGATCTGCCGGAAGATCACGCGGGTCCGCCGGCCGCCGCCAGGATCTTGTTCATCTCGTCAACCTGCTCCTTGAGGCCACCGCAGACCTGCTCGCACAGTGCGAACACCGACTCGTCGGCGATGGCGTAGCGGACGCTCGTCCCCTCCTTCGCTCGGCTCACGATGCCCGCCTGATGCATCACGTTGAGGTGCTTCGACACGTTCTGCTGAGAGGCGTCGAGCGCCGCCGCCAACTCACCCACCGTCGCCGGGCCCTCCCGGAGCGCGTCGAGCAGCTTGATTCGCATCGGCTCGCCGATTACCCGGAAGCGGGCCGCGATGAGCTCCACGAGCGGATCTGGGAGTGGGTGCGGGATGTCCACACCCACAACTCTACCACTACGAAGTTGTAGAGCTGGCGAGCTTTCCGTGGTGCTTCATCGCCACCTCGAACGCCTCGCGGCTCGTGTGGCGCGGGGCCCAGCCGGTCGTCTTCAGCTTGTCGTTCGCCACGACCCACGGGTAGAGGGCGAACTCGATTACGCCTGCCGGTGCCTCCGCCTGCCGGAGCTTCCAGCTCGCCTTCGCCAGTGCTCTCAGGGCCTTCAGCGGGATCTTTCTGATCGGGAGGTCGATCAGCTCCGCGCACTCCCTGTAGGTCATCAGGCCGTCGCCGGCCACGTTGTAGGCGCCGGCGTGCTTGCCGTCCAGGAGCCCTGAGATCGCCGTCACCACGTCGTCCTCGTGGACGAACTGGATGTGGTTGTCGAGGTTGCCGATGTCGAACTGGGCCGGAGCCTTTGTCCAGATGCGCACCAGGGAGTTGTCCACGTTGGGCCCGAGCACGATGCAGGGCCGCACGATCGTCATCGTGCGGTCGGGGTGGCGCTCCGCCCAGAGCTGGCAGAGGCGGTCGGACTCGGTCTTGTCGCGGGCGTAGGAGTAGCTCGCCACGCCGCGGACCGGGTCGGCCTCCGTCAGCGGCTCCGGGTTGTCGGGGAAGGCGCCGTAGGCGACGGCCGAGGAGGTCACCAGCACCTGCGGGGTGCCGACCGCCGCGGCGGCCTCCAGCACGTTCTGGGTGCCGTTCACGTCGATGTCGTACATCAGCGACTCGTCGTGGATCGGATCGAGCAGGAAAGCCAGGTGCACCAGCGCGTCGGCGCGGGCGCGCTCGAGCGTCGAACGGACGCCCTCGCGGTCGCGCACGTCCAGCTTCACGAACTCCGTGCGCGGACGGTGGATGCGCGGCGGGCGCACGTCGCAGATCACGATCGACTCCGTGTCGTCGCGGGCGCTCAGCAGCTCGACCAGGCGGCTGCCGATGTAGCCCGAGCCCCCCGTGATCAGGTACTTCACTCGGTCACCTGTCCAGGGATGCTAAAGGCCACGGCGAAACCGCCGATCCCTAACAGCAGGAAGACTGACGGGCTGGCCAGGCGGAAGCGCCCCCAGTGGCACGTCTTCACGGAAGAGGGGCGCCCACCGAGGCGCCCTTTTCCGCGTCTAGGGGGCTTTGGCCCTATTCCTCGCCGTCGTCCGAGGCGAACTTGCCCTCGAGGTCCTTCATCACCGCGGGGTCGCGCAGCGTCGTGACGTCGCCCACCTCGTCGCCCTCCGCGATGTTTCGCAGCAGGCGGCGCATGATCTTCCCGGAGCGCGTCTTCGGCAGGTCGGCGGTCCAGATGATGCGTTTCGGCCGCGCGATCTTGCCGATCCGCTTTGCCACGGCGTCGCGGATCTCCTGCTCGAGGTCCTCGGTGCCCTCGTTCTCCTCGCCCTCGAGGATCACGAACGCCGCGATCGACTGGCCGGAGTCCTCGTCCTGCTGGCCGATCACGGCCGACTCCGCCACCTTCGGGTGGGCGACGATCGCCGACTCCACCTCGGCCGTGGACATGCGGTGGCCGGACACGTTGATCACGTCGTCCACCCGCCCGATGACCCAGAAGTAGCCGTCCTCGTCCTGGCGCGAGGCGTCACCCACGAAGTAGGTGGTCTCGCCGAACTTCTCGAAGTAGGTCTCCTTGTAGCGGTCGTCGTCCTTGTACAGGGTCCGCAGCATCCCCGGCCACGGCTGCCTGATCGTGAGCAGGCCCTGGTCGTTGCC
>JBBQRG010000042.1:0-26816 GCA_038215095.1 Solirubrobacterales bacterium | reverse complement strand
GCAGGGGAGCGCAGGGTCGCCCTCGTGCCCGAGGTCGTCCAGCGGCTCGCCACCGACGACGTCCAAGTGGCCGTCCAGTCCGGCGCGGGCGAAGAGGCCCACCAGCCCGACTCCGCCTACGAGGAGGCCGGCGCCACCGTTTCCGCCGAGGCCGGCTTCGACGCCGAGGTGGTCGCCAAGGTCGCCCCGCCGAGCCCCGAGGAGATCGGCAAGCTCTCCAAGGGCTCGGTGCTGATCGGCTTCCTCCAGCCGCTCACCTCCCCGGAGACCGTGAAGGCGCTGGCCGACGCGGGAGTGACCTCCTTCGCCATGGAGGCGATCCCGCGCATCACCCGCGCCCAGTCGATGGACGCGCTCTCGTCGCAGGCCACCGTCGGCGGCTACCGGGCCGGGCTGATCGCCGCCGAGCAGCTGCCGCGCTTCTTCCCCATGCTTACCACCGCAGCCGGCACGGTGCGGCCGGCCGGCGTGATGGTGCTGGGCGCCGGCGTGGCCGGGCTGCAGGCCATCGCCACGGTCCGCCGCCTCGGCGCGCAGGTGCAGGCCTTCGACGTGCGCTCCGCCGTGAAGGAGCAGATCGAGTCGCTGGGCGCGAAGTTCCTCGAGCTCGACATGGGCCTCGAGGACGCCGAGTCGGAGGGCGGCTACGCGCGCCAGCTGACCGACGAGGAGCAGCAGAAGCAGCGCGAGCTGCTGGCGGAGGAGATCGGCAAGGTCGACGCGGTGATCTCCACCGCCGCCGTGCCCGGCCGGCCCGCGCCGCTCCTGATCATCGAGGACGCGGTGCGCAAGATGAAGCCGGGCTCGGTGATCGTGGACCTTGCGGCCGAGACCGGCGGCAACTGCGAGCTCACCGAGGCGGGCGAGACCGTCGTCAAGCACGGCGTGACGATCGTCGGTCCGGTGAACCTGGCCAGCACGATGCCCGACCACGCCTCGTCGCTCTACGCGCGCAACGTGCAGGCGCTGCTGAAGCTGATGGTCGGCGAGGAGGGCGAGTTGAAGCTGGACTTCGAGGACGAGGTGCTGGCGGGCGCCTGCATCACCCGCGACGGTGAGGTCGTGCACGAGGGCGCGAAGGCGAGCTTGGAGGCGTAATGGACTTCCTGACCGAGATCACGATCCTGGTGCTGGCCGCGTTCGTCGGCTTCGAGGTGATCTCGAAGGTGCCGAACACGCTGCACACGCCGCTGATGTCGGCCACGAACGCGATTCACGGCATCGTGCTGCTTGGCGGCCTGCTGCTGATCGGGAGCGCCGACGGCTTCCTCAACAAGACGCTTTGCGTGATCGCCATCGCCTTCGGCACGATCAACATCGTCGGCGGCTTCCTGGTCACCGACCGCATGCTGGAGATGTTCCAGCGCCGCCCCGAGCCGAAGGCCGATCCGGAAGCGGAGGCCGACGGCCCTTGACGCCGATGGCCTTCTTCCTGCAGGACCCGGACGCGATCCGGATCATGTACATCCTCGCCTTCGGCTGCTTCATCTACGGCCTGCACCTGCTGAACCACCCGCGCACGGCCAAGCGCGGCAACGCGGTGGCGGCGGTGGGCATGGCGATCGCGGTAATCGCCACGCTGCTGATCAAGGAGGTCGGCGACTACGGGCTGATCGCGCTGGGCATCGGCATCGGCGTGGCCGTGGGCGTCCCCGCCGCGCGCAGGGTGCAGATGACCCAGATGCCGCAGATGGTGGCGCTCTTCAACGGCGTGGGCGGCGGCGCGGTGGCGTTGATCTCCTGGGCCGAGTTCCGCGACGCGGGCGGCAACCTCCCGTCCCAGACGCTGATCCCGATCCTGTTCGCGGCCATCATCGGCTCGATCTCCTTCTGGGGCTCGAACATCGCCTTCGGCAAGCTGCAGGAGATCCTGCCCGGCAAGCCGATCCAGCTGCCCGGCCAGCAGTTCGTGAACCTGGCGCTGCTGCTGGTGGCGGTGGGCTCGGCCACGGCGATCGCCGCCGGCTCGGAGTCGGAGGCACTGTTCGTCCTGATCCTGGTGTCCGCGGCCGTGCTCGGCAACATGTTCGTGCTGCCGATCGGCGGCGCCGACATGCCCGTCGTGATCTCGCTGCTGAACGCCTTCACCGGCCTGTCGGCGGCAGCCGCCGGCATCGCGCTCGACAACGTCGCGCTGATCGTGGGCGGCATGCTCGTGGGCGCCTCGGGCTCGATCCTCACCAGCCAGATGGCCGTGGCGATGAACCGCTCGATCGCCAACGTGGTGAAGGGCGGCTTCGGCGGCGTCACCGTGGCAGCCGGGGACGGCGAGGACAAGCCGGTGCGCTCCACCGACGCCTCGGACGCCGCGATCCAGCTCTCATACGCCAACCGCGTGGTGGTCGTTCCTGGCTACGGCCTGGCGGTGGCCCAGGCCCAGCACACGGTGAAAGACCTGGCGGCCGCGCTCGAGAAGCGCGGCATCGACGTGAGCTACGCCATCCACCCGGTCGCGGGGCGCATGCCCGGGCACATGAACGTGCTGCTCGCCGAGGCCGACGTGCCGTACGAGCAGCTCAAGGAGATGGACGAGATCAACCCCGAGATGGCGCAGATGGACGTCGCGATGGTGATCGGCGCCAACGACACCGTGAACCCCGAGGCCGGCATGCCGATCATCGAGGTCAGCCAGGCCCACCAGGTGATCGTGCTCAAGCGCTCGATGAACACGGGCTTCGCCGGCATCGACAACCCGCTCTTCTACGCGGACAACACCTCGCTGCTCTTCGGCGACGCCAAGGAGTCCGTCGGCCAGGTGCTGAAGGCGGTAGAGGACCTCTAGGCCCGGGTATGTCCCCCGACATGCTCCGGGGGTTGATGCAGGACGACTACCCGCTGACGCTGCAAATGGTGCTCGACCGGGTCCGGCGGCGCTACGCGGACAGCGAGGTCGTGACCATGCGCGACGGGGAGAAGAAGCGCGCGAGCTACGGCGAGGTAGCCGAGCGGGTGGACCGCCTGAGCCGGGCGCTCGAGTCGCTGGGGGTCGAGCAGGGCGACCGCGTGGCCACCTTCGCCTGGAACTCGCAGGAGCACCTCGAGGTCTACCTCGCGGCGCCGTGCATGGGCGCGGTGCTGCACACGCTGAACATCCGCCTGTTCGAGGACCAGCTCACCTACGTGGTGAACCACGCGAAGGACAAGGTGATCCTCGTGGACGCCTCGCTCGTGCCGCTGTTGGAGAAGGTCGCGCCGAGCTTCGACAAGACGCCCGCCTTCGTGGTGATCGGCGACGGCGACATGGGCTCGCTGCCCGACGCGCTGCGCTACGAGGAGCTGCTGGCCGAGCAGGACGAGGGCTACGACTACCCCGAGCTCGACGAGCGCATGGCCGCGGGGCTCTGCTACACGAGCGGCACGACCGGCAACCCGAAGGGCGTGCTCTACTCGCACCGCTCGAACATGCTCCACGCGATGGGCCAGTGCATGGCCGACTCGATGGGGCTGTCATCCGACGACCGCAACCTGCCGATCGTGCCGATGTTCCACGCCAACGCCTGGGGCATCCCCTACGGCTCCTGCCTGAGCGGCGCCGACCTGATCATGCCGGGCCCGCAGCTCCAAGCCGAGCCGCTCACGAAGCTGATCGAGGAGGAGAAGGTCACCTTTTCGGCGGCCGTGCCCACGATCTGGATGGACATGCTGCGCCACGCCGACGAGAACGGGGCTGATTTCTCGTCCCTGCGGCTTGTGGTCTGCGGCGGCTCGGCCGTGCCGCTCACCCTGATGCAGGAGTTCGAGGAGCGCCACGACGTGCGGATCATCCAGGCCTGGGGAATGACCGAGACGAGCCCGCTGGGATCCGTCGCGCGCCCGCCGGCCGGCGCGACCGAGGAGGAGGAGTGGGACGTGCGCAACACCGCCGGCCGCATCTCCCCGATGGTGGACGCGCGGATCGTGAGCGACGAGGGCGAGGAGCTGCCCTGGGACGGCGAGGCCACCGGCGAGCTCCAGGTGCGCGGCCCCTGGGTGGCTGCCGACTACTACGAGGACCCGGCCGGGCCGGAGAAGTTCGACGGCGAGTGGCTCCGGACCGGCGACATCGCGGCGATCGACGAGCAGGGCTTCATCCGCATCTCAGACCGCACCAAGGACGTGATCAAGTCGGGCGGCGAGTGGATCTCGTCGGTCGAGCTCGAGGGCGAGATCATGGCCCACTCCTCAGTGCTCGAGGCCGCCGTGATCGCGAAGCCCGACGAGCGCTGGGGCGAGCGGCCGCTGGCCTGCATCGTGGTCGAGGAGGGCGCCGAGCTGACCGCCGAGGAGCTGCGCGAGCACCTCTCGGAGCGGGTGGCCAAGTGGTGGCTGCCAGACGAGGTGATCGTGATCGCCGAGGTGCCGAAGACGAGCGTCGGGAAGTTCGACAAGAAGCTGCTGCGCCAGCGCCTTGATGAGGGCGAGCTGGAGAGCAAGGAGCTGGCCTCGGCCGGTTAGTCCTGGTGGGGCCTGTTGCGGGCGTCTCGCCCGCGCCACAGCGGGTGTAGCGCGACCGCTCCGCTCTCGGTTGGGCCCAGCGGGCCGTGGGCTTAGCCGCTCGTCGTGAAGGAACCAGGCGCCGTGGCGTAGAGCGTTCTCGCGTGGCACAACCGCCGTCTCGTCGCGCCAGACAGTCGGCCGCGGGCGTGCGCATCGGCGGCACACCACACCGGCGCTTTTCGCGCAAAGGGTGAACGTCCCGTTTGTACCCCTATGGCGGTACGAAACGGACGTTCGCGCAGAGTCCTCCCTGGCGGGGGCCAGCGCTTTCGCGTGAAAGCGATGCCAGGCGACTGTTGTCGGGCCTTGGTCTTCCTCTCCCGAGACCGTGTTTGAGGGAGCCGGAGGCGGACGAGTCGAGCGAGCGCAGCGAGCGCAGCGAGCGTTGCAGGTCGAAGGGGAGCGTGTGGCGTGACTCGTTGCCGTAGAACTCCGGCATGGCCGCCTCCGACGCAACGATCATCGAAGCCGGTGGGCGCGATCTGCGCGTGTCCAGCCCCGATCGCGTGATCTTCCCGGAGTCGGAGCACTCGGGCGCGATCACGAAGCTCGACGTCGTGAAGTACTACCTCGCCGTCGGCGACGGCATCATGCGCGCGCTGGAGCGGCGGCCGACTACGCTCGAGCGCTGGCCGAAGGGCGTGCACTCGGGCATCGTCGTCTCGACGCGCGAGAAGGGCGGCGGCGACGCCTTCTTCCAGAAGCGGATCCCGCGTGGAGCGCCGGACTACGTGGAGACAGCACGGATCGAGTTCCCGTCGGGCCGGCATGCGGACGAGATCTGTCCCACGGAGGTGGCCGTCGTCGGCTGGGCGGCCCAGATGGGCACGATCACGTTTCATCCGTGGCCGGTGCGGCGCGAGGACGTCGATCATCCGGACGAGCTGCGCATCGACCTGGACCCGCAGCCCGGCACGGACTTCGCCGACGCCGTGCGCGTCGCGGCCGAGGCCCGCCTGCTCCTCGACGAGCTCGGCTATGCCGGCTTCCCGAAGACCTCGGGAGGGCGAGGCGTGCACATCTACGTACGGATCGAGCCGCGCTGGACGTTCACGGACGTGCGTCACGCCGCGATCGCCTTTGGGCGTGAGCTCGAGCGGCGACTACCGGGCCAGGTGACGACCAACTGGTGGAAGGAGGAGCGCGGCGAGCGCATCTTCGTCGACTACAACCAGAACGCCCGCGATCGCACCATCGCCTCGGCTTACAGCGTCCGGCCCAGGCCGGGGGCACCGGTCTCGGCACCGGTGACCTGGGACGAGCTCGCGGAGATCGCGCCCGAGGAATTCACGGTCGCGACGATGCCCGCCCGCTTCGCCGAGGTGGGAGATCTCCACGCCGCGATCGACGCCGCCGCCCATTCACTGCAGCCGCTGCTGGACATGTACGAGAGGGACCAGGCCGAGGGCGAAGGCGACAAGCCCTACCCGCCCGACTACCCAAAGATGCCGGGAGAGCCCAAGCGGGTCCAGCCGTCGCGCGACCGGGACCGCAAGCAGGACTGAATCCGTCCGCTCACACCGGGGCCGCCCCGGCGTTCGCGGCTAGCCCTGCGGCAGCTTCTTCGCCCCGCGCTTGATCACCGGCCGGGAGGGCGGCGGCACGACCGGCCCGATGTCCCCGTCAGGCGCCTCGTCCAGGTCGACGATCACCGGGGCATGATCGCTCGGCCCACTGCCCTTGCGGGCCTGCCGGTCGACCCATGCCGCGTGGACACGGCCGGCGACCGTCGCGCCGGCCAGGATCAGGTCGATCCGCATCCCGAGGTCCTGGTGGAACATCCCCGCCCGGTAGTCCCAGTAGGTGAACACTCGCTCGTTCGGCCAGCGCTCGCGCACGACGTCTCGCAAGCCGAGCGACTCCAGGTCCGCCAGCGCCGCTCGCTCGGGTGCGGTCACGTGGGTCTGTCCGACGTAGGCGTCCGGATCGAACACATCGTCGTCGGTCGGCGCGATGTTCATGTCGCCGCAGACGACCGTCGCCTCTGGGCCCGCGGCAACCATCTCCCGCAGCGACGCCAGCCAGGCGAGCTTGTACCCGTAGTGCTCCGAGCCTGGCAGGCGCCCGTTCGGCACGTACACCGAAACCACCCGCACCCCGCCACAGGTCGCCGACACGGCCCGCGCTTCCGGATGCGGAAAGCCCGGCGCACCGGGCACACCGACGGCCACGTCCTCCAGGCCAACGCGCGAAAGGATCGCGACGCCATTCCACGCCGCCTCGCCGTGAAGCGCCACGGCATAGTCGCGCCCGGCAAGCTCGTCACCGAGCAGGTCGGCGAACGCGTCGTCCGCGAGCTTGGTCTCCTGAAGGCAGACCACATCCGGCTGCCGCTCGTCCAACCACGGCAGCAGCCGCGGCGCGCGCTGCTTGACCGAGTTCACATTCCACGTGGCGATCCGCACCGATCCCACGGTACCGGCAGCGCGGCGCGGCGGACTCCTCTAATCGACTAGTGCGGCGCCTGCACCACCTGGCCCTGCAGCTTCCAGCTCTGCCCCTGGAACTTCTGGATCTGCATCGCCTCGATCGGGAAGCCGTCCGATGTCCCGTCGAGCTTCACGTCGATCCCGGGCAGCAGGATGGCGACCTTCTCGTTCGTGCTTCGCACGGCCTCCATCAGTGACGCGCGGGTCGGCTTCTTCATCCGCTTCAGTGCGTCGGTCATGGTCTCCGCGGCGCCCCAGCCGTACACGTGGAAGGGGTCGTTCGGGTCGGCCTTCGGCGAGGACTTCTTCAGCCCCGACTTGTAGTCCTTCATCGCCGCGTCGTTGGCCCACTTCGGGTCCTCCGGGTCCTTGTAGTAGGTCGTGGAGACGATGCCCTGGGCGTTCTTCAGGCCCGCGGGCTTCAGCACCAGCGCCTTCGACGCGCCGACGTTGTTGAGGATGTGCAGCGGGTGCCAGCCGAGCTTCGCGACGGCCACGATCGCCTGCGCCGAGAACTTCGGCGTGGTGATGTCGAGGAACGTGTCCGCGCCTGAGCTCTTCAGCTTCGCCATCTGCGAGCTGATGGTCGGGTCAGTGGCCTCGTAGCTCTGCTTCGCGATCACCTTGATGTTGCTGCCCTTGGCCGCGTTCTGGAAGCCGGCGAGCAGGTCCTTGCCGAAGGCGTCGTTCTGGTAGAGCACCGCCACCTTGGCGTTCGGCTTCTGCTTCTTCAGGTAGTCCACATAGACCTTGGCCTCGGTCACGTAGTCGGGTTGCCAGCCGGTCGTGTAGGGGAACTGCTTCACGTTACTCCCGAAGATCGAGCCTCCAGTCGCCACGAACAGCTGCGGCACCTTCTGCTGGTTCACCGACTTCATGATCGCCACGTTGTTGGCCGTGCCGAGCGTGTTGAACAAGGCGAACACCTTGTCCTGCTGGATCAGCTTGCGGGCGTTCTGCACCGCCCGGGGCGGCTCGTAGGCGTCGTCCAGCGTGACGAACTTGATCTTCCGTCCGTTCACGCCGCCCTTCGCGTTCACCTGGTCGAAGTAGGCCTTGGCGCCTTCGGCGATCGTGCGATAGGCGGAAGCCGGGCCGCTGAACGGGTAGCTGCCGCCCAGCGTGACCTGCTTGCTCGTGATGCCCGGCGACGAGCTGCCGCTCCCGCTGTCGCTGGAGCTCCTGCCGCAGCCGGCCGCCACCAGCGCCAGTGCCACCACCGCCAGCGTGATGATCTTCCCTCTCATGTCAGTCCCTCCCTCGCAGTAGTACGTTCGGTTCTCTCCGGCCGCGTGTCCTGCTTGGCCGGACGCTTGCGTATCCGCTTGATGCGCTTGCCGAGCGAGGCCATCCCGCCGGGCAGCACGAACATGAAGGCGATCAGCACGGCGCCGTAGACGAAGCCGGTGAGCGCCTGGTTCACATCGCCGGCCCAGACGGGCACGAACTCGATGAACAAGGCGCCGAACACCGCGCCGGTCACGCTCCCGAGGCCGCCCACCACTATCGCGGCGAGTAGGCCCAGCGACAGGGTGACCGTGAAGGACTCCGGCGCCACGAAGCCGACCGTGAACACGTACAGCGCGCCCGCGACGCCGGCGTAGCCGGCGCTCACCGCGAACACCCGGGTCTTCACGCGGGCGATGTTGATTCCCATCGCCTTGGCGGAAATCTCGTTGTCGCGGATCGCCATGATCGAGCGCCCGGTCTGGCCGCGCACCAGGTTCCACGCGAGCAGGAACATCACGGCGGCGATCGCGAGCGTGAGCAAGTAGATGTACTGGTCGTTCGCCAGGCCGATCCCGCCCGGCGCGGTGGGCTGGTTCACCGTCAGTCCCTGGGTGCCCTCAGTGAGGCTGCCCCAGCGCTTGATCAGCTGCGGGGCGACCACCGCGAGGGAGAGCGTCACGAGCGCGAGGTAGAGGCCGCGCAGGCGCAGGGCCGGCACGCCGAACACGAAGCCGGCTGCGAACGCCACGACGCCGGCGGCCGGCACCGTCAGCAGGTACGGCACGCTCTCCTTTGCGATCAGCAGGGCGGACGTGTAGGCCCCGAGCGCGAAGAAGAACCCGTGCCCCAGTGAGATCTGACCGTTGTAGCCAACCAGCAGGTTGAGGCCCAGCACGGCGACCGAGTACGCGAGCACGAGGGAGAACTGGTTGTTGCGGAAGGGCTCGAAGAAGAACGGGAGCAGGATCGCCACGGCGAGCGCGGCCACCAGCGTCGCGATGCGCACCCTGCGCTCGCTCATGCCCTGGCCACCTCCGGCGAGCCGAACAGCCCGGACGGCTTCACCAGCAGCACCACGAAGATGATCCCGAGCGGCACGAGGATCTTCAGGTCGGCGCCGATGAAGTTCACGTAGGTGCCCGCGACGTTCTCGCTCACCCCGATGATCCAGCCGCCCACCACGGCGCCGATCGCGCTGTCGAAGCCGCCCAGGGCCGCGGCGGCAAAGGAGTACACCAGCACGCCGCCCATCAGGTTCGGGTCGAGGAACAGCTGCGGCGCCACCAGCACTCCGGCCAGCGCGCCGAGCAGCGCGGCCAGGCCCCAGCCCAGCATCAGCATGCGGCCCACCCGCACGCCCACGAGCCGGCTGGCGTCCGGGTTGAGCGCGGCGGCGCGCATGGCGAGGCCGATCCCGGTGCGCTGGAAGAGCAGGTAGAGCAGCCCGACCACCACGATCAGCACGGCCACGATCCCGAGCGACTCCACGTCCAGGCGCGCGCCCACGATCGTGACCGACGAGTCTGGGAAGGCGCTCGGGAAGCTGCGGTTGTTGAAGCCCCAGATCCAGCCGGCCGCGCTGTTGATCAGGAGGAACAGGCCCAGCGTCACGATCACGAGCGTGAGCGGCTCGCCGCCCTCGAAGGGCCGGATCACCACGCGCTCGATGATCGCGCCGGCGGCGAACGAGAAGGCGAACGCGCCGAGCAGCGCCAGCCCGAGCGGCACCCCGGCCTGGTGGATGCCCCAGGCCACGAAGGTGCTGAACATGGCCATCTCGCCCTGGGCGAAGTTCACGACGCTGGTGGAACGGAAGATCAGGACCAGCGCGAGCGCGAGCGCGCCGTAGATCGAGCCGGTGGCCACCCCGTCCACGACCACCTGTACGAACTCAGCCATCAGTAGGCGAGGTAGGAGCGTTTGATGGCGTCGTCCTCGCTGAGCTGGGCGGCGTCGCCGGAGAGGGCGATCTGGCCGGCCTCGAGCACGTGGGCGTAGTCGGCGAACTCGAGCACCAGGCTGGCGTTCTGCTCAACCACCAGCATCGTTGTGCTCTGCTCCTCGGCGATCTCGCGCAGCACCCTGAACAGCTCGCGCGTCAGGATCGGGGCCAGGCCGAGCGACGGCTCGTCCAGTAGCAGCAGGCGCGGGCGCATCATCACGGCGCGCGCGATCGCGAGCATCTGCTGCTCGCCGCCGCTCAGGCTGCCGGCGGTCTGGGCGCTGCGCTCCTCGAGGCGCGGGAACCAGCGCCGGCAGCGGGCGACGTCGTCGGCGACGTCGTCGCCCTTCTTGCGCACGTGGGCGCCGAGGCGCAGGTTCTCGTCCACGCTCAGCGTCGGGAAGATGCCACGGCCCTCGGGGACGTGGGCGATGCCGCGGCGCGCTATGTCCTCGGTGGCCTTGCCGGCGATGCTCTCGCCGTCGAAGCTGACGCTGCCCTCGGTGTCGACCATCCCGCAGATCGCGCGCAGGGTCGTGGTCTTGCCCGCGCCGTTCGGGCCGAGGATCGCCACGGTCTGGCCCTCGTCGACCTCGAAGTCGATGCCGTGCAACGCCTCGACCGGGCCGTAGGAGGCGTACAGCCCCTCGACCTCGAGCAGGCTCATGCCGGGGCCCCCAGGTAGGCCTCGATCACGGCGGGGTCCTCCTGGACCGAGCGCGGCTCGCCCTCGGCGATCTTTTCGCCCAGGTTGAGCACGATCACGTGGTCGCAGAGGCCCATGACCATGCCCATGTGGTGCTCCACCAGCAGCACGGTCAGGTCGAAGTCGTCGCGCAGCGACACGATCGCCTGGGACAGCTCGTCCACCTCGCCGTGGCTCAGGCCGCTGGCCGGCTCGTCCAGCATCAGCAGTCGCGGACCCTGCAGCAGCGCGCGCGCCAGCTCGATCCGCTTGAGCGTGCCGTAGGGCAGCGCGCTGGCGTCGTGGCCGGCCACGTCCGACAAGCCGAGCCGCTCGAGCAGCTCGTCCGCCCGCTCGCGCGCCTCGCGCTCGCCGCGGCTGGCCACCGGCAGGCGCAGCGACGCCGCCATGAAGCCGGGTGCACGGGCGCCGAGCATCACGTTCTCCCGCACGGTCAGCGAGGGGAACAGGCCGAGGTTCTGGAACGTGCGCGCGATGCCGCGCGCGGCGATCTGGTGCGGCTGCAGCGCCAGCAGGTCGTCGCCGTCGAACTCGATCCGGCCGGAGTCGGGCGTGTAGAGGCGGCTGACGCAGTTGAACAGCGTGGTCTTGCCGGCGCCGTTCGGCCCGATCAGTCCGCAGATGACGCCTTGGGGCACCTCGATCGACGCGCCATCGAGGGCGGTCACGCCCCCGAAACGCAGCTCAAGGTGCTCGATGTCGAGCAAAGCCACAGATCCTCCCTCTGTTGCAGCCCTACCCGAGGAGCGGAAGAGCTATGCGGAGCGGATAGGGATTGCTGCGCAGCCGGCCGAGCCGGCCGCTTGCGCAACGGCTACAAAAGGGATTCCTGGCCCGTGGGGGCGCGGCGCCTGCGCGGCACGCCGGCGGCCTCGGCGAGGGCCGCCTCGACGTCGGCCATGATCGCCCGTTCGGAGCGCGACGCCACGAGCGGCTCGGTCATGCCGTCCACGTGCACGTAGGTGCGGCGCCCGTCCCTGCGGTCCTCGCCCTCGAGCGGCACGAGCGCGTAGACGCGGTCGGCGCGCACGAACTTCCCGTAGCCCAGAGCCACCATGCGGGGATCGCGCTTCGCCATGTTTGCGACGATAGCCGCATGCCCGGCGGCCCATGTGGGTACCGCTGAGGGGAGCTGATACGGAGGGGTAGATGAGCGACGAGCAGACCACGGAACGCGACGAGCAGGACCAGGAGCATGAGGAGAAGCGCGACGACGAGGAGCGGGAGGACGAGGAGCAGGCCTCGGGCGAGTCGGACGACTCGGACGGCGACGACAAGCCTGACGAGGAGAAGTCCGACAACGAGAAGCTCGAGGAGGAGTACGAGCAGGCCAAGCAGGAGGTCAAGGACCTCGAGGACGACCCGCCGCAGAAGCTCGAAGACTGGCCCACGGGCAAGGCCATGTACGAGACCTTCGGCGGAGGGGACGGCGAGCACGGCTACCACGAGGGGCCCGAGATGAACCTGGGCCCGGACTCGCTGCGGCACCGCGAAGACGGCAGCGTCGAGGTGAAGGGCGAGAAGGTGGACGACGCCGAGGAGTACAAGGGCGAGCCGATCCCGGGCGGGCCCACCGATCCCGACTCCCCCAACCAGGATTCCGACAAGGCCTCACCGGAGGACTCTTCAATGGCGGATGAGGAAGGGCAGCCCAAAGACTCCGACGACTCCGACGACTCCGATGACGAGAGGGCAGAGGGCAGAGGGCAGAGCGAGGACGAGTCCAGCGAGGACGACAAGTCCGACTCGGACGACTCCAAGTCCGACTCCGACGACTAGCTTCGCGCGAGGGTCGCGTCCAGCGTGTCCTCGAGCAGGGTCAGGCCCTCCAGGCCGGGGATGTCGCTCACCGTGGCGTCGATCTCGCGCATCATCTCGCGGCCGTCCAGAAGTTCTGGAAGATCCAGCGGACCAGGGCGCGCGTCCGCGGCGGGGCGTGGCCCAGCCGGGCCCTGCCCTGCGCGCGGTAGAAGGCGAAGTGGCGGCGCTCGTCCTGGATCACCCGGTTCAGCATCGAGCCCATCATCGTCGGCAGCAGCGAGAGCTGGTGGCCGACGCCGAGCTGCTCGCG
Source organism: Solirubrobacterales bacterium (assembly GCA_038215095.1). Taxonomy (GTDB): domain Bacteria; phylum Actinomycetota; class Thermoleophilia; order Solirubrobacterales; family Thermoleophilaceae; genus DATACN01. The sequence goes on along the minus strand of JBBQRG010000042.1, from coordinate 13,962 downwards.
TAGCCGCGCCATCCGGGTCACGCGCGTGGGCATCGGAGTCGTGCCGTCGGGGCAGCTTCGGCTCCGAAGGCACCTCGATCCCGTACGCGCGCAGGAAGTCGGAGAAGGCCTCGCCGTGCCAGAGCTCCTCGTAGACCCATCATCAGAGGAAGGCGGTGATCTGCGGGTCGTTGGCGGCGCGCGTGGCGAGCAGGTCGCGCAGGTAGATCACCGTGTGCGTCTCGATGTCCATCATGTAGTGCATGCACATCACGTCGCCGTCGGAGAGCCGGTGATTGGGGATGTCGTCCCAGTCGAGCTCCGACAGGTCGAGCTTCTTCGAGGCCCGCAGGTAGCGGTCCAGGTCGAAGTCGATCACGGCTTTCGCGGACATCGTCCTGGTCTTACGAGGGGCTTCTAGGTTCGGTTCATGCCGGCGCGCCCGCCGGCCCCGACCGGGGCGGACGCCTCCGCCGCGCCGCGCTCGCGGACGTCTTCCTCGAAGCGCTGGTCCATCTCGCGCACGATCTCCTCGGTCTGCTTGTTGGGCGGCAGCGCCTGGATCAGGCCTCGCAGCAGCAACAGGGGGGCTATCCAGCGCGGCACGAGCACCCAGCGCTTGCGCTTGGCGATGCCGTCGGCCACGGCCTCGCCCACCTGCGAGACCGGGTAGGTCTTGGCGAGCGGGCCCGGAAGGCGCGAGCGGGCGAACCCGAGCGGGTGGCTGTCCTGGCCGGCCACGAGGTCGGTGCCGATGAAGGCGAAGTAGGCACAGCCCACGTCCACGCCGAGGTGGCGCACCTCCTCGCGCAGCACGTTCGTGAGCGCCTCCACCCCGGCCTTGCTGGCCGAGTAGCCCGCCGAGGCCGGCATGTGGGCGATCACCGCCATCGAGGCCACCACCAGCGCGTAGCCGCGCCGCTCGATCAGCTGCGGCAGGCAGGCGGAGAGGGTGTTGAAGGGGCCCTTCAGGTTCACGTCCACCACGCGCTCGAAGGCCGCCGAGTCGAGCGAGCGGATCAGGCCGAGGCCTCCGATGCCCGCGTTCGCCATCACGACGTCGATGCCCCCGAAGCGCTCGACGGTGCCTTCCACCGCCCGGTCGAGCGCCTCGCGGTCGGTCACGTCGGCCTCGAACCAGGCGGCGTCGGGCCCGCACTGGGCGGCCACGCGCTGAAGCTCCTCGGGCTCGAGGCCCACCAGCGCGAGCTTCGCGCCCCGCGTTGACAGCCGGCGCGCGCTCTCTGCGCCGATGCCGCGGGCGGCTCCCGTGATGAGCACGGTCTTCCCGCGCAGGTCCCAGTCGGCGGCCATCGCTGCGGCACTCTAACCCGCCGCTAGCCTCACGGGCGATGGCAGCTCTTGGCGACCTCCAGGAGGACATCCCGCCGGAGCGCGCGGCCGAGCTCCTGCGCGACGGCGACACGCAGCTGCTCGACGTGCGCGAGCCCTACGAACACGAGGCCGGACGCATCGAGGGCTCGAAGCGCGTGGACCTGGAGAACCTCGCCGAGGAGGCGCAGCAACTCGATCCGGGCAAGCCGATCCTGTTCTACTGCCGCACGGGCGCCCGCTCAGGGGTGGCCACGCAGGCCTTCCGCGCGGCCGGCTTCGACGCCTATAACCTCGCCGGCGGGTTGGTTGCCTGGGTCCGCGATGAATTGCCGATTGCGCCCTCGGACGGCCATGTCGCGGACCATTGATGCCGTAACGGCCGCGTCCCATTGATGCTGTAACGGCCGCGTCCCTTAACCCGCGGCGGGATCGGCCTCCTGCCCGCGGCCACACGCGCCCCTTGCTCGATAGGGCCTAGATTCGCCCGAGATTCGCCGCTACTTCGTCCCGCCACCTATCGCGTCGGGGGCCCGTGTGGCCGCGGGCAGCACGCTGGCCCGGACGCGCGCTAAGGGGCGCGCAGTTGACCGGTATATGGGCCGTTGCCGGTAAGGCACGCGGCGCCGCAGCGGGCTCCGAGCTCGAGCGCCTCGTCGATCGTGAGGTTCGCGCCCAGGCCGTAGGTGAAGCCGGCGGCGAAGGTGTCGCCGCAGCCGTAGGCGTCGGCCACCGGACCGGGCAGCGGGGCGACCTGCCAGCTGCCGGTCGCGCGGTCGCTCGTCTCGTACGCACCTCCGGCCGCGCCGGCGGTGCGCACCACCACTCGTGGAGGCGGGTCGAGCTGGCCGGGCTCGTAGCGCTCGCCCGCGTCGCGGGAGCTCGACACCAGCGCGTCCAGCTCGACGCCGGCCGCGTTCAGAGCGGGCAGGTCGCGGGCCGTGCCCACGAGCACGCGCGCCGTCCGCGCCGCTTGTAGCGCGCCCGGGTCGCCGGCCGTGGTGTAGACGGAGTCGGCTCCTTCGAGCTCGTGCCATCGCAGCGGGTCGCCGCCGCTCGGGCCCAGCCGCGAGCCGATCACCGTGATCGTGCGCTCGCCTGCGGCGTCCACGTACACGAAGCCGTGGCGCTGCGGCTCGGGGCGGAAGCTGGCCTCGACCCGCACTCCCAGCCGCTCGAGCTCCCCCTTGCAGCGGTGGCCCAGCTCGTCGTCGCCGAGTGCCGTGTAGAAGGTGGCCTCGCCGGCCAGCTTCGCCAGTTGGACGGCCGCCACCGCGCCGCCGCCGCCGGGCTCGTCCCACACCTGGAGCGCGTGCACGATCTCCCCCGGCACCGGCACGTGGTCCACGCGCGCGAAGCGGATCCACTCGACGTGACCGACCACCGCGCAGAGCACGCGCGCAGCCTTGCAGGAGTGCATCGCGGCCGCGTCGAAGCCCTTGTTTAGGAAAAGGCATGAAGAGGGAACCATTAGCGTGCCGAGAGGGAGGAACCGAATGACCAGAGCCACTCACGCCGTCCGCGAGCAGGGATTCCAGCCGCTTCAGTGCGACATTCCCGTGGAGCTCACGATCGACGAGTACCGCGACCGCCGCCGCCGTCCGAGCACCCGCCGCGCCCGCCGGCGCCGCCTCGCCGGCCTGCTTCGCCGCTAGCCGCCACCGCCGGCGAACGCGTAGCGTCCACCCGGTGGACGACCCGATGCCAGTCGCCCGCGGGGTCGCAATCCCGCTGTCGGAAGTCGAGCTGCGCGCCAGCCGCTCCTCAGGCCCCGGCGGCCAGCACGCAAACGTGACCGCGTCGCGAGTCGAGGCCAGCTTCGACGTTGCCGCCTCGCGCTCGCTCAGCGAAGAGCAGAAGCGCCGCGTGACCGCCCGAGGCGGCGCCGTCGTGCGCGCCTCGGCCCAGGACACCCGCTCCCAGGCACGCAACCGCGAGCTGGCCCTGGAGCGGCTCCGCTCCCGCCTGGCCGCGGCGCTGACCGTGCAGCGCCCGCGCCGCGCGACGAAGCCGACGAAGGCGTCGAGGCGCCGAAGGATCGAGTCGAAGAAGCGCCGCGGCGAAGTGAAGCGCCAGAGGCAACGCCCGCGCCCTGACTACTGATGGCAAACCGCGTTCCGTAACGCGGGGCAGGCTCGGCCTCCTGCCCGCGGCCACACCTGCCCCTTACTCGAGGCGGCCGAGATCCGGCGTACTTCGTCCCGCCACCGATCGCGTTGCGGGCGCGTGTGGCCGCGGGCAGCACGGTAAAAGCGCCGCGCGTTAAGGAGCGCGGACGTAGGCTCTTACGGCGGAGCTTGGGTGCCGCCGCCGGAGCTGCCCTGCGGCGTCTGGTTGCCGCCGCCCTGCTGGGTGCCGCCGCCGGCCGTGCCGCCGCCCTGGTTGGTGCCTCCCCCTTGCGGCGTGACCTGGGTGCCGCCGCCGGTCCCGCCGGAGGTGCCGCCGCCCGCGGTTCCGCCGCTCGTCCCGCCGCCCGCGGTTCCGCCGCCCGTCGAGGGTGTGGTGCTCGTGCTGGTGGAGTCGGTGCTCGTGTCCTGGTTCGAGTTGCCGAGGTTGTCCGGCGTCGTGGGCACCCCGAGGTCAGCCGGGGTCTTCGGCTTGTTGCTGCTGCCGCCGCCGGCGCTCGCGATCACCACGATCAGCAGTACGAGCAGGGCGGCCACCACGCCGCCCGCCACGAGGCGCCTGCGCTGGTAGACGGAGTCGGGCTCGCGACGGGGCGGACCGGGACGCCGCTCCGGCCGAAGCAGGCGTGTCGGGTCGTCGTTCAAGACCGGCCGAAGGTATCACCCAGCAGGGAAAAAGACCGCACTAGGAGAAACCCGTTGGCGTAGGGGGCGCGGGGCAACGCGGAAGAGCGGCTGGCCTGGCCGCGCCGCCAAGAACGCGGTCGATCTCCCTACGCGTAGTGCACGTGGTCGGCTTCGCCGGCCTCCACGGGCTGCTCGCAGGTGGGGCACCAGTAGGTGGCCTCGAGAGGCGAGCCGCAGGCGGCGTGGCGCGGCAGGTCGCCCTGGTCGCCGTGGCGGGCGCCCCAGTCGGCCAGCAGGCGCAGCGCGCCGGCCAGCGCACGGCCTGACGCGGTGAGCTCGTAGACGAAGCGGCGCGGGCGCTCCGAGTAGGGCTCGGCCAGCACGAGGCCCTCCGCCTCGAGCCGGCGCAGGCGGGCGCTCAGCACGTTCGGCGCGATTCCCGGCAGGGCCTCCTCGAGGTCGCCGAAGCGGCGCGACCCGTCGAGCAGCGCCTCCACCATCAGCAGCGTCCAGCGGTCTCCGACGCTGTCGAGCGCCGCGCCGAGCGGGTTTTCCGCCTCCCTTGCCAAGAGGAGCAGGATGGTACGGTACTCACTTGCAACTTGCAAGTAACTGACTGGGAGTGAGATATGAGCACGGTTTCCGACCTTTCTGACGCAATCGCAGCGGCGGCACGCGACGTCGGGCCGGCTGTCGTCGGGCTCGGCCGCGGCTGGGGCCTTGGCTCGGGGGTGGTGGTGGCCGAGGGGCAGGTGCTCACGAGCGCGCACAACCTGCGACGTGAAGAGGTCGGCGTGAGCTTCGCCGACGGGCGCCGCGAGGCCGGCGAGGCCGCGGGGGTCGACACCGACCTGGACCTGGCCGTGATCGCCGTCGACACCGGCGACGCGCCGGCCATCGCCTGGGAGCCTGCAGACGAGGCCCCCGGCCTCGGGAGCGCGGTGTTCGCGCTCGCCAACCCGGGCGGCCGCGGCCTGCGCGCCACGCTCGGGTTCGTGTCCTCGGCGGGGCGGAGCTTCCGCGGTCCGCGCGGCCGCCGCATCCACGGCGCGATCGAGCACACCGCCGCCCTCCCCCGCGGCTCCTCGGGGGGTCCGATCGTGGACGGCGGGGGGCGCCTGCTCGGCATCAACAGCCTGCGGATGGAAGGTGGCCTGATCCTCGCGCTGCCCGCCACGGCGGCGGTGCGCGAGCGCGTGGAGCTGCTCGGTCGCGGCGAGGCCGTGGCCCCGCACCGGCTGGGCGTGGCGATCGCGCCGCCGCGCGCGGCGCGCCGGATGCGCCGCGCCGTTGGACTGTCCGACCGCTCGGGCCTGCTCGTTAGGGCCGTCGAGAACGGCAGCCCCGCCGAGGCCGCCGGGCTCGCGCGCGGCGACCTGCTCGTGGGCGCGCTCGGCCGCGAGCTCGACGGCGTGGACGGCCTCTACTCCGCCCTCGACCGGGTGCCCGCGGCGGGCGGCGAGCTGGCCCTGAGTGTGGTGCGCGGCGAGGACGAGCGCGAGCTGACGGTGAGCTTCGGCTCCGAGCGGGACGCCGCATGACCGCGCAGGCCCCACCCGTGGACCCGGCCGAGACCGAGGCGCTCGACGCCTACTCGCGCGCCGTGGTGGCGGTGGCCGAGCGGCTGACGCCCTCGGTGGCCAGCCTGCGGGTGATGCGCCGGGGCCGCGGCGGCCAGCTGCCGGCAGGTGCGGGCAGCGCCGTCGCGCTCAGCCCGGACGGCTACCTGCTGACCTCGGCGCACGTGGTGGACGGCGCGGGACGGCGCGGACGCGCGACCTTCGACGACGGGCGCGAGCACGCCTTCGAGCTCGTGGGAGCAGACCCGCTGTCCGACCTGGCCGTGCTTCGCACCGAGGAGGGCGGCCTCGCCGCCGCCGAGCTGGGGGACGCGGAGACCCTGCGGGTGGGCCAGCTGGTGGTCGCGATCGGCAACCCCAACGGCTTCGGCGGCAGCGTGACCGCGGGCGTGATCTCCGCGCTCGGGCGCTCACTGCCGGCGCGCTCGCGCCGCGCGGCGCGCGTGATCGACAGCATGATCCAGACCGACGCCGCGCTGAATCCGGGCAACTCCGGCGGAGCGCTGGCCGACAGCCGCGGGCGCATCGTTGGCATCAACACCGCGGTCGCCGGCGTGGGCCTGGGCCTGGCGGTGCCGATCAACGACTCGACCCAACGCGTGATCGCCGCGCTGATCGCCGAGGGCCGCGTGCGGCGCGCCTACCTGGGCATCGCCGGCGGCCCGCGCCCGCTGCCGCCACACGCCCGCGCGCGATCCGGCCGCGACAGCTGCATCGAGGTCGTGGAGGTGGTGGACGGCAGCCCGGCCGCCGATGCGGGCATCCGCCCCGAGGACCTAATCCTCGACGTGGACGGTACGGCGGTCGCGCGCGTCGAGGACCTGCAACGGCTGATGGTGGCCGAGCTGATCGGCACACAGGTCACCGTCAGGGCGCTGCGCCAGGACCGCGAGCTCGAGCTCTCTCTCGTTCCTGCGGAACTCGAGTGAGCGAGACCGATCGCGCTCTCGGCGTCGGCGCCGAGGCCGGCGGCTCCACCGCGTTGCCCCGCGCCCCCGACGCGAACGGGCTAGATCCGGGCTAGCGCGAACCGGTTGGACCCGGGCTAGTAGTCGAGCGGATGCCTTACGGCGAAGCCGCCCGCCGGCCGGACGGCGGGCTGCCAGCGCGTGCCCGCTCGGCCCCGGCCGCTCGTGTCGAAGCGCAGGCCGGCCACCAGCATGAACATGTGGCCGCTGTTCGCGTAGATGGTGATCCAGTCGCCGGGGCCGGCCTCACCCCAGCGGGCGAAGGCCCCGGAGGTGAGCGGACTCTTCAGGAACCCGGCCCCCGCCAGCGCGAAGGACACGGAACCGGAGCAGTCGTAGCCGTTGTCGCGCCAGGCCCCGTGGCCGCCGCCCCACTTGTAGGGAAACTTGGCGATCTCGTTGGCGGCGAGGATCACGCGCTTGACGGCCTCCGGAGCGTTTCTGGGCGCCACCGCCGAGCCGTTGCGCAGCACCTTCGCCCGTGGGCCCTCCTGTAGGAAGGCCGTCCTCGTAAGGTGCGCCTGGAAGCTGCGCAGCTCGCGGCGGCCCGCGCGAAGCTCCGCGCGCACCTCGGCGTCGCTGGCGGCTCCGGGGCTCGGCGCGTCGCCGGTGGCGGCACCGCCGCTCGGTGCCTTCGCGCCCGCGCCCTCGAGCTGCACGACCTGCGCGCGCGTGCGGGCCGCCTTCGTCTTCTTCGCCGCGGCGTGCTTGCGCGCTGCTGCCACCGCCTCCGGGGTCAGAACCACCTCGTCGCCGGACGAGCCCTTCCCCCCGCCCGCCGGGTGGTCCTGCCCGCAGCCGCCGATCGCGGCCGCGATCGCCGCAAGGGGAAGCAGTGCGAGAACACGCCGGCGCATGCGCAGAAAGGTAGCGCCGGCCCTAGAGGGCCACGCCGCGTAGCGGCACGGGCGAGGACTGGACGATCGAGGTCGTGGTCTGCCCGTAGAGCACGAACTGGTCGATGACCTCCTCGAGGTGCTCCACGTCGCGCAGGTGCATGCGCATGAAGTAGCAGTCCTCGCCGGTGATGCGGTGGCACTCCACCACCTCCGGCGTCTTGCGGGCCAGCTCCGCCACCTTCGCCAGCTGCCGCGCGTTCGGCCTGATGCGCACCACGGCGCTCAGGCCCAGCCCGAGCGCCCGCGGGTCGATCAGCGCGCGGTAGCCGGTGATCACACCGTCGTCCTCCAGGCGCTGGAGGCGCTCCGCGACGGCCGGCGCGGACAGGCCCACGCGCCTGCCGAGCTCGGCGAGCGAGAGCCGTGCGTCGTCCTGGAGCTCCGCCATCAGGCGGCGATTTACCTGATCGACGGTCTCGGCGCCATTTTGCCTTTGATTGAGAACCATGTGGCTGAGACTACCTGTCCTTGGCCATTCCACAAAGCTTTCGACCAAGGAAAGCTATGTCTAGATGCCTCCGCAGCTCTATTTCGTCGTCAGCGCCGTCTTCCACTACCTCGGCCCGGCCTTCGCAGTGCTGCTGTTCGTGCGCGTGGAGCCGCTGGGTGTGGCGTGGCTGCGGATCGCCTCCGCCGCCGTCGTGTTCTGCGCCTGGCGCAAGCCCTGGCGCGCCTTCCCGGTGCCCCGCGTCGTGCTCGCCTGGGGCGCGGTGCTGGCGCTGATGAACTGCTCCTTCTACATCGCCATCGACCGCCTCCCGCTCGCCACCGTGGCGGCCATCGAGTTCCTGCCGGTGGTGGGGCTGGCGGCGCTCGGCGCGCGCACGCCACGCAACGCGGTCGCGCTGCTGCTGGCGGTACCGGGCGTGTACCTGCTCACGGGCGTGCGCATCGGGGGCGAGCCGCTCGGCGTGGCGCTGGCGTTCGCCAACGCAATCCTGTTCGCGCTCTACATCGTGCTGGCCCACCGCGTCTCGCGCATCCGCGCGCTCGAGAGCGTTGACGGGCTGGCCGCGTCGATGCTGATCGCGGCCGTGGTGGTCACGCCGCTGGCGGGCTTCGCGGCGATCCCCGCGCTCGGCGACCCCGTCGCGCTGCTGGCGGGCATCGGCGTGGGCATCTCGTCCTCGGTGATTCCCTACGTGTGCGACCAGCTCGCCATGCGGCAACTGCCGCGCGCCACCTACGCGCTGCTCGTGTCGCTCCTGCCGGCCACGGCCACTCTGATCGGGCTGATCGTCCTGACCCAGGTGCCGAGCGCCACCGACGTGGCCGGCGTGGCGCTCGTGATGGCGGGCGTAGCGGTGCACCGCGAGCCCCCTGAGCCGGCAACGCCGCCCGATCTGCCAGCATCCAGGCCATGGCAGACGAAAGGGGCACCCGCGATCCGAGCGCAATAGACGAGCCGCACGACGTGCTCGCCGCCGACGAGTTCGCCATGCCCACCCGCGAGCATCGCCCGCCGGACCCCCACAACGAGGATCACGAACCCCACGACGTGCTGGCGGCGGACGAGTTCGCCGTGCCCACTCGCGAGCATCGCGCCCCGGACCCCCACGACGAGGACCGCGAGCCCCATGACGTGCTGGCGGCGGACGAGTTCGCGCTGGGCGCCGGCGGCGCCCACCACGAGCAGGGCGGCGTGACCCCCGGCCGGAGCACGGTCCTGCTGGCGCTGGGCCTGGCCCTGCTGCTGGTGCTGCGCCGCCGGCGCTCCTAGGAGAACGAGCGCGTTCTCGGCGGCGCGTCCAGGCCAGCGTTTGGTCCGCGTTGCCCCGCGCCCCCTACTCGGGCGGGCTAGGGATATAAGTCCCCGTCGGCGCCAATAACGAAGATCGCGCTGACGGGACAATTGCCGGCCGCCTCGATCACGTCGTCGACGGGCGCGCCGTCCGGGTCCACCACGACGGCCTTCTCCTCGGCGTCCAGCTGGAAGACGTCGGGGGCGGTGTCCACGCAGTCGCCCGAGCCGATGCAGAGTGCACGGTCGACGTCGATGTGGATCCTGTTCTTGGGGGAGAGGTCGGCCACGAGCCCAAAGCTAGCCCGTAAGAGTCGGGGGCGCGGGGCAACGCGGAAGAGTGGCTTGCCTAAGGGCGGCCGTAGAGGGCGCGATCGCTATCGACGCCAAAAAGATGTCTGCATGCGCGCCCCCCGCAAACTCAGGCCCAGATGCATGTGGTTCATGTGCCCGAGCGTCTCGTCCACGTGCTTCTTCCTGCGGCCCTTGCCGTCGTAACAGACGGAGTAGGGCCCCATCCGGTCGGCCGCCCGACCACCAGGAGCGGCAGTCCCAGATGATCTCCTGGACGCCCATGCGGCGGGCGAGCGCATGCGGGTTGCCGGCGCTGTCGGTGGCCAGCAGCATCAGGATCAGCCTCCGCGCCGCGCGGCCTGTCGGCGGCGCTGTGGGCGTCGAGGTGCCAGTCGCCCGCGCGGCCCTCGGAATGGAGGCTGTAGTCGCGGCGGTTGAGCTTCTCGCAGCGCATGATTCCCCAGAACACGCCGCTGCTGTTGTGGTCGAGCCAGTCCACCAGCGCGAGCGCTCCCTTCGAGGGGTGCTTCACGCAGCGCCTGGCGTGGTCGTAGCGGTAGTCGTCGATCGGCTTCGAGGCCAGCCTGTCAGCGGGATTGCCGACCACGCGGCCGTACGGGGCGGCGAGCGCCGCGCCGGCTGTGGCGAGCGCGATCAGGCATGCGAATAGCCGCGAACAGGAGGCGCATCGCCTCCCGTTATCGGCAGCTACCCGCGGCGCCCGTAGATCAGTTTTACGAGCCTGGACGCAATCTTCGTGGTGCCCGCTTTGTAGGGCAGATAGTGGAGCTCGCGGTTGGTGCCGAAGCGCGTGACCAGCAGCGCCTGGCGCTTCGTGTACTTGCGGATTCCGTCGGCGCCGTGGCGCGCCCCGAGGCCCGAGAGCTTCCAGCCGCCCATCGGCAGCTCGAGCGCCAGGTAGTTGATCTGGGTGTCGTTCACCGAGGACACGCCGGCCTCGATCATCCGCGCCAGCCGCTCGCCCTTTGCGATGTCCTTTGTCCACACGGACGCCTGCAGCCCGTAGGGCGAGTCGTTGGCCAGCCTGACCGCCTCCTCGGCGTCGCGCACCTTCATCACCGGCAGCGTGGGCCCGAAGGTCTCCTCCATCATGCACTCCATCGTGTGGTCCACGTCCACGAGCAGCGTGGGCTCGTAAAAGTCGCCCGGGCCTTCGCCGCGGTGGCCGCCCACCAGCACGCGAGCGCCCTTGGCGACGGCGTCCTTGACGTGCTCGTCGATCAGGTCCACCTGCGGTGGCGACGTGACCGCGCCCACGTCCGTGACGCCCGCGCCGCCCGGAACGCCCTGGCGCACCTTGCGCAGCTTCTGCTCGACCTTGCCCACGAACTCGTCGTAGACGGGCTCTTCCACGTACACGCGCTCGACCGAGATGCAGGTCTGGCCGCCGTTCTGCATCGAGTAGTGCACGGCGGCGTTCGCGGCGCGCTCGAGGTTCGCGTCCTCGAGCACGATCATCGGATCCTTGCCGCCCAGCTCGAGGCCCACCGGCGTGAGCGTCTTCGAGGCGCGCTCCATGATCTTCTTGCCGACCTCGGTCGAGCCCGTGAACATCACGAAGTCCACGTGATCGATCAGCTCGGAGCCGATCGGGCCGGGTCCCGGGGTGACGGTGAACACGTCCTCGGGGATCCCCGCCTCGCGCAGCCCCTCGGCCATCAGCAGCGAGGTGAGCGGCGTCAGGCTGGCGGGCTTCAACACCACCGAGTTGCCGGCGGCGAGCGCGGGGATGCAGTCGCCGAACGAGTTCGTGAGCGGGTAGTTCCAGGGGCCGATCACGCCGACGACGCCGGCCGGCGCATAGCGCACGACCATCTTGCGGCCGAGCACGAACGGCGAGGCCGAGCGGATCTTCTCGTCGGCCAGCAGCTTGGGGGCCTTCTTGGCCCAGTAGGCGAAGGCGCTGGCGGCGTAGCCGATCTCGGCCAGCATCGCGTCCTCGTAGGCCTTGCCGGTCTCGGCGACGATCGTGCGGGCCACGCGGTCGCCGTTGTCCACGAGCCACTTCTGGGCGCGCTTCAGCACCTGGGCGCGGCCCTCGAAGCCAAGCGCCTCCCAGCCGGGCTGCGCGGCGCGGGCGCGGGCCACCACACCCGCCATGTCCTCGATCCCGAACGCCGGGACGGTGCCGATCAGCTCGCCCGTAGCCGGGTTCCTGACCTCGATCGAGGCGGCCGGCTGGCCGTTCCCCTGTGAGTTCGTCGCCTGTGCGGACGTGGTGGTGTCGGTCATGCGTGGAGCCTAGTCCCTAGCCTTCCCGCCCGTGCCCGAGCTCCAAGCCAACGGTCAGACCCTCTTCTACGAGGAGCGTGGCGAGGGCGAGCCCCTGCTGTGCGTCATGGGACTGGCCACCGACTCGCTGGCCTGGATCCCGCAGCTGAAGGCGTTCACCGCCCGCCACCGGACGATCACGTTCGACAACCGCGACGTGGGCCGCTCGTCGCTCGCCGACGGGCCCTACGAGATCACCGACATGGCGCAGGACACGCTCGCGTTGGCGGACGCGCTCGGCCTCGACTCCTTCCATCTGCTCGGGCTGTCGATGGGCGGAACGATCGCGCAGGAGCTCGCCCTCGCGGCCCCCGAGCGGGTGCGCACGCTGACGCTGGCGGTGACCTACCCGCGCGCGGGCGAGTGGGCCCAGCGCCACGGCGAGCTGTGGCTGAACCGCGCGAGAAGCATGTCGCGCGAGGAGCGCGTGGACGAGTCGATGCTGCTCACGATGTCCGAGGAGTTCTTCGAGGACGCCGGCAAGGTGGAGTGGCTGCGCGACGCGATCCTCGGCAATCCCAACCCGCAGCCGGTCGAGGCGTTCGGCCGCCAGCTCCAGGCCTCGCGCCGCCACGACGCGTCGGACCGGCTCGGCTCGCTGACGATGCCCGTGCACGTGATCGGCGCCGAGCACGACGTGCTCGTGCCCGTCTGGCGCTCCAAGAAGCTCGCCGAGCTGATCCCGGGCGCCAGGCTGACCGTGATCCCGCGAGCGCCGCACGGCGCGAACCTGGAGCGCAGCGAAGAGTTCAACGAGGCCGTGCTCGGCTTCATCGCCGAGCAGGCCGGCGCCTAAGGCCTCAGTCAGGAGCCGGCGTAGGCCGCGAGGTGCTCGCCGGTGAGGGTGGAGCGGGCGGCGGCGAGGTCGGTGGGTGTGCCCTCGAAGACGATCCGGCCGCCATCGTGGCCGGCGCCGGGGCCGAGGTCGATGATCCAGTCGGCGTGCGCCATAACCGCCTGGTTGTGCTCGATCACGATGACCGACTTGCCGGAGTCGACGAGGCGGTCGAGCAGGCCGAGCAGCTGCTCGACGTCCGCGAGGTGCAGGCCGGTGGTCGGCTCGTCGAGGACGAGGATGCCGCCCTTCTCCCCCATGTAGGTAGCCAGCTTGAGCCGCTGCCGCTCGCCGCCGGAGAGCGTCGTGAGCGGCTGGCCGAGGCTGAGGTAGCCGAGCCCAACGTCGGCGAGCCGGTCGAGGATCTTGTGCGCGGCCGGCGTCTTCGCCTCACCGGCGCCGAAGAACTCCTCGGCCTCGGAGACCGACATGGCGAGCACCTCGCTGATGTCCTTGCCGCCGAACCGGTACTCCAGCACGGACGCCTGGAACCGCTTCCCCTCGCACTCCTCGCAGGTGGAGGCGACGCCAGCCATGATCCCCAGGTCCGTGTAGATGACCCCGGCGCCGTTGCAGTTGGGGCAGGCGCCGTCGGAGTTGGCGCTGAACAGCCCCGGCTTCACGCCGTTGGCCTTCGCGAACGCCTTGCGGATCGGGTCGAGCAGCTTGGTGTAGGTCGCCGGGTTGCTCCGTCGCGAGCCGCGGATGGCGCCCTGGTCGACCGAGACCACCCCGTCCCGGTCCGCAACCGAGCCGTTTATCAGCGAGCTCTTTCCTGACCCCGCTACGCCGGTCAAGACCACCAGCACGGCGAGCGGGATGTCGACGTCGACGCCCTGCAGGTTGTTGGTGTCGGCGCCTCGGATCTCGAGCGTGCTGGTTGGGGTCCGAGTCGTCTCCTTGAGCGAGGCCCGGTCGTCGAGATGGCGGCCGGTGATGGTGTCGCTCTCCCGCAGCTCCTCGACTGTGCCCTCGAAGACCACCTCGCCACCGGCGGTGCCGGCACCCGGGCCGAGGTCGACGACGTGGTCGCCGACCGCAATCGTGTCCGGCTCGTGCTCCACGACTAGCACCGTGTTGCCTTTGTCGCGCAACTGCAGCAGCAGGTCGTTCATCCGCTCGACGTCATGGGGATGCAGGCCGATCGTGGGCTCGTCGAAGACGTAGGTGACGTCGGTCAACGAGGAGCCGAGGTGGCGGATCATCTTGGTGCGCTGCGCCTCGCCGCCCGACAGCGTGCCCGACGACCGGTTGAGCGAGAGGTAGCCGAGCCCGATCTCCACGAACGA